>JBBIJC010000011.1:0-37300 GCA_037446165.1 Hydrogenophilales bacterium | reverse complement strand
AAATCAATGAACTGGATACCCGCTTCCGCGGGCATGACGAATAAATCAGCGACTCTCTAAGGCTTGGTGGCTCTCGCCACGATCCAGACCGATACCTCGTCCGCACCTGCCCGCTTCACTACCTTGGCCAGTTCGTTGAGGCTGGCGCCGCTGGTCATCACGTCGTCGACCAGGGCAATGCGTTTGCCGGACAAATCCAGATCGCAGGCAAAGGCATTGCGCATGTTTCCGCGCCTATCCTTGAGCGGCAGTTCGACCTGGGGCCGGGTATCGCGCACCCGACGCGTGGTGTGCAGGTCCAGGGCCACATCCAGCTGACTGGATACGCGTTTGGCCAGCAGGGCCGCCTGATTGAAACCCCGCGTCTTGAGGCGGTTTGGGTGCAGCGGCATGGGGATGATCAGGTCTGGTCGATCGGCATCGGCCAGCGCTTCTACCAACCGGTCAGCCAGCCAGGGCGCCAGGGCCAGTTGGTCGCCGTACTTCAATTGCTGGATCAGCGCCGAGGCGGGGAACGCATATTGATAGACCGCCACCGTCCGGGCATACGCAGGCGGGTGTTTCAGGCAGGCGCCGCATACCACCCCACCCGGCGTGGGCAGGGCGCAGGCCGGACAGCGCTCGGCCGGCAGACGGGGCAGATCGGCGGCGCAACCGGGACAGAGCATGTGCCCCTGACAGCGTGCGCCGCAAAGAAAGCAGGGCTGAGCAAGCCGCCTTTGCGCAAAACTAAGGCAGCTGTTCAATAAACCACCCACCTGGTTTGACAAGGCTCCCTCCTTAATCGAATATGCACATCCTTTGCGCATTTTCCTCGAACCGTGGCCGAAAAACACCTCATTACCGCTGCCTCCTCCCTGCGCAGCGCGCGACTGTTCAATTACCTGTCGATCGCCACCACGCTCCTGTCAGCCAGCCTCTATTCCCTGGGCCAGCTACTGGGCAACGTCAAAATTGCCTTTCTGCCCCTGGCCATGTCGTTGCCGCCGGTGATGATCTGGCTGGCCGCCTCGATCTTCGTCTACGCCGCCATCGCCCACCATCCCAACCTCCGGGTACGGCATTTCAACAAATGGGCCGGCTATCGCTATTACGCCATCGTCGGCCTGCTGGTCGTCGTCGCCAACGACGCGGCGCACCTTGTCGGCTGGGGCGGCATCTGGATCTTCTTCGTCCTGGCCCTGGTGCCCTGGGCCGGGTACGACATCTGGAAGGCCGGCAGCGAACCGTGGCAGGACATTGAAATCGACGTACAGGAACACACCCATGACTGATCTATCCGAGTTGAACGCGCCCCAGCCCTGGGACCAGACCACTGTCGCCGCCCTGTTCGAGCTGCCATTCAACGACCTGATCTTCCAGGCCCAGACCGCCCACCGCACCCACTTCGATGCCAACGCGGTGCAGATGTCCACCCTGCTCTCGGTCAAGACCGGCGGCTGTTCCGAGGACTGCGGCTACTGTTCGCAATCGGCCCGCCACGACACCGGCCTGGAGCGCGAGAAGCTGCTCGACGTGGCCGAGGTCGTCGCGACGGCAAAGGCCGCCAAGGACAGCGGCGCCACCCGTTTCTGCATGGGCGCTGCCTGGCGCGGCCCGAAGGACAAGGACCTGGACGCCGTGATCGAAATGGTGCGCCAGGTCAAGGCGCTCGACCTGGAGGCCTGCGTCACCCTGGGCATGCTCAAGCCAGGCCAGGCCGAGAAGCTGAAGCAGGCCGGGCTCGACTTCTACAACCACAACATCGACACCGCGCCCGAGTTCTACGGCCAGGTCATCACCACTCACACCTATGACGACCGTCTCGAAACCCTGCGCCAGGTGCGCGAGGCCGGCATCTCGGTCTGCTGCGGCGGCATCGTCGGCCTGGGCGAGACCCGCGCCATGCGCGCGCGCATGATCGCCGAGCTGGCCTGCATGGACCCGCAGCCGGAATCAGTGCCGATCAACATGCTGGTCCGGGTGCCGGGCACGCCACTGTCGGTCGAGGGCGACCTCGACCCGCTCGAATTCGTGCGCACCATTGCCGTTGCCCGCATCACCATGCCCGGCTCGCACGTCCGCCTATCGGCCGGCCGGCGCGAGCTGGGCGAGGCGGTGCAGGCGCTGTGCTTCCTGGCTGGCGCCAACTCGATCTTCTACGGCGACAAGCTGCTCACCACCGGCAACCCGGACGTCGAGGCCGACAACGCCCTGTTTGCCAAGCTCGGCCTGAAACCGGAGCCGGTCAAGGGCCGCCGCTGCGCCGAGGCGTAGCCCCATGATCAACTTTGCGGCCCGGCTCGCCGAGCTGGACGCCCAAGGCTTGCGCCGCCGCCGCCGGGTGCTGGACAGCGCCCAGGGCGCACAGGTCCGGGTCGACGGCAAGGATTACCTCGCCTTCGCCAGCAACGATTACCTCGGTCTGGCCGCGCATCCGGCCATCGCCGACGCCGCCTGCGCGGCGCTCAGGCAATACGGCACCGGCGCCGGTGCGGCCCATCTGCTCACCGGTCACCACAGCCTGCACCAGCGCGCCGAGCAGGAACTGGCCGCCTTCGTCGAGCTGCCCGCCACCCTGCTGTTTCCGACCGGTTACATGGCCAACCTGGGCCTGGTCACGGCCCTGCTCGACCGGCACGGTGCGATCTTCGCCGACAAGCTCAACCACGCCTCGCTGGTCGACGCCGCCCAGCTCTCGCGCGCCGCGCACCAGCGCTACCGCCACAACGACCTAGACCACCTCGAACAGCTGCTGCGCGCCAGCGACGCCGAGCACAAACTGATCGCTAGCGACGCCGTGTTCAGCATGGACGGCGATCTCGCGCCGGTGCCGGAGCTGCTCGCGCTGGCGGAAAAATACGACGCCTGGCTCTACCTCGACGACGCCCACGGCTTCGGCGTGCTGGGCGAGCATGGCCGCGGGATACTGGAGCACTTTCGACTCTCGACTCTCGACTCTCGACTGGTTTACCTGGCTACCCTGGGCAAGGCTGCCGGGGTCGCCGGCGCCTTCGTCGCCGGCTCGGCCGACCTGATCGAATGGCTGGTCAACAAGGCGCGCACCTACACCTACACCACGGCCCAGCCGCCAGCGCTGGCGGCCGCAGTCTCGGCCAGCCTGGCACTGATCGGGAAGGAACCGGAGCGACGCGCCCGGCTCGCCGGCCTGATCGCACACCTGAAGCAAGGTGTCGCCGGACTGCCCTGGCCGCTGCTGCCGTCCGACACGCCGATCCAGCCGCTGCTGGTCAGCGACAACCACGAGACGCTGCGCCTGGCCGACGGCCTGCGCGAACGCGGCATCCTGTGCCCGGCGATCCGACCGCCGACCGTGCCCGAGGGCAGCGCCCGGCTGCGCATCTCGCTCTCCGCCAGCCACACCCTGGCCGACCTCGACCGCCTGCTCGTGGCGCTGGGGGAACTGGCATGAACCTGGTCTTCCTGCACGGCTGGGGCCTGCACGGCGGCATCTGGGTCGAGACCGCCACCGCGCTCGGTGTCCCGGCCCTCGCCCCCGACCTGCCCGGCTACGGCGCCAGCGCGACGGTCGCGCCCTACGACGCGGCCCACCTCGCCGACGCCCTCGCGCCCGGCCTGCCGGCAGACGCCGTCGTGGTCGGCTGGTCGCTGGGCGGCATGGTGGCGCTCGCCCTCGCCGCCCGCCATCCGCTCAAGGGCCTGGTGCTGGTCGGTAGCAGCCCGGCCTTCGTCAACCGCAACGGCTGGGACAAGGGCATGGCGCCCGAGGTCCTGGCCGGCTTCGCTGAAGCGCTGGCGGTCGACTACCGCGCCACCCTGCTGCGTTTCCTGTCGCTGCAGGCGCGTGGCGGCGATGCCGCACGCGAGGTGATCGGCCGCCTGCGCGAGCACGTGTTCGCGCACGGCGAGCCCGATCCCGCCACCCTGGCGGCCGGACTTGACCTGTTACGCGACATCGACCTGCGCGACCAGGCGGCACAGATCGGCTGCCCGACCCTGGTCATCCACGGCGGCTACGACAATCTCTGCCCGGCGACCGCCGGCACGTGGCTGGCGGCCGCCATTCCGGACGCGCGGCTGGCCCTGCACCCGCGCGCCGCACACGCCCCGTTCCTGTCGCATCCCGACTGGTTCGCGGCGCAGGTCAAGGATTTCCTGCATGAAATCGACGCTTAGGCAGGCCATCCGCAGCGCGTTCGAAAAGGCGGCGCGGACCTACGACGACTCCGCCTTCCTGCAGCAGGAGGTAGTGCGCCGGCTCGACTCGCGCCTGGACCTGATGAAGCTGGCGCCGCAGCGCATTCTCGACGCCGGTTGCGGCACCGGCTTCGCCTTTCCGCTGCTCAGCGCACGCTACCCCAAGGCCGACCTGACCGGGCTCGACCTCGCCCACGCCATGCTGGCCGCAGCGCGCGCGCGGCTGCCCAGACCCTCGCTGCTGGGCCGTCTCGGCGGCCTGCTCAACGGCCATGGTGCGCCCCTGGCCTGCGCCGACATGGCCAGCCTGCCCTTCGCCCACGACAGCTTCGATATGGCCTGGTCCAGCCTGGCACTGCAATGGCTGGACGATCCCGAGGCGGTGTTCGGCGAGATGCGCCGCGTGCTGCGGCCGGGCGGCGTGCTGTTGTTCGCCACCTTCGGTCCGGACACGCTGCGCGAATTGCGTGCTGCCTTCGCCGGGCTCGACGGCTACGGTCACGTCAACCGTTTCGTCGACATGCACGACCTGGGCGATGCGCTGGTCCACGCCGGCTTCGCCAATCCGGTCATGGAGATGGAATATCTGACCCTGACCTACGGCGACCTCAAAGGTGTGCTGCGCGACCTCAAGGGCATCGGCGCCCACACCGTGCTGGACGCGCGGCGCGAAGGACTGATGGGTCGCAGGGAATGGCAAGACATGGTCGAACGCTACGAGGCCTTTCGCCGCGAAGGCCGCCTGCCCGCCACCTTCGAGGTGATCTACGGCCACGCCTGGGTCGGCGACAAGGCGCAATGGGAGGATGGACGCAAGGTGATTCAATTGAAGATCGAACAGCGCCAGGCGGGACTGCGCTGATGCCCGGCCTGTTCATCACCGGGACCGATACCGGCGTCGGCAAGACCCTGACCACGGCCGCGCTGCTCCACGCCATGACGGCACTCGGTCTGCGTGCGCTGGCCATGAAGCCGATTGCCGCCGGCGCGGTTCAGACTGAGGGGATCTGGCAAAACGAGGATGTGCTGATGCTCGAACAGGCCGCCAAGGTCTCGGCGCCGCGCGAGCTGATCAACCCCTACCTGTTCCGCGAGCCGCTGGCGCCGCACATCGCCGCCGAACGCAAGGGTGTCCGGATCGAGATTCCGCGCATCGTCGACGCCTATGACAGATTGACCGGCCTGGCCGACTGGGTCCTGGTGGAAGGCGTGGGCGGCTTCCGGGTGCCACTGGATGGCCAGCGCGATACGGCTGACCTGGCCGTGGCACTCGGCCTGCCGATCATCCTGGTCGTGGGGCTGCGCCTGGGTTGCCTCAATCATGCGCTGCTCACCGCCGAGGCGATCGCAGCCAGGGGATTGAAGCTGGCAGGCTGGGTCGCCAACCGGATCGATCCGGACATGTCCGCCTTCGATGAAAATCTGGATGCGCTGCAAAAAAGGCTGCACGCCCCTTGTCTGACCGTGCTGCCTTATCTCGAAGACCGCGACCCCACCCATGCGGCTCGGTTCATTCCGCCGAAATCACTCGCGTCATGGTTCGAAAGTTTGGTCTAGGCAAAACAGACAAGCTGGTTATAATTCGGACAAAAAACTCTTTAAGGAGTTGTAAATGGTTTTGTCTCGAACCAGCCAGTACGCAATCCAGGCACTGATTTACATCGCCACACAGGCCCCCGGCGAGCCTGTGCTGAACCGCGACATCGCGGAGCGCCTGAACGTTCCGGCTGCCTATCTGGCGAAGATTTTGCAGAATCTTTGCAAACATGGCCTGCTCGACTCCTTTCGGGGCCGACTGGGTGGCTTTTGCCTGCGCGATGGCATGCAGAAAAGTTCTCTGATGCTGGTCCTGCAACTGACCGAAGGGCCGGACTTCACCAAAAACTGCATCCTCGGCCTGAAGGAATGTTCCGACGAAACCGCCTGTCCCATGCACTTCAAGTGGACGCCGGTGAAGAACAAGATCATTTCCATGCTCAATTACATGACCCTCGACGATCTGGCCAAGGCAGTCCTGACTGGCAAATATCGCCTGGCCGACTTGCCCGCATCCGCCATGCCTGCCAGATGAACTCACACCCCTGGCGGTTGGCTGCCGTTCTTGCCATGCTGCTGGCCCTGCTAGCCGGTTGTAGCCCTTCAAAGCGCACCGACTTCAAGGCCACCGATATCAGCGGCGCCGACTTCGGGCGCCATCTCGAGCTGACCGATCACAATGGCGTCAAGCGCAGCCTTTCCGATTTTCGGGGCAAACTGGTCGTCCTGTTTTTCGGTTACACCCACTGTCCGGACGTCTGTCCCACCACGCTGGCCGATGTCGCCTCGGCGCTCAAGCTGATGGCGCCGGCGGACGCCCAGAAAGTCCAGGTCTTGTTCGTCACGGTCGACCCTGAGCGGGACACACCCACCATGCTCAAGGAATACGTGCCCTACTTCTACCCCAGCTTTCTGGGCCTGTACGGCACCCCGGACGAAGTCGCCAGCGCGGCCAAGGAATTCCATATCTTTTACAAGAAGCACATCGAATCTGGCAGTTCAGACTATCTCGTCGACCACACGGCAGGGAGCTATGTCCTTGACCAGAAGGGTCGCATGCGCCTGTTCCAGCCGTTTGCCCAACCCGCTCCGGATATCGCTCACGACCTGACTCTCCTGCTCCGGGAATAGCCTTCGTCACCTTGCGACTGCGGCGACTTTAGGCATATACTCCGCCGTCTTTTTTTATTGATTGCCGGGTATCCGGCAGGCATCCCAGTCGGTCCCGCAGGCTGGTGATGGATAGCAGGTTACCCCGAGGAGAAGTCATGTCTGGAAGCAATCCCGCGCTTGCGGAACAGTACGATTACGAGATCATCAAGAAATTTTCGATCATGTCCATCGTCTGGGCGGTGGTCGGCATGTCCGCCGGCGTATACATCGCCTCCGAGTTGACCTGGCCGTTCCTGAATTTCGACATTCCCTACATCACCTTCGGGCGCCTCCGCCCCGTGCATACCAGTGCGGTGATCTTCGGTTTCGGCGGTTCCGCGCTGTTCGCCACCTCCTACTATGTGGTCCAGCGTACCTGCCAGACCCGGCTCTGGGGCGGCGGCCTGATCCCCTTCACCTTCTGGGGCTGGCAGGCCGTCATCGTTCTGGCCGCCATCTCCTACGTCCTGGGCTACAGCCAGGGCCGTGAGTACGCCGAGATGGAGTGGCCGATCGACCTGCTGATCGAGGTCATCTGGGTCTCCTACCTGGCCATCTTCGTCGGCACCATGATGAAGCGCAAACAGCCTCACATCTACGTCGCCAACTGGTTCTACCTGGCCTTCATCCTGGCTACGGCCCTGCTCCACACCTTCAACAACCTGGCCGTTCCGATCGGACTATTCTCGATGAAGTCCTACAGCCTGTTCTCAGGTTCCCAGGACGCCATGGTGCAGTGGTGGTATGGCCACAACGCGGTCGGCTTCTTCCTGACCGCGGCCTTCCTGGGCATGATGTATTACTTCGTGCCCAAGCATGCCGGCCGGCCGGTCTACTCCTACCGTCTGTCCATCGTCCACTTCTGGGCCCTGTCGTTCATGTACATGTGGGTCGGCACCCATCACCTGCACTGGACCGCGCTGCCTGACTGGGCCTCCACCCTCGGCGCCACCTTCTCCATCATGCTGCTGCTGCCCTCCTGGGGCGGCATGATCAACGGCATCATGACCCTGTCCGGCGCCTGGGACCGCCTGCGTACCGACTACGTCATGCGCTTCATGATCGTGGCCCTGTCGTTCTACGGCATGTCCACCTTCGAAGGTCCGCTGATGGCCCTGAAGGATGTCAACGCACTGTCGCACTACACCGACTGGACGGTCGGCCACGTGCACTCCGGTGCATTGGGCTGGGTGGCGATGATCTCCTTCGGTTCGCTTTATCACATGATCCCGAAGCTGTGGAACACCAGGATCTACAACGACAAACTGGTCGGCATCCATTTCTGGCTGGCCACCATCGGTGTCCTGCTCTACATCACCGCGATGTGGATATCCGGCATTTCCCAGGGTCTGATGTGGCGTGCCTTCGATGACTACGGCAACCTGCAGTATTCCTTTGTGGAATCCGTCGCCGCCATGCATCCCTTCTACATGATGCGTGCGATCGGCGGCATGTTCTTCCTGACCGGGATGTGCATCATGGCCTTCAACATCTTCAAGACCATCCGTCAGGGTGTCCATCAAGCCAACGTCGCCGGCCAAACCGCCGCTGCCGTCGCCTGACCGTAGACGAGGACAGATCATGCTGAAAAACATCAAGCACGAACTTCTGGAGACCAACGTCGGCCTGCTGCTGGTCGGCACCATGATCGCCATCAGCATCGGCGGTCTGGTCGAGATTGCGCCCTTGTTCCTGATCAAGGACACGGTCGAAAGCGTCGACGGCGTGCGTCCCTATACCCCGCTGGAACAGCGGGGCCGCGACATCTATATCCGCGAAGGCTGCTACCTCTGCCATTCCCAGATGATTCGTCCGTTCCGCGACGAACAATTGCGTTATGGCCACTACTCCCTGGCTGCCGAATCCAAATACGATCACCCGTTCCAGTGGGGCTCCAAGCGTACCGGTCCGGATCTGGCCCGTGTCGGCGGCAAATACTCCAACGAATGGCACGTTCAGCATTTAACCGCGCCTCGCTCAGTGGTGCCCGAATCGGTCATGCCGAATTACCCGTGGCTGGCGACCACGCCCCTCGACTATTCGGACATTGAAGACCGCATGCGTGCCTTGCGTACCACTGGCGTGCCCTACTCGGCCAGCCAGGAAGAGTATGCCAAGAACGTCAAGACCTTCGGCGAAGCCACGGCCAAGATGCTCGACATCTCCCACGCCCAGCAGAACCTGATCGCCCAGGCCGAGGCAGGCAACTACGATGGCGATCGCTCCAGCATCTCCGAACTGGATGCCCTGATTGCCTATCTGCAGGTGCTGGGCACGATGGTGGACTTCAGCAAGATCAAACCCGAAGACCTAGTGAAGTACCGCTGATGGGATTGGAATGGTTTAGCCAGGCGGAGAACCTGAAAGCACTCGGCCTGGTCATCTTCTTCGTCACCTTCAGTCTGATCGTGCTGTGGATTTACAGCAACAAGGACCGAAGCGCACGACTGGAAGATCAGAAAAACATTCCGTTCCTAGACGACGATCACGACTAAGAAGCGAAGGACAAGTCCAATGGCTGACAACGTGCAAAAAAATCAAGGCCCCCAGACCACCGGTCACGTCTGGGACGGCACCCTGCAGGAATACAACAATCCCCTTCCGGTCTGGTGGACCTATGCCTTTTACGCCACCATCGTGTTTGCGGTTGTCTACTGGTTGTATTACCCATCTTGGCCTATCGGGGGGAGCTTCCTGCCCGGCTTCGGCAAGATCGAGTACACCAATGCCGAGGGCAAGAAGGAAGACTGGCACTGGAACACCCGTGCCAAACTGCTCAAGGAAACCGAGGACGCAGTGGCCTTGCAGAAGCCTTATTACGACAAGATCATGAGCTTGCCATTCCAGCAGATCAGCAAGGACCCGCAGTTGTACAGCTTCGTGCAATCCGCCGGCAAACCCCTGTTCGCCGACAACTGCGCCGCCTGTCACCAGAGCGGCGGCAGCGGCAAGCTCGGCATGGCGCCCAATCTGGCTGATGACGACTGGATTTACGGCGGCACCTACGACAAGATCCAGGAGACCATCACCAAGGGTCGGCATGGTTACATGCCCCCCTTCGCCGAGGCGCTGGAACCCGAGCAGATCGACGACCTGGCCAACTATGTCCTGTCGCTGTCCGGTAACAAGGTCGATCCGGCCAAGGCCGCCAAGGGCGACGAACTATTCCACTCCAACACCGCCGCCTGCTTCTACTGCCATGGCGCCAACGCCAAGGGTCGACAGGATATCGGCTCGGCCAACCTGACCGACAAGATCTGGCTCTGGGCGAATGTACCCGGTGCCCCGGACATTGCCGGCAAGGTGGCGGCGGTCAAGCAAGTCATCGACGGTGGCCTCAACCGCGGCGTCATGCCCACCTGGGAAGATCGCCTCAAGCCCGAACAGATCAAGCTGCTAGCGGTTTATGTACATGAATTTGGCGGCGGCAAGTAAGCTTTAACCCCCGAAGAGCCCCGCCAGAGCGGGGCTCTTCCATTTTCAGGACTGAACTTCAGTGAACTCCCCGAATCAGGACCACGAGCTTTACTTCAAGCGGGCACCAATCGTTCCTCGTTCCATCAAGGGCGCATTTCGCAAGTTCAAGAACAGCATCCTGCTGCTCTCCTTTTCGGTTTACTTCCTGCTGCCTTGGCTGCCCTGGAGCCGTCCCGACGCACCGTCCCAGGCCGTGATGTTCGACATTCCCGGACGGCGCTACCTGATTTTCGATCTGATCGTCTACCCGCAGGATATTTTCTGGCTGGCCATGCTGCTGTTCATCGCAGCCGCGATCCTGTTCTTCATTACCGCCCTTGCCGGCCGGGCCTTCTGTGGCTACTTCTGCTTTCAGACCATCTGGACCGATGCCTTCATCTGGATTGAGCAGCTGATTCAGGGCGAGCGCCCAGCCCGACTGCGTCTGCTTCGCGAACCCTGGACTGCGCGCGAGAAACTGATCAAGGTTGGACTGACCAAGTTTGTCTGGTTCCTGCTGGCCTTCTGGACCGCGATGACCTTCGTGCTCTATTTTGGTTATGCGCCCGAACTACTGGCCGCCTTCCTTACCGGTCAGACTGCCGGTGCAGCCTATATCACGGTGGGCGTACTGACCTTATCGACCTATCTGGCGGCAGGCGTGCTGCGTGAACATGTGTGCATGTTCATCTGCCCCTACGGCCGGTTCCAGAGCGCCATGTACGACACCGAGACGCTGACCGTGCATTACGACCGTACCCGGGGTGAAGGCCAAAAGGGCCGCATCCTGGCCAAGGCCGGGCTACGCAGCCTGGACCAGCGCCACCAGGCCGGCCATGGCGACTGCATCGATTGCGGGTTGTGCGTGCAGGTCTGCCCGGTCGGCATCGACATCCGCAACGGCCTGCAGTACACCTGCATTTCCTGCGGCCTGTGCGTCGACGCCTGCAACACCATCATGGACAAGATGCATTATCCGCGCGGGTTGGTGCGCTACGACTCCGAGATCAACCTGAACAGCCCCCATCCTGCCCCGGTCAGGCTCGACTGGAAGCGGCTCAAGGTGATCGGCTGGGGCGTCGCCATCGTGCTGATGACCGGCTACCTGATCTACAACATCACGCACAAGGAAAGCTTTGAATACAGCGTCCAGCAGATCAGACAACCGCTCTATGTCGTCCTGTCCGACGGCAGCATCCGCAACCGTTACCAGATTCGACTGACCAACATCTCCAGCGGCGAAGAGACCTACACCATCGACGCCAAGGGCTTACCCGCGAACGCGCTGGATCTGGGCAACTTCCATAAGGTCAGCATGCGTAACGGCAAGAGCGTCATCATCCAGGCCAGCGTCAAGCTGGAACCAGAAACGGCGGCGCGCGTCAAACACTTCGACTTCACCATCGTAAACAGCAAGGGCGAGGCTGTCGTCGCACCTGCCCACTTCTTCACGCAGACCGAACAATGAACCTATTCATCACCATCTTTGGCGGCATGCTGTTCACCGCCGTACTCTACGGCCTGGGCAGGCTTGCCCGCCTGTCCAACTTCTGGGCGGCGGTCATGGCTGCTGCGATCCCATCCGCCGCCTACATGGTCTATGGCTTCATGTTATGGCCCGGTCTCGATGTCATTACCATCCATCTCGTCGCCTACCCCACGGTGGCACTGCTGTTTGGCCTGCTGTACGGAACGAAGGCGGACCACAGCCTCAACATGCACTGGATTCCGAAGCTGCTGATCGGGTTCTTTATCACCTTAACCCTGGTCATGGGCGCCTTTGTCTACATTGCCCGCCAGGGTCTGCCACCCAACCTGGCTGCGTTGTTGCTGCCCAGCACTCACGGCCAAACCATCCATACCGGCTTTGCCGGGGTGGTCGAACACAACCAGGAAGCAGCCAACAGCATTGCGCATCACCTGGAGATGCAGAACACCTTGATGAAGCGGGGCTGGCAACTGGAGATCAACGGTCTGGAGGGGCTACGCTCCGGGATCAACGCACCGGTCAGAGTGATCGTCAGTGACCGTGAAACCCGCCCCGTGCAGAATCTGGAAGTGACGCTGGAGCTTCAGCACCCCGGTCAAAGCCGCGAAGTCAGACTGCCCCTGACCGGCGGCCTGGGCAGTTATCACGGCATCCTACCCAGTCTTGAGGCTGGCCATTGGGTAGCTCATATTCTGCTGGCCAGCGGCAATGCCGAAACCATCGACCTGGAACACGATGTTGAAGTTCGCTGAGGGTCCGTTCTAGTAGGACGCCATTTCGGCGATGAAGGCGCTTGCTTCGGCCAGCAGGTCGGGCGGGACTTCCTCCCCAAGCTCCAGGATGGCGAGACAGGATCGGCCCATCTTGTCCCATTCCCGGGTCATGTTCATTCCGGTTGCGTCCTGATGCAGTTTTTCGGCCAGCTGGGCCAGGGCAATCTGGCGATAGCTGGCGCCAGGCACATCTCCGTTCCGGCTGTCCACGGCCGAAACGTCGTGATGGCGCCGAATTCCGACACACAAATCCTCAGGCAACCACCAGCTTTGGGCCATCAGGCTCCCGACTACGGCGTGGTTGGTCGGCAGATCCATTTCCTCGACCGCGGTGAAGGGCTGGCTTGGATCCGCATTGGCCCGGGCCAAGGTTTCCTTGTACCCGTTGTACCGGCGCATCAGAATCGGAATGCCGCAGTCGCGGAATAAGGCAAAGGTGTAGGCCGCATCGCTGGTGATGCCATAGCGCACCCCCACCTTTTGCACCAGCCATGCCGCAAGTTGGGCCGTTCGTTCCGAGGCATCCCAGAACCGTTCCAGGCTCGCGGAAGGCGGGATCACCCGACGCAGGATCAAGCCTGCAATGGCGTTGCTGGCCGCGCGCAAGCCCAACATGGCCAGCGCATCGCGCACGCTGCGGGTTTTTTGCCGATAGCCGAAGAACGGCGAATTCGCAGTCTTGACCAGGCCGGCGGCCAATGCGACATCGCCCATGATCAGCTGCGCCAGGTAATTCAGATCGGGTTCGTCAGCGCGAACCTCCAGATTGACCAATTCCAGGATATGCGGCCTGGGCGGAATGCCGATATCGCGCAGCGACGCCTCCAGTTGGCGATCGAAATCAGTCATGTGATCGGGTTGTGCCGAGTCTGAAATCATTTATATCAACCCATTCAGGCCATTAACCATTTCTGCAACTCCATCTCGCCCATCGGGCGCGCCAGGAAATAACCCTGAATGACCGTCACCCCGGCCTGTCGCAGGCAGTCATATTGCTCCACAGTCTCCACACCTTCGGCCACGAGGGTGATGCCGAGATCCGCTGCCATCTGGGAGACCGATTTTGCGACGCAAAAGGATCGCATGTCATTGGGCAGATCGACGACGAAGGCGCGGTCGAGCTTGATCTTGCTGGCCGGCAAATCCTTGAGGCAGGCCAGGCTCGAATATCCGGTTCCGAAGTCGTCCAGGGCAAGCTGAAAACCGGCTTCCAGGGCCGCATGCAGACTTTTCTGCACCACATCCGATGTATCCATGAACAGGGACTCGGTAATTTCCAGTTCCATCTGATCTGGCGAAATGCCTGTATAGGCCAGCATGCCATGCAAAGACTTGGCAAAGGCAGAAGTCTGAAGCTGCGCCCGGGAGACGTTGACCGCCACTTTCAGATTCAGCCCCCGCCCGTTCAGTTTCTGTATGAATTCGGCCGCCGTCACCAGGCTCCAGTCACCCAGATGGCTGATCAGGCCGGTTTTTTCCGCGACCGGGATGAACCGTCCGGGCGGAATGATGACATCCCCGACCCGACAACGCATCAGCGCCTCGACCGCTACTGCGGTGCCATCGGACACGCGGACTATGGGCTGATAATCAAGGAATAAGCCACCCGTTTCAAGCGCGAGGTGGAGCATCTCCTCAACGCCGAGTTCCTCCCGGGCCAGATACTTGCCACTCTGGCCTGGCTGAGGCTGATTCGCGGCCATGACGATACGGCTGCCCCCCTCCCGCTTGGCCTCGGACATCGCCCGGTCGCTGCGTTCCAGCACGGTGCTCGCATCGTCCTCCGGTGCGGCCAGCGCGATGCCGATGCTGGCCGAAGGCCGCAACCGCTGGGTCCCGACCCCTAGCGGCTGGCTCAGTGCCGCCTGCATGGCACGGGCAGTACGGTTCGCCTCGGGGTCACTGGCGCCCGGCGCGATAACGGCGAATTCGTCCGCGCCCACGCGCGCGAGATGCCAGCCCGGTGGCAAGGCACGCTTGAGCCGCCGCGCCAATTCGACCAGGACGCTGTCGCCCACGATGTGGCCAAATGAATTGTTGATCTGCCGAAAGCGGTCGATGTTCAACCAGATCACGGCAACGTGCCTGTCCGCATCGTTGCCGCGCCCAAGTTCGGTGGCCAGAAGCGACAGACAACTACCCCGGCCAGGAAGGCCAGTCAGCCAATCCGTGCCTGCATCAGGGTAATTATCGTGTAGAAAAAACTCCGCCATGCCCAGGGTCCAAACTTGGTTTGAGCCTTGGTTAACGGCAGTTCACTGGCAAACTTGAGGTATGGCGAGCTGGTTGAACCCTGCTGCTGCGGTCAAACTGCGCGACTTCTGTGGCGCAAATACTCAATGAGACCGGGGAGCAGTGAGAGCAGCACGATCAGAAGAATGACCAAGGTCAGGTTGTCCTTCACCACGGACAAGCCACCAAAAAAGAAGCCGGCGGGCACCAGCAGACCTACCCACAGCAATGCGCCGAACAGGCTAAAGCCCAGAAAGCGCAGATAAGTCAGCCGGCCGATGCCACAAACGAAGGGCACGAAGGTACGTACCAGGGGCACGAAGCGGGCGATGATGATGGCCTTGGGCCCATGGCGTTCCATGAAGGCATGGGTCCGGTCCAGGTTTTCCCGTTTCAGCCAGCGGCTATCATCCCGCTTGAACAACCGCGGGCCGAGCAGGCGTCCGATCCAGTAATTCACGTTATCGCCGCACAGCGCCGCCGCGATCAGGGTCAGGCCCAGCGTCGCCAGGTCCATGCCGCCCGCGGCCGCTACCGTCCCGGCCACGAACAGGAGCGAATCACCGGGCAGAAACGGGGTCACCACGAACCCCGTTTCCATGAAGATGATCAGAAACAGCAGGCCGTAGACCCAGGCACCATGCTCGGCCACGAACAGGGCCAGGTGCTTGTCCAGATGCAGGACCAGATCGAGCAGTTGGGGAAGCAGATCCATGCTGGTAACCGTTTGTTCCCCGCTCTGTGCCGGTTAAACCATCGCCCCGGCTTCGGTCTTGGGTGGCTTGATGAAGTCTTCGCGCGACACGCCCAGGAACAGGACGATCGGGCTGGCCACCAGCACAGAAGAGTAGATGCCGAACAGGATACCGATGGTCAGGGCCACGGCGAAATAATGCAGGGCCTCGCCGCCGAAGAAGAGCATGGACAGCACCATCATCTGAGTCATGGCGTGGGTGATCACGGTCCGCGACATGGTGGTGGTGATGGCATTGTCGATGATCTCGGGGATGGGCGTCTTGCGCATCTTGCGCAGGTTCTCGCGGATCCGGTCGAACACCACCACCGATTCGTTGACCGAATAGCCCAGAATGGCCAGCACGCCGGCCAGGACGGTCAGGTTGAATTCCCACTGGAACAGGGCGAAACAGCCCAGGATGATGACCACATCATGCATGTTGGCGATGATGGCAGCCAGGGCGAACTTCCACTGAAAGCGCAGGGCCAGGTAAGTCATGATGCCCAGGCTCACCACCAGCAGGGCCAGCGCACCGTTGTCATACAGTTCCTTGCCGACCTGCGGCCCGATGAATTCGACCCGCTTCAGCACGACCTGCGGGGTATCGGCCTTGAGGGCGCCCATGACCTGTTCACTCAACTGGGAGCCGCTCATGCCGGCCTTCGCCGCCGGCAGGCGGATCAGCACGTCGCGCGCCGAGCCAAAGTTCTGTATCGCCACCTCGTTGTAGCCCAGGTGCTCGACCGTGGCCCGGACGTGGTCGATCTGGGCAGGCTGCGGGTAATTCACTTCCAGCACGGTGCCGCCGGTGAAATCCACGCCCAGATTCAGCCCTCTGGCCGCCAGCGCCCACACTGCGATGATGAAGGTGATCAGGGAAATCGCGGTGGTCACACGCCCGTAGCGCATGAACGGGATATCTTTTTTTAGATGGAAGAATTCGATCATGATCAGATGGCTACCTTGGTTAGACGTGCCTGACGACCGTAGGTCAGGTTGACCAGGGCGCGGGACACCGTCACCGCGCTGAACATCGAGGTCAGGATACCCAGACAGAGCACCATGGCAAAACCGCGCACCGGGCCCGAGCCGAGCCAGAACAAGGCCATGCCGGCAATGAAGGTGGTGACGTTGGAGTCGAGAATGGTGCCGAAGGCGCGATCGAAGCCGGCGGCGATCGCGGCCTGGGGCGAGTTGCCATGCCTGATTTCTTCCCGGATCCGCTCGTTGATCAGCACGTTGGCGTCAATGGCCATACCCAGGGTCAAGGCGATACCGGCCATGCCGGGCAGCGTCAGGGTGGCCTGCCACATCGACAGCAGCGCAATCAGGAACAGCCCGTTGGCGGTCAGCGCCAGCACCGAAAAGATCCCGAACACCCGGTAGTAGAAGATCATGAACGTGGCCACCGCCATGAAGCCCCACAGGTTGGAATGGAAGCCCTTGGCGATGTTGTCCGCACCCATGCTGGGGCCGACCGTGCGTTCCTCGACGATGTCCATCGGCGCGGCCAATGCGCCGGCACGCAGCAGCAAGGCGATGTCCTTGGATTCCTGCACCGAATCCATGCCGGTGATCTGCACCCGGCCGCCGCCGATCTCCTCACGGATCACGGGGGCGGTAATCACCTCTGTCTTGCCCTTCTCGATCAGCAGGATGGCCATGCGCTTGCCGACGTTGTCACGGGTAATGTCGCGGAAGATGCGGGCGCCACGGCCATCCAGGTTGACATGCACGGCCGCCTGGCTGTTGCTGTCGAAACCGGGCTGCGCATCGGTAATGTAATCGCCGGTCAGCACTACGGTCTTCTTGACCAGGATCGGCCGGCCATTCCGCTCGGGATAGAGTTCGTCGCCAAAGGGCACCTGACCGCTCGCGGCAGACTGCAGCCGGGTCGGGTCCTGCATGGCTTCCTCGTCCACCATCCGGATTTCCAGGGTCGCAGTACGGCCAAGAATCTCCTTCGCCTTAGCCGTGTCCTGCACGCCCGGCAACTGGACCACGACCCGGTCCGCGCCCTGCTGCTGGATCACGGGTTCGGCCACACCCAGTTCGTTGACCCGGTTGCGGAGCGTAGTCAGGTTTTGCTGAATGGCATATTCCTGGGTCTTGGTCTTGGCGGTTTCCTTGAGCGAGGCGACCAGAGCCAAGCCATCCGTAGTGGTGGTATCAACCAGTTGCAGGTCGGAATAAGCGGTTTCGATCGTCTGACGGGCTTGGTCACGGGTTGCGGCATCCGCGAAGCGGATGGTGACGGTGTTGCCATCGCGGGAAACTCCGGTGTAGCGAATCTTCTTTTCCCGCAACAGGGTGCGGATATCGCCCTGATAACGCTCGGCCGCCTTCTCCAGCGCCTTGGGCATGTCGACCTGCATCAGAAAATGCACGCCGCCGCGCAAGTCCAGACCCAGATACATGGGCAGCGCCCCGATCGAGGTCAACCAGGTGGGCGAAGCCGGCAACAGGTTCAGGGCCACCGTGTAATCGGCACCCAGTGCGCTCTGCAGGATGTCCTTGGCCTTGATCTGGGTATCGGTATCGGCGAACTTCGCCTTGACCCCATGTTCATCCAGTATCAACCCGCTGGTCGCGATGCTTGCCTGCTTCAAAGCGCCTTCGACGCGCTGCATCAACGCGGCATCGGGCTTCTCGGTGGTCCGCACCGGCGAAACCTGAACCGCCGGCAGTTCGCCAAACAGGTTGGGCAGGGTGTACAACAGGCCAATCACCAGGGCGAGGGCGACGAGCACATACTTCCAGAGGGGATAGCGGTTCATTTTGGCGTGGGGTGCGGAGTTAAGGTCAAGATCGGCAGAAGGATGGACACGATACGTTCAGGCCCGTCCCCCCGGATCGCTCAGATTTCTTTGATCGTGCCCTTGGGCAAAACGGTCTGAACAGTGCCGCGCTGAAAAATGCTTTCGGTGCCACCGCCGATATCCAGGGTCACATATTGCTCGGTGAGTTTCACCACCTTGCCCAGCTGACCGCTCGCGGTGATCACCTCGTCGCCCTTCTGCAAGGCCTCCTGCATCTTCTTCTGATCCTTGCTGCGCGCCATCTGGGGCCGAATGATCAGGAAGTAGAAAACCACAAAAATGACCACCAGGGGCAGGAATTGCATGACCGGGTTCTGCTGGGCGGCCACGTCGGCAGCGAATGCGGGGGAAATCAACATCTCGAACTCCAAATTGAAAATTTTGCGGATTCTAACATGCGACCTTTCTCTCATTATTAAAGGTCACTACATAGTCGGCGAAGCCGCCCGCCTCAATGGCTGAGCGCACTTCCCGCATCAGGGTCTGGTAGTAATGCAGGTTGTGGATGGTGTTGAGTCGCCCGCCCAGCGATTCACCGGCACGAAACAGGTGGTGCAGATAGGCCCGGCTGAAATTGCGGCAGGTATAACAGTCGCAGCTCGGGTCGATGGGGCCAGTGTCGGTGCGGTGCCGGGCGTTCTTGATGCGCAGATCGCCGTAGCGGGTGAACAGCACGCCATGCCGTGCATTGCGGGTCGGCATCACGCAATCGAACATGTCGATGCCCTGCCCGATCGAGAACACCAGATCCTCCGGTGTGCCGACCCCCATCAGATAGCGTGGCCGGTCGGTCGGCAATTGCGGCGCGGTATGGGCCAGGATGCGCGCCATGTCCTCCTTCGGCTCACCCACCGACAGACCGCCGATGGCATAGCCGTCAAAGCCGATCCGGGTCAGCTCGGTCAGCGAATGGTCGCGCAGGCCTTCATGCATGCCGCCCTGGACAATGCCGAACAAGGCGTTGGAATTGCCGGCATGCGCCGCCTTGGAACGCTCGGCCCAGCGCAGCGACAACTCCATGGATTCCCTGGCCGTCTGCCAGTCGGCCGGATAGGGCGTGCATTCGTCGAAGATCATCACGATGTCCGAGTTCAACACCCGCTGTATCTCCATCGATTTTTCCGGCGACAGCATCAGCCGGGTGCCGTCGATCGGCGAGGCGAACTTCACCCCTTCCTCGGTGATTTTTCTCAAATGGGTCAGGCTGTAGACCTGGAAACCGCCCGAGTCGGTCAGGATCGGTCCGTCCCAGCGCATGAAGTCGTGCAGTCCGCCGAAGGCCGCAATCACCTCCAGCCCGGGCCGCAGCCAGAGGTGAAAGGTATTGCCGAGGATGATCTGCGCGCCCAGCGCACTGACCTCGTCCGGGGTGACCGACTTCACCGTGCCGGCAGTGCCGACCGGCATGAATACCGGCGTCTCCACGATGCCGTGGGCCAGTTCGAGACGGCCCCGGCGGGCCTTGCCATCGGTGGCCAGCAGATCAAATTTCATCGTTTCTCTCGATTAGCATGGCATCGCCGTAACTGAAAAAACGGTAGCCTCCCGCCACCGCATGCTCATAGGCCCGCCGCATCAGGTCGGTGCCACCGAATGCGGCGACCAGCATCAGCAGGGTCGAGCGGGGCAGATGGAAATTGGTGATCAGCCGCTCGACCACCCGGAACCGGTAACCCGGCGTGATGAAGATGTCGGTCTCGCCCGAACCCGCCGTCAACTCGCCGCCCTGCGCGGCCGACTCCAGCGCGCGCAGGCTGGTGGTCCCGACCGAGCAGACCCGGCCACCGGCCAACCTGGCCTTGGCCACCGCCAACACCGTGGCCTCGGGAATCTCATAGTGCTCGCTGTGCATGTGATGTTCGGCAATGTTCTCGACCCGCACCGGCTGGAAGGTGCCGGCCCCGACGTGCAGGGTCACGAAGGCCATCTCCACGCCCGCTGCCTTCAGCAGCGCCAGCATCGCCTGGTCGAAATGCAGGCCTGCGGTCGGCGCCGCCACGGCACCCGGGTCGCGGGCATAAACCGTCTGGTAGCGGGCATCGTCGCCAGCCTCTGCCGCGCGGTCGATGTAGGGCGGCAGAGGCAGCAGGCCGTATTCATCCAGCCATTGCAGCACCGTTCTCGCCGGATCGAACGCCAGGCGATAAAGGTCGTCCCGTCGCTCCATCACTTCCGCCTCGAACGCATCCGCAAAGCGCAACCTGGTCCCAGGCTTGGGCCCGTGGCTGGCGCGGATGAAGACCAGCGCCTCCCGATCGGACAGCACCCGCTCCACCAGCGCCTCGACCCGCCCGCCGGTCGGCTTTTCACCAAACAGGCGTGCCCTGATCACCCGGGTATCGTTGAACACCAGCAGATCGCCAGGCCGAAACAAAGCCGGCAACTCGGCGAACATCCGGTCAGCAAACCGCCCCGCCAGGCCGTCCACATGCAGCAGCCGGCTGGCGCCACGCTCAGGCAAGGGATAACGGGCGATGAGATCGTCCGGCAAAAAGTAGTCGAAATCGCTGGTTTTCATGATGCGGGGCGCATTATACGTTGCCCTCGGCCCCTGTTTTTCGCGATAATCACGCCCCTACCCCTGCCCCGATGGCGGAATCGGTAGACGCACGGGATTCAAAATCCCGCGCCGCAAGGCGTGCCAGTTCGAGTCTGGCTCGGGGCACCAGGCAGTATTCATCAGGGTTTGGCGGAATCTCTCGACAAACTCACTCCCATCCTTCTCCCTACTAATGACCTGATTTCGAGAGAACGGATTCCATGCGCTAAACTGGACCGATGTCGTGGGTGCGTGAATTCTTGCACCGGGAAAGCCAATCGCGAGTCTCAATCGTCCATGTGTGAACTGTTCGGTATCTCAGCCAGCCGCCCTATTCCAGTGCGCAATACGCCGCTGGGCCAGTTTCCGCAACGCGGCGGGGTGACGGCAGACAACCCGGATGGCTGGGGAATGGCCTGGCTGGCGTCTGACGCTCACGGCAGCAATATGCAAATGGCGAAGGAGCCGACTCCAGGCTTTGAAAGCCATCTGTTCGCTCAACTGATCCAGACCCAAAACGCCGATCTCGTGATCAGTCATGTACGCAAGGCGCGGTTTCCTCCGGTCAACAACCTGGACAACACCCATCCCTTCCTGAGGCAATGTTGCGGTCGAACCTGGGTCTTCGCCCATAACGGCCTGGTGCCGCAGATCGTGGACCTGGAACAGGCCAATCCCGAACGTTTTTGCCAGCCCAAGGGCGAGACCGATTCCGAGTTCGCCTTTTGTCATCTGCTCGGCAGTCTCAGCAGCCATCCAGAGCATGATTGGCTGGATGAACTCAGCCGGCTGAGCGAAGCCATCGCCCTGACCGGCAAATTCAATTTCTTGCTGTCGGATGGCATCCACCTCATTGCCTATGGTCACGATCGCCTGCATTACCTGGAATCGACCGACAACCTGGAGCAGGTGGCGCTGGTAGCAACCGAGCCGTTATCCGATTGTTCCGGCTGGACCGCCTTCGCGCCGGGTGAGCTCCGCATTTACCGGGCAGGCGTTCAAGTCAGTGGCATACAGCCCCACTCGCCCGCAGCGGCCACCGGCCAGCGCACCGTCTGATCCGGCCCGCGGCGTGCCGGGTCAATAACGACCATCACCCCGGTTTGCCATCCGCCCTCGGCCGCCAATAGAAAGGCGCATAACGTGCCGCCCAGATGGCGAATGTGATCAACCAGATCATCCCTGCCAGACTGGCGATACGGTAGTCGATCCATTCCGGAAACAGGTCGGGCAACATGCGGACCAAGGCCGCCAACTGAATGGTCAGGAACAGCCTCCAGGTCAGCGCGTCGCACTCCAGCTTGCGTCCCGAATGACCCAGGCTGACGCGCGAGGCCATGCCGATCAGCATCGAGGCGAAGAAGCCGATGGCCAGCGCATGCAGCGGCGCGAACCCCAGCCCGCCCCGGCCGAGCAGCTGCAGCAGGCTGTCGAGAGCGGACAGCAGGAAGGCCACCCCGGCCCAGACGAAGGCGATGTGCAGCATGCCCAGCAGGCGCACGTGCAGGCTGCGCCGGATGCCCCAGACGGCGATCAACCAGAAGGTGATCGCGGCGAGCGGAAAGTCCGCCAGCCAGGTCAGCTTGTTCAGGCCGGCGGCGATCAGCAAGGCATGCCCGAAGCACGCTGCCAGCATCGCCCAGAGCGCGGAGTAAGGCCGGATCAGCACATAGTTGTTCACCACGCGGCTGGTGAAATAGGGAACCATGCGATGACAAACGGCGAGGAAAAGCGGCGTCAGGAAGGCCCAAAGCCCGAGCGCTTCCGCCACTTGCAGCATGCGCTCGCTCGCCGTCAGGCCAAAGCCCAAAAAGGCTGCATCACCCGCCAGGCCAAGCAGCACGGTCAGCCATACTGCCCACGGCTGGCGATTGTCGCCAGGCGGCGCAGTGCGCAGGACGCGCAGCAATGCGAGCAAGGCGATCGACCACCCACCAACGTGCAGGGCAAGTGCCAGCGGGGCGAGACCGGGCATAAACATCGCCGGGTAGAACATCAGGCTGCCAGCGGCGATCAGCGCCACCGATGCGAGATATTCAGAACGCCTTATGGCGTGGCCGCTGACCCAGTTTGGCAGGGCGGTGAACAGGAAGCCGAACACGAACGGCGGCAGCAGACCATAGATCATGCTCCAGGCATGGAATGCGGATGCCGGCCAGACCAGCGCCGAGGCAGTCGTGCCTTCCAGTACCATCAGCCAGATCAGCATGGCGGCGATAAGCTGCAGGCTGCCGAGCAGAAAAAACGAGCGGTGCGGAGTAGCGGCCAGGTGTCTGAGGAATGTCATAAGGGATCTTGCGAGTTGAATGGGCCATCATGCTATTCAGTTGCCGCAGTAACACATTGACCACGATCAAGGCCGTGACGACAGCGATCCATGAGAATGCGCCCGAGTGATCTATTCAACCAATCGGGAGCACGCCATGAGCGGACACGTACATATCCACCTTTCGCCGGACAGCATCTATCCCTTCGATGCGCGCGGCATTGCCAAGCGCTTTCGCCATGCGGCGATCTTCGGTGCCCTCGATGCGCTCAACTCCGGTGAGCGCATGCGCTTCGTCAACGACCACAACCCGATCCCGCTGCTGCAGCAGATGCAGGACCGCTATGGCGATGCGGTCGAGATCAACTACCTGGACCAGGGCCAGGACGGGGTCGTGATCGACTTCATCAAGAAATAACCGCCATGAACGACCTGTCACATTACATGGCCGAAGACCATGCCCGATGCGACGACCTGTTCGCCGAGGCCGAGAATGTGGTTGCCGGGAACGATTGGCCAGTCGCGGCCACGGCCTTTGCCGCGTTCAATAAAGGGATGCTGCGCCATTTCGCCCTGGAGGAAGACATCCTGTTTCCGGTCTTCGAGGACCGGACCGGCATGACCAGCGGCCCGACCATGATCATGCGCGATGAGCACGCCCAGATGCTGAGCGTCCTGGAAACCATGAACCAGGCCATTGGAAGACGGGACCGCAACAGCTATCTCGGCCATGCCGAGACCCTGCTGATGCTGATGCGGCAGCACAATCTCAAGGAAGAGCAGATCCTCTACCCCATGATCGACCAGGCGGTCGCTGGCGAGGGCGCCATGCTCCTGGCCCGGATGGAGCAGGTCGCCGCCTGAGGCGATGACCACCATGTCGCGCGAAATCCTAGTCGATGCACGCTGGCAGGAACCACCAGAACCGATGGCGCGGGTCTTGGTCGCGCTCGACCTGCTGCGGCCCGACGAGCATATCCGCCTCCTCATCCACCGCGAACCCGTTCCGCTCTATGCCGTGCTCAACGAGCGTGGCTACGGCTACCGAATCAGCCCGACGGAAGATGGCTGCTATGCCCTGCTGATCGAGCGTTCGCTGCCACCGCACTGATGGCGAGCGCCGGTCTTTCCTACGACCAGGCGCCGCCGCTTGGTCTTCCGCTGCGCTTCTTTCTGATTGCGCCCCTGTTCCTGATCCTGGCCGCGGCGGCTGCCCTGGTCACCGGCCCGGACATTTTCGCCTCGCGCTGGAACCCGGCCACACTGGCCATCACCCATCTGCTGACCCTGGGTTTTCTCGGCATGACCATGGTCGGCGCATTGCTGCAAATGATGCCGGTGGTGCTCGGCGCTCGCCTGCCCGCGGTAAGAATGGTCGCCTGGTCGGGCCTACTCGGTTTGGCTGCCGGCAGCCCACTGCTGGCGGCTGGTCTGGCCGATGGCAACCCGTTCTGGATGATGCTGGCCGCGCTGGTATTGGCAGCCGGGCTGCTGCCCTTCCTGTCAGCCATGCTGATCGGCACGAGCCGCAGCAATGTTGCCTCGGCCGTCGCCTGGCCGATGCGCCAGGCCTGGTTGTCGCTGCTGCTGGTGCTGGCGCTGGGGCTCTTGCTGGTATTGGCCCTGGCCGGCCATGCCGCCGTGCCTGATCTGGCCACACTCGCCGACGTTCACCTGGCCTGGGGCCTGGGCGGCTGGGTGCTGATCCTGGTCACCGGGGTGGCTTATCAGGTCGTGCCCATGCTCCAGCTCACGCCAGCCTATCCGGCACGGGTCACGCGCTGGCTCACCTGGTCGATGCTGTTCAGCCTGGCCGGCTTGAGCATGGTCCGGTTCTGGCCCGACGCGCCGGCATGGCTGACCCTGCTGCCGGTACTGGCCGCGGCGGGCAGTGCCTTGAGCTTCGCGCTGATCACCCTCTGGCTGCAAAAACGCCGGCGCCGCAAGCTGGGCGACGCCACCCTGTACTTCTGGCGCTTCGGCATGGCCAGCCTGGCGGTGTTCGCCATCGTGCTGCCATTCGTGCAGGATGATCGGCTTCAGATCGTCATGGCCATACTGTTCCTGCTTGGCTTCGCTGCATCGGTGGTCAACGGCATGCTGTACAAGATCGTGCCGTTCCTGGCCTGGTTCCATCTTCAGGCGCAAAAGCCGGGACAGGCCGCGACCATCCCGAACATGAAGCAGTTCGTGCCCGAGGCGATGGCGCGACGCCATCTGTATCTTCATGGTTCAGGAGTTCTGCTGTGCCTGGCGGCACCTTGGCTGGCCTGGCCTATGACCCAGGCCGGGCTGGTCTTGCTGATGGCGTCCGGCGGCCAGCTCTGGCTGAACCTGATGCGTGCCCGGCGCCTGTTTCTGTCCTGCGGGGGGCGGTTGTAGCCCCCGTGCCCGATCAGATCACTTCGAGCAGGCGTAGTACGACAAAATGGGCGATCACGACCAGCACGACGAAGATTGCCACGGCCCTGTTCTCGTTTTTCTCGAAGATGTTTTGCAAGTTCATGTTCGACTCCTGAAGGTGGATGTAAGGACTGACGGGCACATGCTATGCGAAGCACGTGCGCGTGACATTGACTGACGTCAAGCCGCTCACAGGTCGGCGCTTCTCAGGCCTTCTTCGTTCAGGATCAGCAATTGGTTGCCCTTGACCTCGATGTAGCCCAGGTCAGACAGCTTGTGCAGCAGGCGTGAAAGGGTCTCGGGTTTGACCCCGATGCGCGAGGCGATCACCTGCTTGGGCGCCTCCAGGTCGACCAGGAGCCGGCCGTTCTGGTCCGGATCGGAATGGTCGAGCAGGTACTGCAGCAGCCGGTCTGCGCCCTTCATCAGGGTCAGGCTGTCGATCTCGTTGACCAGCCTGTGCAGGCGCGCGCTCATGCCGGCGAGCAGCTTCATGCAGCCCTCGACGTCCTGCGCCAGCAAGGAACGGAAATGGATGCTGTCGATGGCGATCAGCCGGGTCGCCGTCTGCGCCGCGGCGTTGACTGGGAAGCGCCCGCCCATGAACAGCGCCGCCTCGGCGAAATAGCGGCCGGGACCAATCAACTCGACCACCTTCTCGTCACCCTGCGGCGAGGTGCGGTAGAGCCGGATCAGGCCTTCGGCGACCCAGTAGAAGGCATGGACCAGATCGCCCTGGCTGAACAGGGGCTGGCCGGCGGCAAGTTCGACCGGTTCGGCATGCGCGATGACCTCCTGATACTGCGCATCGTCCAGGCCGGAAAAGAGATAGTTGCGATGCATCTCCTGAACTTCTTGCAGGAACTTGTTCATGGTGGTCATGCCTTTCTGGCCGGGACTGGAACGTTATCGGAATGGAATGGACCGTGTCGTCATGCCGGTCAGTGGCTGGTCCCCTCCGACAGTTGGGTCTTGTTCCAGACATTGTACTTGCCGACCGGGCGCATCATGGGCAGACGTTTGACCTCCTTCAGTGTGCTGGCGTCGTATACCACCAGCGCGCCGTTCTTTTCCCAGACCGAGACCAGGGCGTACTTGCCATAGCGGTCGAACTCCACGTGCATGGCGGTCTTGCCCGGTTCCGGCCGGAGGGTGGCGACGATTTCCAGGCTGCGCTTGTCGATCACCTGCATGGCATCCCGGTTCGGACCGCCGGCAGCGGAGTTGTCGGCCCAGGCGTAGGGCGTGTTTTCGTGGCTGCGCAGAAAGAAACCAGGCCCCAGGGTCGGGATGGTCTTGATGGTCTGCCAATCTTTCATGTCGATGACGCTGATCTTGCCTTCCTGCAGGTTGGGCGAGGCCAGCACCCGATGCACCACGCCCTTGGCGTCGGTCCAGTCCCAGGTGATGCCCGAGCCCAGATGCGGCATGCCGGTGATCTGCAGGTCGGCGACCTTGCGCCCGGTATCGAGGTTGATCACCAGGCCGAGCTTGCCGTCGCGCGCGGCCCCCATCAGGAGCTTGTAGTCCTGGTCAAAGAAGAAATCGTCGAGATAGTCGTCGACCGCGATCCGACGCACCGGCAGCGGGCCGGGTATGGGGATGGCTTCGTTACTGCGGTAGTCGTGGACAAGGCCCGAGTATATGGGGCGGCCATCGTAGGGGATCTCCCACACTTCCGGAATATCCTTCAGCGCGGCGATGAAGCTGTGCCGCGGCCGTGCGTCGTAGACCGCCGAGACGCGCGATGACTGGCCGTGGCTGTCGACCACCGGGATGACCTTGATCAGCGACAGGTCCTTCGCGTTGAACGCGACCAGGCTGTGCGGCAGGTAGTTGGCGACCATGACCACCTTGTCATCGGACGAGACGGCCACGTTGCGGCTGTTGATGCCGGCCCGCGCCTCGGCCACCAGCTTGAGGTTCCACAAGTCGTACTTGGTCACCCAGCCGTCGCGCGTCACCCAGTAGACGAAGCGGCCGTCCTGGCTGAACTTGGGCCCGCCGTGCAGGGCCGGCCGGGTGGCGAAGCGGGTGATCGGCTCCATTTTGTCGCCATCCAGCACCGTGATGTGATGGTCGCCGGTTTCAACCACCAGGGTGACGTTCCAGGGGTCGGCCCTGAACACCGGCTTGGCCGGCAGGTCGAGGTTGTCCTTGTTGACGATGCGGCTCGCTTCGATGTCGCCGGCGTCCCATTTCGGCGGCAGCTTGGGCGGGGTGTAGAGCCAATCGGCCAGGGCCTGGATTTCGGCTGGCTTGAGCTTGTCGCCAAAGGCCGGCATCTGGGTCGCCGGCAGGCCTTCGGCGATGGCCTGGTAGGCGGCCGGTTTCTTCAGCCGGACCAGGGCATCGGGCAACAGGGTCGGGCCGACTCCGCCCATGCGGTTCGGTGCGTGGCAGACCAGGCAGTGGGCGTCGTAAAGCTTTTCCGGGTCGGGTGCGGATCCGTCAGCCAGTACCAGGCCGGCCAGGCCAAACGAAAGTGCGGCGGCAAGCAGCCAGCGGTTCATGATCAGATCTCCATTGCCAGAGGTTCGGGGACGAGGCCGATCTCGGCATCGTCCAGGTAGCAGCCGGGGTCCTCGGCCCAGAAACTGCTGGTGGTCTGCCAGGCCCGGACCCGGGTATTGCCGTTGCAGATGGCAAGATGGGCACAGGCCGCGCATCGGCCGGTCACCGGTCGGGGCGACTGCTTCAGCCCCGCCATGAGCGGGTCGGAAACGTCCTGCCAGATATCTCCAAATGGCCGTTCGCGGACATTGCCGAGCGGATAGTTCCACCACATCGTGTCGGGGTGGACCACGCCCTGGTTGTCGATGTTGGCGACGTTGACGCCCGAAGCATTGCCGCCCCACTCGATCAGCTTGCGTTCGATGCGAGCCGCCTGATCGGGATAGTGGCGACGTACCCAGTCCAGCAGATAAACCCCGTCGGCATCGTTGTTGCCGGTTACGTATTCCTTAGGCGCACCAGCCTGAACATGTTGCCAACACCGATCGAACAGGACATCCAGCGCCTCGCGGGTGGTGCGGAAGTGGGCGTCGTCGCGGCGGTTCCTGTTGCCCCGGCCGGCGTAGTTGAGGTGGGACAGGTAAAACTTGTCGATGCCCTCGGCTTCGGTCAGGTCCAGCAGATTGGTGAAGTCATGTGCATTGTCGGCGGTCAGCGTGAAGCGAATCCCGACCTTGGCGCCGGCATCGCGGCACAGGCGGATACCGTGCAGCGCGGCATCGAAGGCGCCGTCCTTGCGCCGGAACCGGTCATGCGTTTCGCGCAGGCCGTCCAGGCTGATGCCGACATAATCGAAGCCGGTGTCGGCTATGGCGGCGATGTTGTGGTCATCGATCAGCGTGCCGTTGCTGGACAGGCCGACATAGAAGCCCATGGCCTTGGCCCGCCGGCCGATCTCGAAGATATCCGGCCGCATCAGCGGTTCGCCGCCGGAAAGTATCAGCACCGGCACCCGGAAGGCCTTGAGATCATCCATGACCCTGAATATTTCCCCGGTCGACAGTTCGCCGGGAAAATCCTTGTCGGCCGAGATGGAGTAGCAGTGCTTGCAGGTCAGGTTGCAGCGCCGGACCAGGTTCCAGATCACCACCGGGCCGGGCGGCGCTCGTCGGCCGCCCGGCTCGCCAGGCTGGTGCAACTCGTGCATGAATCGGGTGACGCGAAACATGGTCAGGCTCCCAGGCGTAAACCGGTTTTTTTCAGGATGCCGCTGCTGTACAGGATGTCGTGGCCACGGCACGCCGGACCGAGCAGATCGGCAATCTTCGCCACGTAATCCGCCGTCTCGTCCAGATTGCGGCCGTGCACCATGGCGAACAGGTTGTAGGGCCAGGCCGGCAGCCGGCGCGGCCGGCGATAGCAATGGCTGACGAACGACAGATGGCCGATCTGTTCGCCGAGCGTATCGACTACGGCATCGTCCACGTCCCACACCGTCATGCCGTTGGCCTGATAGCCCAGCGCATAGTGGTTCGGCACCACGCCAACCCGGCGCACGACGCCGCTTTCCTGCATCCGGGCGAGCCGTTGCATGACTTCCGCAGCGGTCAGACCCAGCGGGGTGGCCACGGCCCGATACGGCTGCGGCACCAGCGGCAGGCCACCCTGGGTAGCCAGGATGATCTGACGGTCGATGGCATCCAGCGGCACGTTCATACGGCCAGCTTCAGTTCGACGAAATATTCGCGTTCCTTGGGAAAACGCAGGACTTCCAGGCCCGTGGCAGCTTCGATCCTGGCAAAGGTGGCCTCGACCTGTTCGAGGCTTTCGCCCGCGCCGACGAACCACATGTTGATGGCATGCTCGCGGCGGTAGTTGTGGGCGATTTCCGGTTGCGAATTGACGAACGTGGCCACATCCTCCCAGTCGGCCTTGGGCACCGACATGGCGGCCAGGATGTTGGCCCCGCCCATCCGGTCGGCATTGAACAGCGGACCGAAACGGGTCAACACCCTGTCGCGCAGCAAATGCCTGAGGCGGGTGATCAGCCGTTTTTCCGATATGCCGATCCGCTCCGCCACCACCTGGAACGGCCGGTCGGACAACGGAAAACCGCCCTGCATGGTATTGATGATGAGGCGGTCGATGTCGTCCAGAGGCATCAGGCCACCTTTGCCGGCGTGCCGGAATAATGGGCGCCGCATTGCTTGAACCGGCGGCGCGAGAATAGCGGCTCGCAATGGACAGGCTCCAGCCCGAGGTCACTGCGCAGCATTTCGAGCCGGGCCAGGACATCGCGGCGGTCGCGGCCATGGAGCATGGAAAAGAGGTTGTAGCGCCATTCCGGCAGGCGGCGCGGGCGACGGTAGCACAAGGTCACGCCATCCTGCCGGCCGAGCAGGCGCCCGACTTCGTCGACGCGTTCGTCCGGCACATCCCACACCACCATGGCGTTGGCCATGAAGCCGAGTTCGCGATGGCGCACCACGATGCCGAAGCGGCGGATGACCGACAAAGTCAGCAGGCGATCGATACGGTACAGGCATTCAGTGGCATCCAGGCCACAGGCCGCTGCAAGACGGGCATAGGGACGGCAGGTCAACGCCAGGCCGGCTTCCAGTGCCCGCGCCAGACGATAATCGGCGGCATCCAGATGGGCGCGCAGGGCATGGGCATCGACCCGGTTGCCAGAGCCGTCGTGGTGGCCGCGATGCCTGCCGCTCAGGTCGAAACCGAGATCAATGTGATAGTCCGCCAGCATGGGCAGGTCGAGCGGGATCAAGCCACTCTGGTGCCGGATGACATCGAGCACCGCTGTCACCTCCGACCGGTCCGGCGCGGTGACCACGAACCAGAGGTTGTAGGCATGTTCCCGCTCGTAGTTGTGGTTCACCTCGGGGCAGGCGTCGATCATGTTCGCGACCGATTCCAGCCGCTCGATCGGGCAGGCCACCGCCGCCAGCGTGCTGCAACCCAGCACGTGGGGCCGGAACACGGCGCCAACACGGCCGATCTTGCCTTCGTCCTGCAGCTTGCGCAGGCTGGCCAGCACATCATCCTGGGACACATCGAGACGGCGCGCGATCTCGGCATAGGGTTCGGGCGCGAGCGGAAAATCGCGCTGGAAATCGTTGAGCAGCCGGAATTCAAGTTCTCGCGTGTCCATGGCATTCACCAGCCGATATGATTGGCGCGCGGCGTGAAGAAGATGCCGCTCGGCCGCTCCGAATGCAGTTCGGCCAGCCGTTCGAACGAGGCGGCGTCATAAACGACCAGCTTGTCGCTGTCGCGCGCCGAGACCCAGACGTTTTCCCCGCGCGGCGTGAATTCCAGGAACATCACGCCCTTGCCCGGCTCCAGGGTCTTGATCACCTTGTGCCCGGGCGCATCGATCACCTGCAGGTACTGATTGTCGGGAAAGGCGAAGTCGACCCAGATCTGCCGGCTGGCCGGACGGCCGACCACGAACACCGGCTGGCCGACGGTCGGGATGTGGTCCACCACGGCCCAGGTATTCATGTCGACCACCAGCACCTCATGATGGCCGACCCCGGGCACGAAGGCGTAGTGGTCGTAGAAGCCCCAGCCCTCCAGGTGCGGCATCTTGTACACCGGCATGACCTCGCTGCCCTTGCCGTAATCGGCCAGGACGTGCTTCAGGCCACTTTCTGGATGCCAAAGGTCGAGCAAGGTCATGCCGTCTTCACCGAACAGGCCGGCCAGGTACCAGCGGCCGTCAGGCGTGATCAGCGCGTCATAGGGTTCGCGGCCGGCGTCGGTGAATTTCGTCACCTTGGGCCGCGCCGGATCGCGCATGTCGGCCAGCCAGATCTCGCCCGACTCGAACAGGCTGAAGGCGAACAGGTTGTCGCTGCCGCCGACCAGACCGACCACCTTGGAACGTTTGCCGTCCTTGCCGATGGCCGGGATCTCGGCCACCGGTTCGAGGCTGTCGCTGCGGAAGAAGCGGACGCCGCCCGGTTCATAGTTGGCCACGCCGATCAGCGTGCCGTCGGTCGAAAGCGCGCCGCCGATGCTGTCGCCGGACTGGATGATGCGCTTGACGATCTTGTGGGCCAGGATGTCGACCTTGGTCAGGCCGCCATCGCGGCCGAAGACGTAGGCGTAGCGCTGGTCGCGGGAGAAGGCGACGGTGGCGTGGGCCAGGTTGCCCAGGCCGTCGATTTCAGCCAGCACGGTGCGCTGTGTGGTCTCGACGATCTGCGCCTTGCCGGAGGCGCGTTCGATCACCACGCCCAGATCGCCGGTGCCGCGCAATTCAGGCGACGCGCAACCCGCCAGCAGGGCCAGAAAGACAAGCAGGCTAGCGCATTTCATCCGGAAAACCTTTCATCAGTTGGTCGACGATCCATGCCGTCTCGTCATTGCTCAGGAACGGCTTCCAGGGCGGCATGGGCGTTCCCGGCAAACCTTCCATGATCACGCTGCGCAGGACCTCGGGGTCCTTGCCGCGCAGATTGGCGGGCAGCAGCGCGGGACCCAGCCCGCCCTCCAGCGTCAGGCCGTGGCAGGAACCGCAGTCTTCACGCACCAGGCGGATCAGTTCGGTCCGGCGCTCGCCCTGCGGGGCATACGTCGCGGCCCCGGCGGATTGAACGGCGGATCCGGTTGCAAGCAGGAACAGCAGCCATTTCATGGTCATGCGGTACCTCGGAATTCGGGTTGAACTGCCTGACCGGACGAACCCGGCCAGGCAAGCGCCATCAATAGACGTCGTACTGCGTGTTGTTGACGTTGAATTTCCCGGTCGGGGTGATCAGCCTCGGGTCCTTGATGACCGCCTTCAGCTTGAGGGTGGTGTCATCGACGACCACGATCGCCGATTCTTCCTTGGCGCCATTCCAGATCGAGAACCAGACTTCGTTGCCAGCCGCATTGAACTCGGGCTGCACCACACGCTGCGTACCGGAACTCAGCCCCGCCCATTCGGCGATGGGCAGCACCTGGTAGCCCTTATCGAGATGCTTGATATCGAATACCGCCACCGAGTGGTGCAGCTTGTCGTCCGGATTCAGCGGAGTATCGACATACAGATGCTGCGACTTCGGGTTGGTCTTCACGAACAGCGCGCCGCTGCCCTGGCCTTCCAGGGTGCGCACCACTTTCCAGGCGTACTGCTTGTGGTGCTCGGGGTCCGTGCCGATGACCGCGATCTTGTTGTCGCCCAGGTCGCTGGTCGCCCAGACCGGGCCGTATTTGGGATCGACGAAATTCGCGCCCCGACCCGGATGCGGCTTGACGCCCACGTCGATCAGCTTCGCCAGCTTGTCGGTCTTGGTATCCACCACCGCCACCTTGTTCGAAGCGTTGGCGGCCTCGAGGTAATAGCGGCGAGTCGATTCGAATCCGCCGTCATGGAGGAACCGGGCTGCATTGATGTCGGTGATCTTGAGATTGTCCAGATCCGCATAGTTCACCATGAAGATCTTCCCGGTTTCCTTGACGTTGACCACGAACTCGGGCCGGTAATGCGAGGCCACGATGGCGGCCACCCTGGCTTCACGCAGGAATTCCTGCTTGTCGACGGTCATGCCGCTGGTCGAGACGATCTTCAGGGGCTTCAGCGTTTCCCCATCCATGATCACGAACTGGGGCGGCCAGTAATCGCCGGCAATCGCGTATTTGTCTTCCCAGCCCTTGTATTTGGAGGTTTCCACCGAACGCGCTTCGATGCCGGTCTTGATTTCGGCGACGATCTGCGGCTTCTTCATCCATAGGTCGATCATGTCGACCTTGGCATCCCGGCCGATGACATAGAGATATCGGCCCGATGCCGACAGGCGGGAGATATGCACCGCGTAACCGGTCTTGAAGACATCGACGATCTGCTTGCTGTCGCCGTCGATGAGCGCCACCTGGCCGGCGTCGCGCAGGGTCACCGAGAACAGGTTGCCCACGTTCAGATTGTTTTCCTTGTGGGTCGGCCGCTTGTCGACCGGCACCAGCACTTTCCAGTTCGCCAGCATGTCGCTCATGCCCCATTCCGGAGGCTCGGCCGGCGGTTGCTGGATGTAGCGGGCCATCAGATCGATTTCCGCGTCGTTCAGCTCATTCGACGTACCAAAGCTGGGCATGCCCTGAGGTGTGCCATAGGTGATGAATGCCTTCAGGTTGTCGGTGCCCATTTTCTGGGTGATCGAAGGCAGCAACGGCTTGCCGGTGGCCCCCTTGCGCAGCACGCCGTGACAACCGGCGCAACGCTCGAAGTAGACCTTGCGACCTTGCTCGAATTCCGCCTTGGTCATTGCGGGTGCGTTTGGATCGGTCGACTGATACATGTCCGGACCGGCTTTCGCCATCGGCGAGCCGCCGCCCTGGAGGTAGGTTGCTGCGGGCGTATTGGACTTGCTGTCATCGGCCCAGGCCATCGACAGGGCCAGCGGCAGGGTTGCCAGCAGCATTGCGCTTTTAATAAATCCCTTCGTCTTCATCACGTGGTCTCCTCAATTTAAGTTCACCGGAAAAACCTCACTCCCGATGGGGAAGACCTTACTCCCGGTAGGCAGGGGGTCGGCCTTGACTTTTGTCAGATGCAACGGCGGCGTCTTGACCTTTATCAAAGGCAGTCCGAACCGCTGAACCGAAGATTTGCCCAACGCGATTTTTCACTTGAAAGGCGGTTCCAAATGGTTGAACCCGTCCTGTTGGCCAACTTCTTCACCGTCTTCCTGTCCGCCGCCATGGTGATCATGACCGGGGCGCTGTATGCCCTGCTGTTCGCCTATTCGCGGGTCAAGAACCTCCCCCGCCTGATGCCGTTTGCCTACCTGGCCTATCTGGGGCTGGCGATCTCCGTATTCACCCTGGCCAACGTTGCCAACCTGCTGCATCGCCCGTTCTGGATCGCCATCGTCGGTCTGATGCTGCTCGGTTATCTGGTCGCACCGCATGGCATCTGGAAGCTCTGTGTCGGCACCCACGAGGCTGCGCACGAGGCCTCAACAAGTCCCAAGTTTTTTCAACAGCCGTAGTAGAAGGAGGAAACAACCATGTCACAGGAAGCCTGGTGGGCATCCCAGTCCTTTTGGCGCAAAAGCGCCATCTGGATCACGGGTGTCTCATTCATCATTCTTATTTTTCTGACGTTCGACTCGCTCACCTACATCAAGGCCGGCGGCAAGCATGTGCCGAACTATTCGGTGATCAACCAGCAGGTCGATTACAAGTTCAACGAGGCGCACAACCGCTACGAGCCAATAATCGGTGGTGATGAGCCGCTGTTCGGCAAGAAGCTGACCGAGGATGAGGCCGCCGCCATGGTCTCCAAGGGCAAGCTGAACGTGCAGGCAAAAAACTGCATGGACTGCCATACCCTGCTCGGCAACGGCGCCTACTATGCGCCCGACCTGACCAAGGCCTGGCTCGACCCGTACTGGGGTGACAAGAGCACCCGCGAACAGGCCATGGTCTCCTTCCTGATGGATCCGGGCAGCCAGCTGCACAACAGCATCGGCCGGCGTATGCCCAACCTGGGCATTACCGAGGATGAAGCGCGGGCAACCGTGGCCTTCCTGAAGTGGATGAGCGCCATCAACACCCTGGGCTTCCCGAACAACTTCAAGGAAATGGACCAGTCCGACGCCCCGGCAGCCAGCACGGCCGCCGCCCCAGCCACCGCCCCCGCGCCAGCCGCTGACACGGCCAGCATGCCGGTTCAACCTTAAGGAGGACGACATGGCAGCTCTAGGTATTTTCGATACCGCCAATCTGAATGGCGGTCAAAAACTGGCCATGAAATATTTCACCGTTTCATTGGCCCTGTTCGGCGCCCAGATCCTGTTCGGGATGCTGGCCGGCATCCAGTATCTGCATCCCGACTTCCTGTACGGCGTCATCGACTTTTCGGTCAACCGTACCCTGCACCTCAACGCCATGGTGGTCTGGCTGCTGTTCGGCTTCATGGGCGGCACCTACTGGATACTGGAGGACGAGGCCAAACACCCGGTCGTTGCGCTCTGGCTGGGCAATCTGATCTTCTGGATTTTCACCTCTGCGGTCGTGGTCGTGGTCCTGGTCTTCCTCCTGGTCCAGGTCGGCCCTGCCGAAATGAAGAGCATCTGGCTGATCAACGAAGGCCGCGAGTATCTCGAAGCGCCGCGCTGGGCGGACATCGGCATCGTGGTCTCGGTGCTGTCGTTCTTCTTCAACGTGGCGGCGACCTTCGCCAAGGGCCGGTATACCGGCATCGGCGGCGTTCTGGTGATGGACCTGCTGGCCCTGTTCGGCCTGTATCTGGCCGGCATGTTCTACACGCCCAACGTCTCCGTCGACCAGTTCTGGTGGTGGTGGGTCATTCACCTGTGGGTCGAGGCCACCTGGGAAGTCCTGGTCGGCGGCATCATGGCCTACATGCTGATGGCTACCCTGGGCGTCAGCCGCAAGATCGTCGAGACCTGGCTGTACATCGAAGTCGCCCTGATGTTCGGCTCCGGCATCCTCGGTCTGGGTCACCACTACTTCTGGATCGGCACGCCGCAATACTGGCTGACCATCGGCGGCTTCTTCTCCGCCCTGGAACCGGTGCCCCTGGTTGCCATGGTGGTTCATGCGGTGTTTGACTCCGGCGTGCACAAGATGCGCAACTCCAACCACCCGGCCCTGGCCTGGACCATCTCCCAGGCGGCCGGCAACTTCTTCGGCGCCGGCGTGTGGGGCTTCATGCACACCCTGCCGCAGATCAACATGTACACCCACGGCACCCAGTGGACGGCATCGCACGGCCACCTGGCCTTCTTCGGCGCCTATGTCACGGCGGTGATCAGCTTCTTCTACATCGCCGCCCAGAAAGGCCGTGGCAACGTGTATATGAGCAGCGGGTTGGTCGGAGCGTGGAAGTGGAAATGGGCCTTGACCCTGCTCTGGATAGGCATGATCGGCATGACCATGTCAATGCTGGTGGCCGGTTATGTCCAGTCACAGATCGAGCGCGCAATCGGCGGTTCCACCTGGACCGCCTATTTCACCGCACAGGCCGACCCATGGTTCCTGCAAGGCATGGTCTGGCGCGAACTATCGGGCTGGGTATTTGCCGCTGGCTTCATCCTGCTGGTGTGGGACCTGCTGACCATCGGCAAGCGGGAAACCCGCCCTGCCCTTGCGCACGACAGCCATGAGGCGGAACCGGCCCATAGCTGACCCTTGCACAACCTCCCCAGCAGTATTTCAACCCGCCGCAAGGCGGGTTTTTTGTTTGTTCAACCCAGATAATTCATTAGGGAGTCGCTGATTTATTCGTCATACCCGCGGAAGCGGGTATCCAGTTCATT
>JBBIJC010000010.1:0-39590 GCA_037446165.1 Hydrogenophilales bacterium | reverse complement strand
GCGCGCTTCTCATCCTCTTCCTTCTTGTTTAGCGCATCGCTCTGTTCGATCCAGATCACGTTGCCATTGGCCCGTTTGTCCAGGCCCTTGGCGCGCAGGATAATATCGAGGGCCTGATCCCAGGGCACATCCTTCAGGCGTATGGTGACGTTGCCAGTGACCGTATCGGCGGCGACGATGTTCTTGCCGGTAAAGTCGGCGATGACCTTGAGTACGGAACGGACGTCGACGTTCTGGAAGTCCAAGGAAAGTTTTTCACCGTCATACTTCTTTTTCTCTGCCACCTGGCCGGTTGCGCCTTCTAACGAGGTGACTTCCAGAATGAAGTTTTTGCCGGTCTGGTAAGCAACGTAATCCCATTTGCCCTTGGGTTTTACGATCATCCGGGTGGCTTTGCCTTGGGTGAAGGTTTCCACGATTTGTGCCGGGGTGGCGAATTCGCTGACATCAAGCCGGCGCTGCAGGTCTTTGGGCAGGCTGGTGTTGAGGAAGTCGATCTGGATGTCGGAGCCTTTTTGCTTGATGTCGATGCCGACGCCGGGGTCGGACAGATTTACCTCGACACGACCTTCGCCGTTATTACCGCGCCGGAAGGCTACGTCGCGGATATTGAACGTTGAATTTGTGTCGGCACTGGCGAAATGGGCGGGTGGTGTAGTTCCTGGGGCGGTCTGTGTACCTTTTACGGCGATAACCAGAATGTTCTTGTCCTTGCGCAGGTCGTAGGTGCTGGGGCCGTTCAGGTCGACTACCACCCGGGTGCGGTCGGCAGCGTGGACGACGTTGTAGCCGTGCACGATGCCCGAGTCGACGGTTTCGGAACGGCGCCCCATGGCATTGTCGATATTGGGAAAATCGAGAACTATCCGATGCGGATTGGCCGTGGTGAAATACATCGGCAAGGCCGTGATGGCATCGGTCAGGGTAATCTTGATGACCTGGCTATTGTCGGCGCCTTGACTGACGTTCACCGCTTCCAGGCTGTTTGCCTCGGCGGAGACTGTACCGATAAGTAAACCGACCACGGCGATAGCCTTGAAGATTCGGGTCAGAGTCATGTGCGCCATATGCAACCTCAATTCGTTTAGTGTGTTCGGAGTGGCAGCGGTCACTTCGAGCCCTCTTCCGCCAGCGTCATGTTTGCCTTCGATTCAGTCCACTCACCGCTGCCGTCCTGAATAAGCTCCTTGATTTCAAGACCGTCTTCAGTGATTTTGGTGATGGTGCCGAAGTTCTGTCCAATCCGGTTGCCAACCTGAATGGTATGCAGGGTGCCCTTGGGGTCCTTGATGATGGCGCTCAAAGGCTTGCCCGGACGGGCCAGTGTGCCAACCATGCGCAGCGCATCAAGCGGGAACTCCTCCAACGGCTGTTTGGGCCGTCCTACGTCCGGCTGCAGACCACCTTTGCCGGACGGGCGCAGGCTACGCGCCATGAACGGGTCCTGTAACTGACCTTGTTGGTATTCGAAGCTTTCGACCTGTTTGACTTCGGGCAATGGCTCGATCTTGCTCGCGCCATCCTTGCCCGTCGCCTCCATCCAGGCGCGCAAATCAGAAAACTCATCACTGCCGCAACCTGCAAGCAACAAAGGCAGAGCGAGCGATGCAATCAGGAATGCTCTCATTTGTTGCCACCCTTGCCTTTGCCGTTATCTTTCTTTTTCATCTCGCTTTCGTCCAGATATCGGTAGGTTTTGATGGTGGCATTCATGGTCAGCTTGCCATTTTTGCCGGGCTGAAGGTCTATGTCATGAACGGTGACGATGCGGGGCAGCTTGGCGATGTCGCTGACAAAATTGCCGATATCATGATAGCCACCGTTAACCTTGATAGTCACAGGCAGGGTGGCGTAGAAGTCAGAAGTGGCTTCGCTGCCCGGGCGGAACAGGTCGAATTCCAGCCCGCGCCCGATTCCGGCCTGGTTGATGTCGGCCAGCAGATTGTCCATCTCGGATTTGTTGGGCAATTGCCGAAGCAGTGCGGCGAGGGCCTTTTCGGTATCGGCAAGGCGCTTTTTATATGCTTCGTAATTGATGGCCTGACGTTTTTTGGTTGTATAGGTGTCGCGTAGTGTCTGTTCTTCCTGTTTGGCCGTATTGAGCGTATCCAGAGCGGGAGACCAGTCAACATAGTAGCCAATAGCCAGGATGATCAAGACAATGAACGCGGCCATTACCCCTTTGACGGCTATCGGAGCCTGGGCAAGCTCCTTCATGTCGAGGCTGTTGAGATCGGACAGGTTCATGGCGTGCCTGCTTGCTTTTGAACTGTGGCACCAGCACTGGGCGGCTGCTGGGCTGGGGTTTTCGGAGCGGTGGGAACAACCTGCTGCGCTTCCAGGCTGAAAGCGTTGACGCGTTGCTTGTCCTGATCAGCGGACTGGACTTCGATCAGCCGCGGTGCCGACAACCAGTGGGATGACTCGATGTTACGCATCAGCGTGGACACTCGGGCGCTGGATTGGGCAACGCCGGTCAAGGTCAGCTTGTCGCCAGCCTGCTTGACGCTCTTGAGATACATCCCGTCGGGGAGCTGTCGCGCCAGTTCATCAAACAGATGGACCATTTCGGCACGGTTGACCTGCAGGGCCTCGACCACTTTCTTGCGGTCAAGTAGCGCGTTGGTCTTTTCCTTGAGCTGTGCAATTTCCTTGATCTGAATGTCCAGCTTTGCGATTTCCTGTTTGAGGAAGTCGTTACGTCGGGTTTGACTGTCCTGCATGCTGCTGATCGTTAGATGACCGAAAACGACAAGCGCAAGGCCAGCCAGTGCTGCTGAAGCGATCAGAGCGACAAGCGCTTTTTGTTGTTGTGCCCGTTTTAGCTCGCGGTGGGGCAGCAGATTAATGCGGATGGTGGTCATTGGGGATCGAACCTCCGCAAAGCCAGGCCGCACGCGACAAACAGTGACGGAGCGTCAATGGCCAGTTGTTTTGGCTTCACAAAGCTGGAAACAGCCATTTTGGCGAAGGGGTTGGTGATGATGGTGCTGGTCTGAGTCTTGTTGAACACGGCTTCGTCCAGTCCGGGAACCAGCGATCCGCCTCCGGCGAGCAGGATGTGGTCGACATGCTGCTGTGGTGACGATGCAAAGAACAACTGTAGCGCCCGGGTGATTTCCTGCGCGGCGGAGTCGAGGAAGGGACGCAACACCTCGGCCTCGAAGCTGTCAGGCAGCAAGCCCTTGCATTTGGCGTCTTCGGCCTCTTCCCAGGGCAGGCCAAACCGACGGCTGATTTCCTGGGTCAGGATCTGCCCGCCAAAGGGGTGTTCACGCTGATAAACAGGCTGATTGTCGTGCATGATGTTGACATGGGTCGTGGTATGGCCAATGTCGACTATTGCGATGGTTTGTCCCTTGCCGCCATTTGGCAGCTGAAAGGAAACCTGGTCGAACGAATGGAGCGTGGCATAGGTGTCCACATCCATGATTACGGTTTTCAGACCTGCTGACTCGGCAACTGCGACGCGTTCTTCAACGCGGTCCTTGCGGGTGATCACGACCAGGACTTCGTTATCAAGCTCGCTGCGCGGTGACGGGCCGAGCACCTGAAAGTCCAATGTGACCTCTTCCATCGGGAACGGGACGATCTGGTGCGCTTCCGAAATGGCCTGGGTTTCAATATCGGCGTCGCTGGCGTCCTGTGGCAGGATCAGCTTTTTGGCGGTAACCGCTGAGGCGGGCAGCGCCATGGCGATAGACCGGGTGCGCGTGTCGAGCGCCTGCCAGGCCTCGCGCATGGCCTTTTCGACCGCCTCCGGCTTGGCCAGACTTCCGTCTGTTACGGCCTCCCTCGGCAGGTGTGCAATGGAATAACGCTCGACTCTGCGGGAGCCATCGCTACTGACCCCGAGTTCAAGCATTTTTACCGCTGATGAGCTAATATCGACGCCGATCAGCGGTTTGGTTCTGTTGGCAAATAACCCGAAACCCAAAATTTCCCTTTCGCACAAGCGTGTTAGCGCTGTTATTTAATAGTCTTCTAGAAATCCTAGCAACATCTGTTTTGACTATGCAACTTTATTTTTACCTGCCCATTGGATTTCTGGTCTGTTCCGTGGCAAATCAGATGAAGCCTGAACGGAGAAGTGCTTGATGTTGACGCATAGGTGGCATTACGTTTTTTTAGGTCTGGCTGGCTTGTTATTGACGGTCACGCTGGTAACTACCGTGGCCGCTGCGCTGATCTATCCGTCGCTGCCCAGTTTGGAGGCGCTGACCGATTACCGACCCAAGATGCCGCTGCGCATCTACTCCGAAGAGGGCGGCTTGCTCGCCGAGTTTGGCGAAGAGCGGCGTTCGGTGGTTCACCTGAAAGATACCCCGCTTATTCTGCGCCAGGCAATCCTGGCCGCTGAGGACGAGCGGTTTTATGAACATGGCGGGGTAGATACTCTGGGTGTCCTGCGTGCAGCCCTGGCCAATGTCTTTTCCGGCGGTGCCAAGGAGGGCGCCTCCACGATCACCATGCAGGTGGCGCGGAATTTTTTCCTGTCCTCTGAAAAAACCTTTCGGCGCAAGCTGAACGAGGCCATGCTGGCGATCAAGATCGAGCACACCCTGACCAAGGATCAGATTCTCGAGCTCTACATCAACCAGATCTATCTCGGCCAGCGGGCTTACGGTTTCGCTGCTGCAGCGCGCACCTATTATGGCAAGCCGATTGGCCAGATCAACCTGGCCGAGGCCGCGATGTTGGCGGGCCTGCCCAAGGCGCCTTCAGCCTACAACCCGGTGGTCAACCCGGTCCGGGCGCGGACTCGGCAGCTATATGTGCTTGGCCGGATGCGTCAGCTGAAATTCATCACCGGCGATCAATATGAACAGGCCAAGGCGATGAAGCTGCATGTCCGCCATTCGGACCAGATGTACGAAACGGCCGCCAGTTATGTCGCCGAGATGGCCCGCCAGTACGCGTACCAGAAGTATGGCGAGCAGGTCTATATCAGCGGGATGAAGGTCTACACCACCATCCGCATGGCCGAGCAGAAGGCGGCCGAGGATGCAGTGCGTGCCGGTGTGGTGGAATTCAACCGGCGCCGAGGCTACACCAGCCCGGAGGCGCAGGTTGCCTTGCCGGAAGGCACGCAACGCGAAGCGGTGATCGAAGAGGCGTTGAGCCGTGACGATGTCAACGGCATGGTGCCCGCACTGGTGATGGCGATCGACAAGAGCCGGATTCAGGTGCGACTGCGTGGTGGCGAATTGGTCGACCTGGGTGCCAGCGAACTGAAATTTGCTCGCAATGCACTTTCCGCCAAGACCCCAGTGGCTCAGCGCCTCAAGGTCGGCTCTGTGGTTCGGATCGTACAACTAGGCAAGGGCCAGCCCTGGCAGCTGACCTATTTGCCCACGGTCGAATCGGCGCTGGTTGCCCTGGCGCCGACCAGCGGGGCCATCACCGCGCTGGTCGGCGGCTTCGATTACACCCGCAACCAGTTCAATCATGTGGTTCAGGCCTGGCGCCAGCCTGGGTCGTCGTTCAAGCCGTTCATTTATTCGGCGGCACTGGAGCGGGGCATCACCCCGGCGACGGTCTATGACGATGGGCCGATCAATATTCCACCCGAGCAGACCGGCGGGCAGGCCTGGGAACCGAAGAATTATGACGACGAGCGCGATGGCCTGATCACGGTGCGCACGGCGTTGACCCGATCCAACAACCTGGCGTCGATCCGCTTGCTGCAAGCGACCGGAACCGATTTTGCCCAGCCTTATGCCCTGAAATTCGGCTTTAACAAGGAGCGGATTCCGCCCTATCTGACGATGGCGCTGGGGGCCGGTGAAGTGACGCCGTTGCAGCTGGTCAGGGCCTACGCGGCCTTTGCCGCCGGCGGTCTGCAGCCCAAGCCCTACTATTTGGAGCGGATCACGGACCAGAACGACAAGCTGCTGGAGACGTTCCAGCCAGCGCCGGCGGAGCGGGTGATCGACGCGCGCAACGCCTTCATCATGACCAGCATGATGCAGGATGTGGTGCGTAAAGGCACGGCGGCGGCAGCGGCCAAGCTGGGCCGTACCGACCTGGCGGGCAAGACCGGCACCACCAACGACCATCGCGATGCCTGGTTCGCCGGGTTCAACGCCCAGCGCGTAGCGGTGGCCTGGGTCGGCTACGATCAGCCCAAGCCGCTGGGCCCGGGCGAAACCGGCGCGCGCGCCGCGTTGCCGATCTGGATGCGCTATATGGCGGTGGCCTTGCGCGGGGTTGCCAATACGCCTTACGCCGTGCCTGAGGGCGTTGTGACCATGAATGTCGATCCGAAGACCGGCGCACTGGTATCCGAGGGTGGTATGCCGGAATACTTCCTGCAGGAGTTCACGCCCAGGACGATGGGTTCGTCGCCTAGCCAGGGCGATATACTATCGGGCGCACCGACTGGCCCCTTGCAAATCAACCCGCCAGGGGCCGTGCCTGAGGGTACGGTGGAATCAAAGCCTGCCGCTGTTCCGGCCACTCCGCCAGCGGGCAAGGCCAAGCCAGCGCCGATTGCCTTGCCAGGCACACAGTCCGGAGGGTTGCTGGGTGTCCCGTGATGGACCGCGCAACCATCAGTTGCGGCAACGCATTGCCCAACTGGCCGCTCAGCTCATGGCCGAGCATGGGATTCGCGATCATGCCCTGGCCAAGCGCAAGGCAGCCCGGCAATTAGGGGTCACCGCGGTCAGCATCCTGCCCGGCAACGAAGAAATCGACGAGGCGCTCAAGGCCTATCTCAGCCTGTTCGAGGCCGACTCGCATGAGCAGGATCTCGATACCTTGCGTCGACAGGCGGTCGACGTCATGGAGGTGCTAGCCCGGTTTCACCCGGTCCTGACCGGTGCCTTGGCGCAAGGCACTGCATCCCGCCATTCGGACATCGAACTCGAGGTGTATTCCGATTCCAGCAAGGAATTCGAGCAGTTTCTGCTCAATGCCGACATCGCGTTCAAGGCCGAGGAACGCCGCAACGGGTCTTTTTTTACCCTGTTCGCCGAGCCGGTCGATGTGGACGTGCGCATACTGCCGGTCCAGAGCCTGCAAAGTGCGCCCCGGGCGGCGGGCGATGCCCGGCGCCGGGTAACGACTGAACAGCTTCGCCAGATGATCGCTGCTGACGCGGCAGCTTCACAGGCTGACTGATGCCGGTGGCTCAAGGTATCATTTGAAATACTGGACGACCGAACCGGAAATCAGGGGGAAAAATGGAAATCGATGTCTGCAATCCCGAGGAGATTGAACGTTTCAAGATCGATCATCCGGGTGAAATCGAACGGATTCTGGAAGCGGTGATGGCCAGGAAGTCCCTGGTCACGGCGTACTGCGAAAACAACCGGGATTTCCTGGTCACTGCCTTGGCCGCCGTGGATGTGCCGGGCAAGGCGATATACTTCGGCGCGAGCAGCGACGCGGCCCTGAATGCAGCGCTGGTCGCCAGTCGCGAGGTTTCCTTCAATACCGCGCACGATCAGGTCCGGGTGCTGTTCACCACGCCTGGTCTGACCCTGACCACGCTGGCGGGCGAGCCGATGCTCAAGGCGCCGCTGCCTAAGGAACTGCTCCGCTTCCAGCGCCGCGAGTATTACCGGTTACCGACGCCCATGACCAAGCCGGTCAAGTGCCAGATCGAGGTGAAGGACAAGGTCCTGGAAACCACTGTGCGCGACATCAGTATCGGCGGGCTGGGCGTTCTGGCCTATACCGAAGACCTGGGCCTGCACGAGGGCGAGACCTATTATGGTTGCCGGCTGTCCCTGCCCGATGTCGGCAGCTATCTGGTCAGCCTGCACATCCGGATGATTTATGAACCGACCGAGAAGAATGGCATCGTGACCCGTCGCCTCGGCTGCCAGTTCATCGATCTGGCGCCGAGCGTGGAAACGGATATTCAGCGCTACATCATCCGGGTCGAACGGGAACGCCGGGCACACGCCCTCTGATCAGTCCTGCAGCCAGCGTGCGGCGTCAATGGCGTAGTAGGTCAACACCGCATCGGCGCCGGCCCGCTTGAAGGCCAGCAGGCTTTCCAGCACGCAGGCACGCTCGTTCAGCCAGCCGTTCTGGGCGGCGGCCTTGAGCATGGCGTATTCGCCACTCACCTGATAGACGAAAGTCGGCGCCTTGAAGGTCTGCTTGATGTTGCGGACCACATCCAGGTAGGGCATGCCTGGCTTGACCATCACCATGTCGGCGCCCTCCTCCAGGTCCAGCCCCACTTCCCACAAGGCTTCGTCGGTGTTGGCGGGATCCATCTGATAGGTATATTTGTTGCCTGTCCCCAGATTCGCAGCCGACCCCACTGCATCGCGGAATGGCCCGTAGAAGCTGGAGGCGTATTTTGCCGAATAGGCCAGGATCCGGGTGTGGATGAAGCCAGCCGAATCCAGCGCTTCGCGGATGGCGTGAATCCGGCCATCCATCATGTCGGACGGGGCGACCACGTCGGCACCGGCTGCAGCGTGGCATTCCGCCTGACGGGTCAGCACGGCGATGGTTTCATCGTTCAGTACATAGCCGGCTTCGTCGATCAGGCCATCCTGACCGTGGCTGGTATACGGGTCCAGCGCGATGTCGGTGATGATGCCCAGTTCCGGAAAGCGGGTCTTGAGGGCCGCTACGGTGCGAGGGACGAGTCCTTTGGGGTTGTAAGCCTCCTCGGCGCCCTCGGACTTGAGCGGGGTGTCGATCACCGGAAACAGGGCCAGTGCCGGGATGCCCAGCTTCAGGCAGTCCTCGGCGACGAGATATAGCCGATCCAGGCTCAGCCGCTTGACGCCGGGCATGGAGGCGATGTCTTCCTCCCGGCCTTCGCCGTCGAGGACAAAGACCGGGAGGATCAGATCGGCGCTGGTGAGCACGGACTCCTGCATCAATCGGCGGGAGAAGGCGTCATGACGCATGCGGCGCATGCGTTTGCGGGGAAAACTGGAAAGATCGAACATGGCGGCCCTTCAAAAACAGGTCATGAAAAAATATTTAGCTAAAGAAGTTACGGTGCCGGGAACTTCTTTGCAATACGAAAAGTCTATTTGCCAGACGGTCCCCTTCGTCTCCCGCTTCACTCCCTGAGCGGGTGCTCCGACGCAAAGTTGGAGCGGTATTCGCCCGGCTCTCATCCCCTTGAGCCGGGTTTTTTTTGTCCGTCTTCCGGCGCGGCCGGTTTGCTTGCCGGGACGCCAAGCCAGCTGCGAATGACGGCCTCGGCCTCATCGACACCGGTTCTCTTCAGGCTGGAAAAAAGCTGAATCGAGCCTTGCATCTCCAATTCGGCCAGTTGCGCCTGGGCCTTGCGCAGGGTGCTCAGGCCCTCGCTGCGGGTCAGTTTGTCGGCTTTCGAAAGCAGGATGTGCAGCGGCTTGCCGGTGACCCGGAACCACTCCAGCAGGTGCAGGTCGAGGTCGGTGAAGGGGTGGCGCGAATCCATGATCAGGATCAGGCCGTTCAGTTGCGGCCGCGACTCCAGATAGCCGCCGATCAGGTTTTGCCAACTGCGTTTTTGCTCCAGAGGGGCGCGGGCATAGCCGTAACCGGGCAGGTCGACCAAAAACCGCTGGTCGGCGACGCGGAAAAAGTTCAGATGCTGGGTCCGGCCGGGCATCTTGCTGACGAAGGCGAGGCGCTTGTGGTGGGCGATTGTATTGATCGCACTCGATTTGCCGGCATTCGATCGGCCGGCAAAGGCGACCTCGGCCAGGCTATCCATCGGCAGTTCGGCGATTCGGGCCACAGTGATATGAAAAGAGGCGTTCAACACGGTCAATGTTCCTTAGGATTTGGCAGCCGGTAGCGAATATCGCTAAAATGGCAAAGTTCATTTGTCCCGAAAGAATAACAGGAGCCTTAGCGATGAAACACTTTGTCGTGTTGTTGAGCAGTCTCGTCGTGGCGAGTCATGTCTGGGCCGATGCCCCCGCAGCCGCCGCGAAGGGCGATGCGACCAAGGGCAAGACCATAGTCGATAACGTCTGTGGCGCCTGCCATGGTCCGGATGGCAACAGCACTGCGCCCATCTATCCCAATCTGGCTGGACAATACCCCGAATACATCAACAAGCAGCTGACCGAGTTCAAGGCCGGCGCACGCAGAAATGCCACCATGGCGCCCAACGCGGCCAAGCTGAGCCCGGAAGACATGCTCAACGTGGCCGCCTATTTCTCGGCCCAGCAGCCCAAGTTCCACCTGGCCAAGGACCCCGAACTGGTTGCCGAAGGCCAGAAGATCTACAAGGGCGGCAATCCTGGTAGCGGCGTGCCCGCCTGTGCCTCCTGCCATGGCCCGACCGGCGCCGGCATTCCGGTCCAGTTCCCGCATCTGGCTGGCCAGCATGCCAAGTATGTCCAGATCCAGCTGCATAATTTCCGCAGCGGTGACCGGACCAACGATGGCGGCAAGATGATGGAAATCATTGCCCGCAAGCTGACCGATCAGGAAATGCGCGCTGTCGCCGAGTACATCTCCGGCCTGCGCTGATCGGCCAACCGGCTGACGAAAAGAGCGGCTTGACGGCCGCTCTTTTTATTTCAGCAAGGCGAGATCGGCCAGGGTGGGCGCGATGACGGGCTCGATCTTGCGCCGCATCAGCGAACCGATGGCGGTGCTGCGGGCGAAGATGGGATCGGTCAGGGCCGAACTGACCTGGGCCAGCCGGCTTCGTGCTTCGTCCTGAGCGCCCTGCCCTGAGCTGGAGAAATGGCGCCCGATGGCATCCAGGGTGCGGGTAACCACTTCCTGGGTTTCGGGCCGGTTGAGGATGTCGAGGCAAGCCTCGACGAACTCCTGCTCGGTCAGGTCATCCGGGCACATTTCCAGAAACGCCACGTAATAACTGTTCTGCCGCTTGCCCCGTTTCCAGGTGGCCTCGCGCTGGGCCGGGCTGAGCGTACCGGCATAAAGCAGCACCGCAACGGTGTCCATGATCGCCAGATGATCTTCCTGCAGGAAGGGCAGGTGCTCGACCAGAAAATCGGTCAGCACGGCCCCCATCCGTCCTTGTACCACCGCATCGCGGGTCAGCATCAGGCGGGCATTCTCGATGATGGGCATGGCCCACCAGGCATGGCGGGCCAGTTCGTCGGTCAATGCCGGCGAATGAACCACGGCGATGACTGCTTCTGGTTCGCCGATCAGCAGCAGGTGACCGAGATTGTCGCTCTCCATCTGGCCGTGCCGGGTCCAGCGCGACAGATAGACCGGGTAGCCACCGGGCGAGCCGAGGGCGTGGCCGGACAGGTGCTCGCGCAGGATGCGGAAATACTTGTCCGGCCGGCAGTTCGGGTGCAGCGGCATCGATGCCTCGCCCTCGGCGAGCAGGGCGTGCAGGGTCTGGGTCGATTCGTCGATCCGGATTGCCTTGATGTCCTGCGCCAGCAGGACGTTGAGCCGGAACTGGTCCTCGGAACTGAGTTCTTCCATCAGCCTGCCAACTTGTCGAAGCACTTGCGCGCGGCGGCAACGGTGGCGTCGATGTCGGCGTCGCTGTGTGCCGCCGAGACGAAGCCGGCCTCGAAGGCCGAGGGCGCGAGGTAGACGCCTTCCAGCAGCATCAGGTGATAGAAGCGGTTGAAGGCCTCCTTGTCGCAGGCCATGACCTCGGCGTAGCTGGTCGGGCACTGGGCGCTGAAGTAGAGACCGAACATGCCGCCGACGCTCTGGGCCGAGAAGATCACGCCGGCGTCTTTCGCGGCGGCATTCAGACCGTCGACCAGGCGTTTCGTCTTTGCGGTCAGTGCGTCGAAGAAGCCAGGCGCCGTGACCTTCTTCACGGTGACCAGGCCGGCGGCCACGGCGACCGGGTTGCCGGACAGCGTGCCGGCCTGGTAGACCGGCCCGGTCGGGGCCAGCTTGTCCATGATCTCGGCCTTGCCGCCGAACGCGCCGAGCGGCATGCCGCCGCCGATCACCTTGCCCAGCGTGGTCAGGTCGGGCACGACGTTGAACAGGCCCTGGGCGCACTTGGGGCCGACCCGGAAACCGGTCATCACCTCGTCCAGGATCAGCACCGCGCCGTGCCGGGTGCAGTTCTCGCGCAGGGCTTCGAGGAAGCCGGGCGCTGGCCTGACCAGGTTCATGTTGCCGGCCACCGGTTCGACGATGACGCAGGCGATCTCGCTGCCGCGCTCGGCGAAGACCCGGTTCACCTGCTCGATGTCGTTGTAGTCCAGCACCAGGGTGTGCTTGGAGGTGTCGGCGGGCACGCCGGCGGAGCTAGGTGAACCAAAAGTCAGAAGGCCGGAGCCGGCCTTGACCAGCAGGCTGTCGGCGTGGCCGTGGTAGCAGCCTTCGAACTTGATCATCAGGTCGCGGCCGGTATGGCCCCGGGCCAGGCGGATGGCGCTCATGGTCGCCTCGGTGCCGGACGAGACCAGGCGCACCTTCTCGAAACCGGGCAGCCAGCCGGTGAGGAACTCGGCCATCTCCAGCTCGCGCGCGGTCGGCGCGCCGAACGTCAGGCCGAGCGCGGCCGCTTCCTGCACGGCACGGACCGAATCCGGGTCGGCGTGGCCGAGGATCAGCGGGCCCCAGGAACCGACGTAGTCCAGATATTCGCGTCCGTCGGCATCCCACACCCGGCTGCCCTGGCCGCGCTCGAAGAAGCGCGGCGTGCCGCCCACCGAGCGGAAGGCGCGCACCGGCGAGTTGACGCCGCCGGGAATGTGTTTCTGGGATGCTGCGAACAGGTCGTCGTTGCGGGAGGTCATGGTTTGCGGCTTTCAAAAAATTGGCTGAAGGCGCACGCGGCGCGCTCCGGATCGGGGCTATTGTAAACGGCGCTGATCACCGCGAGCAGGCTGGCGCCGGCGGCGACCAGTGGTGCGGCGTTGTCCAGGGTGATGCCGCCGATGGCGCAGACGGGCAGGCCAGTGGCGGCCCTGGCTTGTTCGATCAGTTCAAGGCCGGCGCGTCGCGCGTCGGGCTTGGTCGGCGAGGGGAAGAAGCTGCCGAAGGCGATGTAGTCGGCCCCGGCCTGCGCGGCGGTCCTGGCCAGTTCGAGGCTTTGATAGCAGGAGGCACCGAGCAGCCGGTCCGGTCCGAGCCATTGCCGCGCTGCGATCAGGTCGCCGTCCTCGCCGCCGAGGTGGACACCATCGGCCTCGCAGGCCAGTGCCAAATCTACATCGTCGTTGACGATCAGCAGGGCGTCGAAGCGCCGGCTCAGGCCGCGCAGGGCGACCGCCTGTTCGTCCCGGTGGCAGGGCGTGGCAGTCTTGTTGCGGTATTGCACGATGCGGCAGCCGCCGCGCAGGATGGCTTCGGTGGCGGCGATCAGCCTGGGCGTATCGGGCCAGTCGGGCGTGATCGCGTACAGCCCTTCAAGCTTCGCGCCAATCAAGCTTCATCTGCCTCTTCGCGCGCCCAGAACAGACGGTCTGGAATGTGCTGGCCCATGCCCAGCCGATATCCGGTGCGCAGGGCTTCGTAGGTGTATTCCTGGGCGGCCTTGACGGCTTCTTCAATGCTCAGTCCCTGGGCCAGCAGGGCGGCGATGGCCGAGGCCAGGGTGCAGCCGGAACCGTGATAGCTGCCCGGCAGACGGTCCCAGGTCAGGTTTTGCATCCGGCCGCTTTCGTCGTACAGGACATTGGTGACCTGGGCAGTGTGTTCGTGCGAGCCGGTGATCAGGGCGTATTCGCAGCCGAGGTCGATCAGGCGGGCGGCGCATTCGTCCAGGTCCGGGTCATCTTCGTCCTCCGCCTCGTCATCCACGGCCAGGCGGCGGGCCTCCATGCTGTTCGGCGTGATCAGCGTGGTCTGCGGCAGGATCAGGTCGCGCATGGCGTAGATCAGGTCGTCGGTGGCCAGTTCGTCGCCCCGGCCCGAGGCCAGCACCGGATCGAGCACCAGCGGGATGTCCGGATAATCCGATACGATCTCGGCGATGGCGGCGGCGATCTCGATACTGCCGATCATGCCGATCTTGAACGCGGCCACCGGCATGTCTTCCAGCACGCAGCGGGCCTGATCCGCGATCCAGCTGGCGTCCAGCGGCAGAAAGTCTTCCACGCCCACGGTGTCCTGCACGGTGATGGCGGTCACCACCGACAGCGGATGACAACCCAGGCTGGCCACGGTCAACAGGTCGGCTTGCAGGCCGGCGCCTCCGGTGGGGTCCGTGGCGGCGAAGACAAGGACGGTGGGGAGTTGTGGAGACATGGAAGGGCGTCTTATGGTACAAATGAAAGGTAAGTCAATTATCCCATAAGTACGGTCCTTCAGCAGGGCGTGGAACGTGGCTCGAGCTGGGCAGCTGTGGCTTATCCACTGAACATGGAGGCTGTGGAAGAGTTGGAAACACAAGGCGAAAACCTGAAGGGCGCCCGGGTGATGGTGATCGATGACAGCAATACGATCCGGCGCAGCGCGGAAATATTCCTCCAGCAGGCGGGTTGCGAAGTCATTCTGGCCGAGGACGGTTTCGATGCCCTGGCCAAGATCACCGACCACCGGCCCGAACTGATCTTTGTCGACATCATGATGCCCCGTCTGGATGGTTATCAGACCTGCTCATTGATCAAGAAGAACAGCCGCTATCGGGATACTCCGGTGATCATGCTGTCCAGCAAGGATGGCTTGTTCGACCGGGCGCGCGGCCGCCTGGTCGGCTCCGATGAATACCTGACCAAACCCTTTTCCAAAGATGCCCTGCTGGCGGCGGTGAGTCGTCATCACGGCAAGGCGGCGGCCTGACGCTCGGGAGTCATCAAGAAATGCCGATTAAGAAAGTGTTGGTGGTGGACGACTCGCCCACCGAGCGCTACTACCTGGTCGAGATCCTGCGCAAACATGGTTACCTGGTCGAAATCGCGGAAAACGGCGAAGAAGGCATGATCAAGGCCAAGGCACTGCGTCCGGACCTGATCCTGATGGACGTGGTGATGCCCGGGATCAATGGTTTTCAGGTCACCCGGATGCTGTCCAAGGACGAAACCACCAAGGACATCCCGGTCATCATGTGCACCTCGAAGGGCCAGGAAACCGACCGGGTCTGGGGCATGCGCCAAGGGGCCTCCGCCTATCTGGTGAAGCCGGTGGTAGCCGAAGACCTGATCGACAAGATTCAAGGGCTGGAGTGATATCGCGATGGAAGAACGGATCGACCTGCAGGAATTCCAGGCCAGACTCGCCGATCGCCTGAAAACGGTTGCCGAACAGCCGGGCGAGGCGTCCAAGCTGGGCTTCCAGGCCGCTGGCGGGCATTGGCTGGTCAGTCTCGATCAGGTCAGCGAGGTGGTGACCGTGCCCAGGCTGGCCCGCGCACCCTGGACCCAGCCCTGGTTTCTCGGAGTGGCCGGGGTGCGCGGCACGATTTACGGGGTGACCGATCTGGCGGCCTTCCTGGGCCTGACCCTGAGCGAGCCCCGCGACGAAATCCGGCTGCTCCTGGTGAACGCCCGGTTTGGTGCGCACGCGGCCTTCCGGATTGATCAGGCGCTGGGCCTGAGAGCGACTTCCGGCATGCGTCGCCTGCCGGCTGATCCGGCTGGCGCCCTCTGGGACGTGGCGCGCTACGAAGATGGCTATGGCGTGACCTGGCGCGAAATCAGCTTCGACCGCCTGCTGGCTGACCCCAGGTTCCTCCAGGTTGCGGCCTGATTGAGCAATAAACAAACCAAGATGGATCAGGAGAAATAGGCCATGGGGAATGACCTGCTGAGTACGGCTGACCGGCGCAAGGGTGGGCTGGGTGCCAGGTTGTCGGATATGCGGGACGGCATGCTGGCGCTGGATCCGGCCAAGGTGCCGATTCTGCGCGGGATGACGGCCGAGCATCGCTACCAGGCACTGGTGCTGGGCATGATCGTGACTGCATTGGCGACGGTGGTGTTCATGGTGCTTTACGTGGTTCAGCTGGGCAACAAGACCGGCTACATCGAGACCGCCTCCAATCTCCAGATGCAGTCCCAGCGCTATTCCAAGACGGCGCAGCTTGCGGTCATGGGCAACAAGATGGCGTTCAGTCAGCTGAAGCAGAGCCAGCAGTCGTTTGCCTCGGGCCTGAACATCCTGATCGAGGGCGGCAACGGCCTGCCTTCCGCGCCCTCCTCGATGCAGGGCGATCTGGCCAGCGTCAAGAAACGCTGGGCCTCCACGCGCAAGGACATCGATATCTTGCTGACCCAGCAGGAGGCGCTGCAGGCCATGAACCAGGCCATCACCCAGATCAACGACCAGGAAGGCCGGTTGTATGAACTGTCCGCACGGGCGGACGGGAAACTGGATCTCTGGTCCCAGCGGATGGCCAAGAATGCCAACGAGCTGCTGGCCAGCGAGACCATCAAGCCGGAAGTCGCCTACCAGCTCAGCCAGGACCTGCAGAGCTTTGCCGAGGTGCAGAAGGGCCTGGCCGGCAATGAGGAGTTGAAGGTGGCCTTTGCCGATTTTCAGGGCTCGGTCGACACCATCCTGAAAGACCTGCCCAGGCTGGTCGAGGCCAAGCGTGCCGCGCGCGACCTGTTCGACGAAAGCGAACAGATGCTGACCATGACCGCCAGGCTGGCCGAGGATTTCAAATCATCCGCGCCCTGGCTGTATCTGGCCCTGTCCCTGCTCTTCGGCCTGCTGGCGCTGGTCAGCATGGTGATGCTGGCGCTGGTCAATGTGGCCGAATCGAGAGAGCGGGCCGACCAGGCGGCCCGGGAACAAGAAAGCGCCGCCAAGGAAAACCGGCGCAACCAGGAGGCCATCCTTAGGCTGCTGAACGAAATGGGCGACCTCGCCGAGGGTAACCTGACCGTGCGCGCCACCGTGACCGAGGACATCACCGGCGCCATTGCCGACTCGGTCAACTTCGCCATTGAAGAACTGCGTACCCTGGTCGACAACGTGTCCCGCGCCGTGATCCAGGTAACCCAGGCCACCGACGACGCCAAGAGCCTGTCCCAGGACATGCTGGCCGCCTCCGAGCGCCAGGCAGGCGAGATTGGCCGTACTACCGAGTCGGTCAACTTCATGTCCGAATCGGTCAGCAAGGTGTCCCAGAATGCCGCCGATTCCTCGCTCGTGGCCGAACAATCACTCGAATTCGCACGCAAGGGCGGCGCTTCGGTACGCAACGCCATCGCCGGCATGAATGCCATTCGCGACCAGATCCAGGAAACCTCGAAGCGGATCAAGCGCCTGGGCGAGTCGTCCCAGGAAATCAGCGAGATCGTGGAACTGATCTCGGACATTACCGAACAGACCAACGTGCTGGCCCTGAACGCGGCCATTCAGGCCGCGGCGGCGGGCGAGGCGGGACGGGGCTTCTCGGTGGTGGCGGAGGAAGTGCAGCGCCTGGCCGAACGGTCAGGCCAGGCCACCCGACGCATCGGCGCGATTGTGAAAACCATTCAGACCGACACCCAGGACACCATCAACGCCATGGAAAGCAGCACCCGCGGCGTGGTCGAAGGCGCGGTCCTGTCCGACACGGCCGGTCACGCACTGCAGGATATCGAGTCGGTGTCGGAAAAACTGGCCAAGCTGATCCAGAACATTTCCGACGGAACCCGCGAGCAGGCCGATGTCGCCGCCCGGATCGCCGGCAACATGCGGCAGATACTGGAGCAGACCCGACAGGCCTCCGAAGGAACCCGTAAGAGCGCGGACTCGATCGGTCAGCTGACGGTGCTGGCCGACGAGCTGCGCGTGTCGGTCTCGGGCTTCACCCTCTAATCAACCAAAGGGAACGCAGCGCGTGGAGAATCTGAGCAATTTCGACCTGGGCCCCCTGACCTGGGTCAAGGGTGAAATCGACAACGCCTTTCATTCCGCGAACACCGCGCTGGAGTCGTGGAACGGTCATGACACGGTGCCCCTGCGCGAGGCGGCCACTTACCTGCACCAGGTCTCGGGCGCGCTCCAGATCGTCGATCTGCAAGGCGTCTACCAGGTCATCAACGCGGTCGAGGGCCTGCTGGCCGAGATGCAGGTCAAAGACACGCTGCGCGATCAGGATTCCGCCCGCACCGTACTGAACGCCATCAAGGCACTGCGCAGCTATCTGGATGGCCTGATGGCTGGCGGCCCCAATAACGAACTGCTCCTGAATCCGGTCTATGCCGAGGTCCAGACCCGCCGTGGCGGCGAGGCCCCGTCGCCCAGCGACCTGTTCCGCCCGGATCTGGGCGCGCGGGCCAAACGGCCGACCCCGGAGTTGCCCCACGATGATCAGGCCTGGTCGCAAGCCGTCCGTTCGGCCCGGTCGCGTTATCAGAAGGGGCTGCTCCAGGTACTGCAAGGTCGGGATAGTCATTCCGGCCTGCAGCTGATCGGGCAGGCGGTGCATGAAATCGAGCCCCTGGCGCCCGGCCCGGCCCAGTACACCTTCTGGTGGGCGGCGGCCGGTCTGGTCGATGCCCTGCTCGACGGCCGGCTGGAGCCGGATATCTGGGTCAAGCGCATGCTGGGCCGGATCGACCTGCAGATGCGCCGGCTGTCCGAAGGCTCCAAGCAACTGGCCGACAAACTGTTCCGCGACGTGCTCTTCTTCCTGTCCCAGGACAGCGCAACCACGGGTCGCGCGGCCGAGGCGCGCGAGCTGTTCGAGCTGGAGCGGTATCAGGTACGCAAGCCGTCCGGCCTGAACCAAACCGAGGTCGAGGTACTGCAGCCGCAGGTCAATGCCCTGCGCGACGCGATCAATGCCGCCAAGGACCAATGGCTCAGGTTGTGCGCCGGTCGCCAGGAAAGCCTGGATCTGCTCAAGGGCGCGGCGAAGCAGGTGGTCGAGTGCGTGGCCGCATTGCCGTCGGGGCCGCTGTCCGAACTGGCGGGCGCGGTTCGGGATGCCGCCAACGGTACGGTCAGCAGTCTAGAGACGGCCCAGAACGAGGCCCTGCAGCTGGAGATGGCCACCGCCCTCCTGTTGCTCCAGCACGGGGCGGAAAACTACTTCAACCTGGGTCAGGATTTTGCCGACCTGGCCAGGATCCAGGTCCGCCGCCTGCAGGCCGCGCTGTCGGGCGAAGAAGACCTGACCGGCGAGCCTGGCGTGCCCCTGCTCGATCAGATCGCCCGCCAGGCGCAGGAAAAGCTGCTCATGGCGCAGGTGACCCGCGAGATCCAGACCAACCTGCATCAGGTCGAGGAAATCCTCGACCGGTTCTTCCGCAACCAGGACGAGCGGGCCAATCTGGCCATGGTGCCGGGGCTGCTCAAGCAGATTCAGGGCGCCCTCAACATGCTGCAACTGGATGCGGCCGCCGAGCTGGTCCAGGCCACCCTGGGGCATGTCGAGCATGTTTCCGGGATCGCCGGCGAGTTGGGCGCTGATGAGCTGAACTGGATTGCCGATGCGATTTCCACCCTGGGCCTCTACGTCGATGACCTGCGCAATGGCCGGAACGACCCGGCCGGGCTGCACGCCCTGCTGGCGCCGCCAGTCGAAGCGGCGCCGGTGGAGGTCAGCGTCGAGCGGGAACTGGAAGAAAACGCCGCCCGGCTGCGCGAAACCGCCAGCCAGCTGACCGAAGCGACCGATCAGGGCGAAGCACGGGGCGAGATCAAGCGCGAACTTTCGCGCATTGCCCGGGATGCCGATCTGGTCGGCGACAGCGATCTGCATGGTCAGGCCGGGGCGGCCCTGCGCCTGATCGACGAGGGTGCATCGAGCGAGGTCATCCAGGCCGCGGTGCAGACCCTGGCCGGTGGTCCGGCCGTGCCTGTGCCAGCAGCCGAAGCCGCACCGGCGCCGACAGCCAGCGAGCAGGAGGTCGATGCGGAGCTGCTTGAGATATACATCGAAGAGGCCAAGGAGGTACTGGCCGAGACCGACGCGAGCCTGGCCCGCCTGCATGCCTCGGCGCTCGATCATGAGGCCTTTGCCAATATCCGGCGCGGCTTCCACACCCTCAAGGGCAGCGGCCGCATGGTCGGCCTGACCGACCTGGCCGAAGTGGCCTGGGAAGCGGAACAGACCCTGAACCAGTGGTTGCGCGATGAACGGCCGGTAAACCGGCCGATACTTGATTTCATCGGCCTGGCGGCCAGGGCCTTCCAGGGCTGGGTGAGCGAACTCGAAGCCAAGGCCGGGGTCGACGCCTTGCAGGCCGACCCGGTGGTGGCTGAGGCACGCCGGCTGCGGGGCGAGGCCGAGGCGCCCGCCGCGATGCAGCCCGAGCCAGAGTCAGCGCCCACTCCGGAGCCGGAGCGCGTGGCCGGGGAACCCGAGACGGTCACGATCGGCCAGCATCAGATTCCCGCCCCGCTGTTCGCCATCTTCGCCGAAGAGTCGGTGCTGCGGATGGATGAGCTGCACGCCCAACTCGCGGCCATGGCCGAGTCGGCTGGCGATGCTCCCTGGGAGGATTTTTCCCGGGCGGCGCATACCCTGGCCGGCATCGCCCGAACCACCGGACTGGAGCCGCTGGCGGATGCCGCCCATGCGGTGGAAGACTGGGTTAACCGCTGGTCAGCCACAGCCCGGCCGCTGACCGAGGCCGCCCGGGCCGAGGTGTCGGATGCGCTGACCGATCTGGCCGGGCAGCTGCAGGAGATTCTCGAACACCGCTGGCCCCGGGCCTTGCCCGACCTTGAGGCACGCCTGGCCGTATTGCGCCCGGAACCCGAACCGGTCGAGGCGGCGCAGGCGCTTGCGCCGATCGCCGCAGCCGTGCCGGAGGCGGCCCCGGTCAGCATCGACGAGTGCGATCCCCAGTTGCTGCCGATCTTCCTGGCCGAGGCCGATGAACTTTTGCCCAGAATCGGCGAAAGCCTGCGCCACTGGCGCGCCCAGCCGGCCGATCAGGAGATCTGCCTGTCCCTGCAGCGCTACCTGCATACCCTGAAGGGCAGCGCCCGGATGGCCGGCGCCATGGTGATGGGCGACCAGACCCACGCCATGGAGGCGACCATTGTCGAGCGGGGTGACGTCACGCCCGACGATGCCTTCCTGGATCAGCTGGAGCATCAGTACGACATCCTGGCCGAACAGGTCGATCGTTTGCGGCCGATGGCCGGCCCGACAGCGCCCAGCCATGATGCCTTTGCCGTGCCGATGCCGATGGTGGTGCAGCCGAGCGAGGACGAGGCGAGCGCGCAGCAGGTGTTCCGGGCTCAGGCCAGCATCGTCGACAACCTGATCAACGAGGCCGGCGAAGTGAGTATCGCCCGTTCGCGGATCGAGGCGGCGCTGAACAATTACCGGCAGACGGCACAGGAGTTGACCGCCAACGTCGAGCGTCTGCGCAACCAATTGCGCGAACTTGAGATACAGGCCGAGACCCAGGTCGGCGCGCGCATGTCGATACTGGACGAGAGCCACTTCGACCCGCTCGAATTCGACCGCTATACCCGCCTGCAGGAACTGACCCGGCTCATGGCCGAGAGCGTGAACGACGTCTCGACCGCACAGGAGAGCCTGGTGGCGGGCCTGTCCGACGCCGAATACGCTCTGCTCCAGCAGTCGCGCACTACCCGCAGCCTGCAGCAGGAATTGATGCGGATCCGGATGGTGCGACTCAACAGCCAGGCCGAACGCCTGCACCGCATCGTCCGTCAGGCCGCCAAGGATCAGCATCGCAATGCCCGGCTGCGGATCGAGGGCGGCGACATCGAACTCGACCGCTCGGTGCTGGACAAGGCCATGGCGCCCTTCGAACACCTGCTGCGCAATGCCGTCGCCCATGGCATCGAGTCGGCACAGGAACGGCGCGCCGCGAACAAGCCCGAATATGGCGATATCCGCCTGGTGGCCCGCCAGGAAGGCAACGAAGTGGTGCTGACCCTGAGCGACGATGGCGGCGGGATTCAACTGGACCAGGTCCGGGCCCGGGCCGAGGCGATGGGCTGGATCAAGCCGGGAGAGAAGGTCGAGCGCGAACGGCTGGAGTCTTTCCTGTTCATGCCTGGCTTTTCCACCATGGCGGCCGTGACCCAATTGGCCGGCCGCGGCGTCGGCCTCGATGTGGTGCGCAGCGAAATCGCCTCGGTCGGCGGTCGGGTCCGGGTCGAAAGCGAGCCCGGCAAGGGCACCCGCTTCACCATTCGCCTGCCCACCACCCTGGCCCTGTCCCAGGTGGTGCTGGCCAGTGCCGGCGACCAGGTCTATGCCATACCGTCCGGCATGGTGGTGCTGGTCAAGGAAATGCGCGACGAGCAATGGCATGAGGCGGTGACCTCGGCCCGGCTGGAACTGGAAGGCCTGTCCTACCCCCTGCGTTCTCTGGCCGAACTGACCGGACAGAAGCCCAACCCGGTCGAAGGCAAATACCGCACCGTCCTGCTGATCCGCTCCGGCGACGAGCGGGTCGCCTTGCGGGTGGACGAACTGAACGGCAATGCCGAACTGGTGGTCAAGGCCATCGGCCCGCAGCTGTCGCGGGTGCCCGGCGTGGCTGGCGCATCGGTGCTGGCCGACGGCCGGGTGTCGCTGATTCTCAACCCGTTCGCACTGGTCGAACAGGCGCCGGCCAGGGCCATGCAGGTGGCCAAGGAGGCGATGGCCGAGGAACGTGCGCCGCTGGTGCTGGTGGTGGACGACTCGCTGACCGTGCGCAAGATCACCAGCCGGCTGCTGCAGCGCGAGGGTTACCGGGTCACCACGGCCAAGGATGGCATCGAGGCGCTGGAGGCCCTGCAGGATGAATTGCCGTCGGTCATGCTGCTGGATATCGAGATGCCGCGCATGGACGGCTTCGAGGTCGCCCGCAACGTCCGTGCCGACAGCCAGAGCCGCGACCTGCCAATCATCATGATCACCTCGCGCACGGCCGACAAGCACCGCCAGCACGCCCTGGAACTGGGCGTCAACGACTACATGGGCAAACCCTACCGGGAAGATGCGCTGCTGGCGGCGATTGCCGGCTTCAGCCGACGTTAGTCCAGTCGATCAGGCCGGAATAGGCCGTCGCCAGGACCAGGATGCCAAACCCGATCCGGTACCAGGCAAAGGCGTTGAAGCTGTGGCTGGAGATGTAGCGCAGCAGCCAGCGCACGCAGAGGAAGGCGCTGACGAACGAGACCGCGCCGCCCACCGCGAACATCGGCAGGTCGGCGGCGCTGAACAGGGCGCGGTGCTTGTACACGTCGTACAGGGTGGCCGCGAACATGGTGGGGATGGCCAGGAAGAAGGAAAACTCGGTCGCCGCCTGGCGTGACAGGCCGAAAAACAGCCCGCCGATGATGGTCGCTCCGGAACGCGAGGTGCCCGGGATCATGGCCAGTGCCTGGGCGAAGCCGACCTTCAGCGCATCCTGCCAGGTCATCTCGTCCACGGTCTGGGCATGAACCACATGCTGGCGTTTTTCCGCCCACAGGATGAGCAGGCCGCCGATGATGAAGGCCGAGGCCACCACCAGCGGGTTGAACAGATAGGCCTTGATCTGCTTGAGGAACAGCAGGCCCAGCACCGCCGCCGGCATGAACCCGACCAGCACATTCAACGCCAACTTGCGCGAGACCGGTTCCCGTTTCAGGTTGGCGATGACGTGGCCGATCCGTGCCCTATAGACCCAGACCACCGCCAGGATTGCCGCCAGCTGGATGGCGATCTCGAATACCTTGCCCTTGTCGTCGTTGAAATGAAGCAACTGGCCGGCGATGATCAGATGGCCGGTCGACGACACCGGCAGAAATTCGGTCAGTCCCTCGACGATGCCGAGAATAGCGGCCTTCAACAGCAGTAAGGTATCCATTTGCCCTCCCCTTTGGAGGCGCGATTATAGCGGGCCGAAGGTTACTTTTTGGTGGCGTCGACCGAGTAATCGAACAGGGTGTCCAGGCTCTCCGCTTCCCATTCCTCGGTTTGGGACGGAGTTTCCGGTGTGGGCGGCTTGATTGCCGGCGCCGGTGGCTTGGCGGCCGGCCGTGGCCTTGGCTTGGGTCGCATCGGCCTGGCCTCGGGGATCACCGGTTTCATGGTGGCGAGCATGGAATGCACCATTTCCTTGCCGGCCCGGCTTTCCATGCGAAATTCACTATGGCATTTGCGGCAGACGAAATTCTTGTAGGGCAGGAGCTCGACCAGGGCCAGCAACAGGCTGATGCTCTGGCTCTCGACCAGGGCGCCCAGATTGTCGAGGTTGAATTCCACCGCGGCCAGACTGGTCGCAACCGGCAGTTTTGCCTCGGCAAAGCTGGGACCGCCGCAGAACGGGCAGGTCTTTCGGAGCAGGGTGGGGCGGGAGCGCATGGCGGGATTGTCCGGTGCGCGGGGCGGGATTACAAGCCGGCTGACAGAGCGGCGATTTCATCCGGGCGGCGCGGCACCCACAGGGTCTTGTGGCGGGATTTTTCGCCGCGCAGGAGTTTGACCTCGCGCCTCGGCACCGCCAGCCAGTCGGCGAGGAACTCGATTACCGCCGCATTGGCCGCACCCTCCACGGCACGGGCCGAGATGCGCAGCTTGAGCGCGTCGCCATGCAGTCCGGCCAGTTCGCTTTTCGAGGCACCTGGCTGGACGTGCAGGGTGATCTCGCTGCCGTTGGCAGTGCCCGCTGCCAGCCAGACCGGGATCACCATATCAGGTCGTGGGCGAGCCGCTCCAGCGCGGTGATGGGCGCAATCAGCAGCAGCTGCAGCACGATGAAGGCCGCCATCGGGCTCAGGTCGATGCCGTTGATGGCTGGGATGAAACGCTGGAACGGCCGCAGGATGGGCCGGGCCAGGGCATAAAAGACCGGCGCCACAGGCGAGAACGGGTTGACCCAGCTGATTACGGCCTGGACTGCGACCAGTGCCATGAATACATAGATGATCAGGCCCAGGCCGGAGGCCAGCGTGAACAGCATGAAGCCTGGCCAGACTTGCGGGCTTGCCGCCAAGAACGGGTAGCCCATCAGCGCGTGGCTGCCCAGGGTCCAGATGATCTCTGCCAGTATGAACAGCAGCAGGCTGGCCCAATCCAGACCGAAGAAGCCGGGGATGGCCCGGCGTAGCGGACGCACTGCCCAATCGGTCACCTTGACGATGAACTGGGCAAACGAGTTGGCATAGGGAAGCCGGTTCAATTGCATGTAGAAGCGCAGCCAGAAGGCCGTGGCGGCCAGTTCGCAGGCGATGCGGAGCAGGAATTGCAGGGCGTCCTGGAACATCACTCGGCCCCCAGCAGATCGCCCAATTCCTTGGCGCGGGCGGCCGCGGCCTGGGCGGCGGTGAGCACGGCCTGACGCACGCCGTGTTCCTCCAGCGCAGCAACGCCCCGTTCGGTGGTGCCGCCCTTGGAGGTGACCCGGGCGCGCAACAGGGCCGGGTCGGAACCGTCCTGGATGGCCAGGACGGCGGAGCCATGGACCGTGTGCAGGGCCAGCGCGCGCGCGGCCTCGGCGCTGAAACCCAGTGCCAGTGCGGCGGCTTCCAGCGCCTCGATGAACAGGAAGACATAGGCCGGGCCGCTGCCGGAGATGGCGGTAACGGCATCGATCATGGTCTCGTCGGCGACCCAGACCACCTGGCCGACCGCCTTTAGCGCCTGTTCGGCCCGTTCCCGGTGTTCGGTGCTGACTCCGGGCAGGGCAAACAGGCCGGTGATGCCGGCGCCGACCAGGGCCGGGGTGTTGGGCATGGCCCGCACCACCGCGCCATGGCCTTGCAGCCAGCGCGCAATGTCGCCGGCCCGTACGCCGGCGGCGATGGACAGGACGCAGGTGCTGCCGTCCAGTTTGGGCAAGGGGGTCAGTACCGTGCGCAGGACTTGCGGCTTGACCGCCAGGATCAGCAGATCGCTGTTCAGCACGGCAGCGGCGCCGGCCTCGGTGAAGAGGCCGAATTCCTGCGCCAGCCAGCGGCGGCGTTCCGGGTCGGGTTCGGCCACCCCGATGTCCGCGGCGGCATAGCCCTGCTTCAACAGGCCGCCGATCATGGCGCCCGCCATGTTGCCGCCGCCGATGAATCCGATCTTGATCTTCATGTGTAATCTCTCTTCCCGAAAATGGCGGTGCCGACCCGGACCAGGGTGGCGCCTTCCAGTATGGCCGCTTCCAGGTCGCTGGACATGCCCATGGACAAGGTGTCGACCTGAATGCCGGCGGCAAGGGTCTGGTCAAACAGTTCACGCAGTTGCCGGAACGGCCGGCGCTGCTCGACCGGATCATCGGTCGCCTGCGGGATGCACATGTAGCCGCGCAAGTGGAGCCTGGGCAGACTGGCGATTTCCCTGGCCAGGACCAGGGCCTCGGTCAGCGGGATGCCGTGCTTGCTTTGCTCGCCGCTGACGTTGACCTGGATGCAGATGTTCAGCGGCGGCTGTCCTGCTGGCCGGGCCTCGGCCAGCCGCTGGGCTATCTTCTGCCGGTCCACGGCATGAACCCAGGCGAAGTGCTCGGCGATGGGGCGGGTCTTGTTGCTCTGGATTGGGCCAATGAAATGCCATTCCAGATCCAGGTCGGCCAGTTCGGCCTGCTTGGGCAAGGCCTCCTGGAGATAACTCTCGCCGAACAGCCGCTGCCCTGCCGCGCTTGCTTCGCGCACGGCCGCCGCCGGGAAGGTCTTGCTGACGGCCAGCAGTTGAACCGATTGCGGCGCGCGTGCAGCCTGGCGACAGGCCTGTGCGATCCGTTCCTGGCAATCTTGCAACCCCGCCGAGATTGCGCCCATAATGAGAAATCCTATGTTTAAAACAACGTCGCAACAGCGCGGATCATTATAAATGGAAATCTCAGACCTCCTGACCTTCGCGGTAAAGAACAAGGCCTCCGACCTGCACCTCTCCGCAGGCTTGCCGCCCATGATCCGGGTGAACGGCGAGATCCGCCGCATCAACGTCCCGCCGATGGACAACACCCAGGTCCGGGCGATGATCTACGACGTGATGAGCGACGCCCAGCGCAAGAACTACGAAGAGTTTCTGGAGACCGACTTCTCCTTTGCTCTGCCCGGCGTGGCCCGGTTCCGGGTCAACGCCTACAACCAGGAGCGGGGTGCGTCCGCCGCCTTCCGGACAGTGCCGAGCAAGGTCCTGTCGCTGGAGGAGCTGGAGGCGCCGCGCAGCTTCAAGGAAATCGCCGACCAGCCGCGCGGCATCGTGCTGGTGACCGGCCCGACCGGCTCGGGCAAATCGACCACGCTGGCCGCGATCATCGATTACATCAACGACAACCTGCACGGCCACATCCTCACCATCGAGGACCCGATCGAATTCGTGCACCAGAGCAAGAAATGCCTGATCAACCAGCGCGAACTGGGGCCGCATACCCAGAGTTTCGAGAATTCCCTGCGCTCTGCCCTGCGCGAAGACCCGGACGTCATCCTGGTAGGCGAAATGCGTGACCTGGAAACCATCCGCCTGGCGCTGACGGCTGCCGAGACCGGTCACCTGGTTTTCGGCACCCTGCACACCAGTTCGGCCGCCAAGACCATCGACCGGATCATCGACGTGTTCCCGGCCGCGGAGAAGGAAATGGTCCGTTCCATGCTGTCCGAGTCGTTGCGCGCGGTCATCTCCCAGGCCCTGCTCAAGCGCAAGGACGGCAGCGGCCGGGTCGCGGCGCACGAGATCATGATCGGCACCCCGGCCATCCGCAACCTGATCCGGGAAAACAAGGTGGCCCAGATGTATTCCTCGATCCAGACCGGCCAGGCGCTCGGCATGCAGACCCTGGATCAATGCCTGACCGACCTGGTCAAGCGCAACATCGTCTCCCCCCTCGATGCCCGCGCGGTGGCCATGAATAAGGATATTTTCAGATGAACGCCAGCAATCCCGTCGTCGAATGGCTGCGTACCCTGGTCGCCCGCAATGGTTCTGACCTGTTTCTGACCGCCGGTTTCCCGCCAGCACTCAAACTGGACGGCAAGGTGGTGCCGCTAAGTGAGGACAAGCTGTCCAACGCCGATACCCAGGGTCTGGCCAAATCGGTGATGACGGAAAAGCAGTGGAACGGCTTCGTCAACACCAAGGAAGCCAATTTCGCCATTTACGACCAGGAAGTGGGGCGGTTCCGGGTCAGCGTGTTCATGCAGCAAGGTCGGGTCGGCATCGTGTTCCGGACCATCAATACCCAGATCCCCGAACTGGGCGACCTGCACCTGCCGCCCATCCTCAAGGACGTCGCCATGATGCCGCGCGGCCTGGTGCTGATGGTGGGTGCGACCGGCTCGGGCAAGTCGACCACCCTGGCCGGCATGGTGGGCTATCGCAACCAGCGCCGGGCCGATCACATCCTGACCGTGGAAGACCCGATCGAGTTCGTGCACCAGCACGGCCAGAGCATCATCACCCAGCGCGAGGTCGGTTCCGATACCGAAGACTGGCAGACCGCGCTGAAGAACTCCCTGCGCCAGGCGCCGGACGTGATCCTGATCGGCGAGATCCGCGAGCGCTCGATCATGGAGTTCGCGCTTTCCTACGCCGAGACCGGCCACCTCTGCCTGTCCACCCTGCACGCCAACAATGCCAACCAGGCGCTGGAGCGGATCATGAGCTTCTTCCCGCTGGATCGGCGGGAGCAGCTGTTGCTCGATCTGTCCATGAACCTGCGCGCCATCGTCTCCCAGCGACTCATCCCGCGCAGCGATGGCAAGGGCCGCATCCCTGCGGTCGAGGTCATGCTGGGCTCGCCGCTGGTTTCCGACCTGATCCTGAAAAACCGTCTGGACGAGATCAAGGCCATCATGGCCAAGTCACGCGACATGGGCATGGTGACCTTCGACCAGGCGCTGTTCGATCTGTATGAAAACGGTGCGATCAGTGGCGAAGATGCCCTGCGCAATGCCGATTCGTTCAACGATCTGCGTCTGAAGATCAAGCTGCGGGGCCAGGATCTGGACGATCACTCCCTGAAAGCGCCCGACCAGCTCGGCATGGTCTGAGTCACACCCGGCTCCCGCATGAGCGGGAGCTTCGAACGCATTTACTGAGTCAGCGTCTGGTCCAGCCAGCCGCGCACCCTCTCTAGCAATACGGCGTCCTTGCCCTCGAAGAAATGGTCGGCGCCCGGCACCATCACCTGAATTGACCTCTTCTGTTTCAACCCTGCCCCGCGCTGCTTGGCGCCGGCCAGCACGCGCGGCAGGTCGTTCTCGCCATAGAGATCGAGGATGGGCAGGTTGAGTTTGGCGAAATCGAACGGGTTCGGCGCACCGATGTCGACCCAGGCGGCGACCGGGCTGCCAGGCGTGCGGGTCAGATAATCGTAGGTCATCCAGGTGCCGAGGCTGTGCGACACGATGGCCACCTTGGCATAGCCCTTCTCCTTCAGGAATGCCACGGCGAGACGGATGCGCTCGGCCGATTCGTCGAAGGTGTTTGGATAGTCTTCCACCTTTGCATCGGCCGCAAGAACCGGCATCTGGATCGACAGGGTGGCATAGCCGGCGTCCGGCAATTGCTGGCGCAACACGCCGATCAGGCCCCAGTCCGGATGCACGCCCATGCCATGGACAATAACCAGCCCCGCCTTGGCCTTGGGCACGGCGGTGTAGAGACCGAGAAACTTGTGGCCATTGGCCTGGGTCAGCCAGACCGGATCGCCGACCAGGACCGAGGGCACGACTTCGTCTGCCCAGCGCTGTTCGCGCGCGTAGTCGGCGGCCAGGACGTTGAGACTGAACAGCAGGGTGAAAAGGGTGAGCCAGGCTCGCATGTGGTTTCTCCTCTCAGTGGACAATCAGGCCGTAGCTCATGCGCACGGCCATGAACAACAGCAATGCAGCGAAAATCTTCTTCAGCCGGTCGACCGGCAGGCGATGCGTGAGACGCGCCCCCCACGGTGCACTGACCATGCTCAACAGAGCAACCAGGGCAAAGGCCGGCAGGTAGACGAAGCCCAGGCTGTAGGCCGGCAGGCCGGTCGCCGCCTGGCCCGACAGGGCATAGCCGACGAAACCGGAGACAGCGATGGGAAAGCCGATCGCGGCCGAGGTGCCGATCGCTTCCTGGAAGCGTACGTTGCACCAGCTCAGGAACGGCACCGACAGCGTGCCGCCGCCGATGCCGACCCAGCTCGAGATCATGCCGATCACGCCGCCGGCCAGGGTCATGCCGGGCCAGCCGGGCAGGTCCCTGTGCGCCTTGGGCTTGAAGCCGATCAGCATCTGGCTGCCGGCGAAGAACAGGAAGGCGATGAAGAACAGGCGCAGGCCGAGGTCGGAAAAATGCGCTGCCGCCAGCGCGCCGGCCAGGGTACCGAGCACGATGCCCGGTGCGATTCGCAGCACCGCGGTCCAGCGCACCGCGCCGTGGCCGTGGTGGGCGCGCAGGCTGGCGATCGAGGTCAGCACGATCACTGCCAGCGAGGTACCCAGGGCCATGTGGATGTTGTACTGGGCCGGGAAGTCCTGCTGCGCGTAGATCCACGACAGCACCGGCACCAGCACCAGGCCGCCACCGACGCCGAGCAGGCCGGCGATGAAGCCGGAGGCCAGGCCGAGCCCGAGGTAGGCGGCGAGGAAGCTCATAGCCGCTTCAGGATGAACCGCCATTCGTCCGGATCGACCGGGGTGATCGACAGCCGATTGCCCTTGGCCAGGATGCGCATGTTGGCCAGTTCGGGGTATTGCCGGATCTCGGACAAGGGCATCAGCCGGGTCTTGTTCACGATCTTTACGTCGACGTTGAACCAGCGCGGATTTTCGGGCGTGGCCTTGGGGTCGAAATACTTGTTGTCCGGGTCGAACTGGGTGGCATCCGGGTAGGCCAGCTTGCCGACCTCGGCCAGGCCGGCGATGCCGGGTTCGGCGCAGGTCGAGTGATAGAACAGCACGCCGTCGCCGACCCGCATCTGGTCGCGCATGAAATTGCGCGCCTGATAATTGCGCACACCGTACCACGGCACAAAACCATCCCGGACCAGATCGTCGATGCTGAAATCCGAGGGCTCGCTTTTCATCAACCAGTAACGCATTTTTTATCTCCAGCCTATAATCCGACAAAATCCATCGGATATTCTGCCATGTCTGATTTCAATCTGGATGCCATTGTCGGTGCTGTCCGGCAAAACTGCCATATCTCGGATGCCCAGCACGCTGGCGACCTGACCCTGTGCACCTTCCTGCTCAAGATGCGCGAGCTGTATCGCTGGGAGAAGGCCATCCCGCTGACCCGGGAAATGCCGCGCAGCGAAGTGGGCGAATGGATGAATGTGCGCGGTCAGCTATGGGACGGAATCGAGATGGCGCCCTATGTGCCGATCCCGCTGGCCGGAGACGAGGTCGATCCATTCGAGTCGCGCCGGATCAATAGCGCGTTGCTGGAGCGCGGCCTGGTCTACAGCGGTGGTTACGGTCGGCACTGCAAACCGCACTTTTTCCTGGGTGAACTGGCGCGCCAGGAAGCGCGCCACGGCTTCGAGATCTATGTCTCGGGCCGGGAGCTGGCACGCGATCTGGAAGCGCCACCGGGCATGTATCTGGACCGCACCATCTTCATCCGTGCCGAGGCGTTGCGCCGCTGGCTGTGGGAGAAATACGAGGAATGGCGCTGGAACAAGAAGAACGACGCCATGGGCCGGGCCCTGGCCTGCTATCCGTTCGACTCGGCGCCCGAGGCCGCGCTCGATGCGATGACTGCAACCGAAACCGAATCGGTCATCCAGCATGAACTGGGCGAGGCGCGGGTCGGCGAGGCGCTTGGTCCGGCCTGGGAAAACCTGCTGGTGGCCGTGATCCAGAGCCGGGCCGAAATCATGGTCCGGGCGGTGCGCGACCTGTATGCCGATAGCCTGTCGACCCTGCCGGGCCTGATCGAGCGCGGCGAGCCGGCCGCAATCCATTTCTATTTCGCCAATCTGGTCGGCATGCGGCGCAAACTCGCGCCGGAGTTGATGGCGGCCTATCAGGGCTGGTTGGCGCAGGCTGACCTGGATGTTCTACGGGACGCGGCCGCGCAGGGACGCGAACGCTGGAAGGCGGAAGTCGATGCCCTGTTGGCCCTGCATGGCGAACTGGGCGACGGCATCGGCCCGGCCGTCGAGGCCAGGCTCGATCCGCGGGTCAAATGCTGATCAGGACGACTTGATCAGGGTGCCGACGCCCTGATCGGTCATGATTTCCAGCAGCAGGCAGTGTTCGACCCGGCCATCGATGATGTGGACCGCCGGCACCCCGCTCTTGGCCGCATCCAGGGCCGAACTGATCTTGGGCAGCATGCCGCCGGACAGGGTGCCGTCGGCAACCAGTTCGTCGATCTTCTTGGGGGTCAGCCCGGTGAGCAGCTGGCCGTTCTTGTCGAGCACGCCCGGGGTGTTGGTGAGCAGCACCAGCTTCTCGGCCTTGAGCACTTCGGCCAGCTTGCCGGCGACCACGTCGGCGTTGATGTTGTAGGTCTCGCCCTCTTCGCCCACGCCGATCGGCGCGATCACCGGGATGAAATCGCCGGAATCGAGGAAGGCAATCAGGCTGGGGTCGATCTTGGTGATCTCGCCAACCTGGCCGATGTCGATCAGGTCGCCGGGATGGTCCTTGTTTTCCATCATCAACTTCTTGGCCCGGATGAAGCGGCCGTCGACGCCAGTCAGGCCGACGGCCTTGCCGCCGGCCAGGTTGATCAGGTTGACGATGTCCTTGTTGACCTGGCCGCCGAGCACCATCTCGACCACGTCCATGGTCTCGGCGTCGGTCACCCGCATGCCCTGGATGAACTCGCCCTTCTTGCCCACTTTCTTCAGCAGCTCTTCAATCTGCGGACCACCGCCGTGGACCACGACCGGATTCAGGCCAACCAGCTTCAGAAGCACCACGTCGCGGGCGAAGGCGGCTTGCAAGGTGGGATCGGTCATGGCGTTGCCGCCATATTTGATCACCACGGTCTTGTCCCAGAAGCGCTGGATGTAGGGCAGGGCCTCGGCGATGACCTTGGCCTTGTCGGTGGGGGAGAGCAGGGAAATGGACATGGCGGCTTTCGTTTTAAGGGATGGCTGCGATTCTACAAAAGAAGAGGGCGGCAAGTGCCGCCCTCGCAAGGGAAATTTATCCCTTATTCAACATTCAGCCGCCGGGCCGCGGTTCCGGTCCGCTTGGGCAGCACCAGCTCCAGCACCCCATTATCGAACCTGGCCTTGGCATTGCTGTCGTCCACTTCCTGGCCCAGCGTGAAACTGCGGTAGACCTTGCCGTAATAACGCTCGCTGTGGATGACTTTCTCGCCTTCCTTGCGCTCGGCCTCCTTCTTGACCTCGGCACTGATGGATACGTTGTTGCCTTCCACGTTGACGTGGATGTCTTCCTTGTTGACGCCCGGAATCTCGGCATGGACGGTGTAGGACTTGTCGTCCTCCTTGACGTCCATCTTGATCTGGACTACTGGCGCTTCACCACCCGGATAGCGTACCGGACGGACAAAGAACCCCTTCATCAGATCGTCAAACAGATCATCAACTGCAAACGGGTCGCGACGTACGATATTGGCCATGATGTCCTCCATTTTTCCTGGTTAACAACGGGATCGAGACTGATCCCTTCCTCGATTTGAATATGGGTCAGCGAGGCCAGGATTCAAGCCCCGCCCGACAGCAGGGGACCGTTTTGGCTGTCATATAATGTTCATACAAACGTCATAAGATGGCGATCTCATCTATTTGTCGGGGAGGCCGCCATGTCAGCCACCATTCTGGTTGTTGAAGACGAGCCCGGTATCCAGGAAGTACTCAAATTCAATCTTGGCCAGCACGGTCACGATGTCATCGTCGCCGGTGACGGCGAGGACGCCATGAGCCTGTTACGCGGCGCCCTGCCGGACCTGATCCTGCTCGACTGGATGCTGCCCGGCATGTCCGGCATCGAGGTGGCCAAGCGGATTCGCGCCGATGCCCGGCTCCGCTCCATCCCCATCATCATGCTGACCGCACGGACCGAGGAACGGGACAAGGTGCAGGGTCTGGATACCGGCGCCGACGATTACATCACCAAGCCCTTTTCGCCGCGCGAACTGATGGCCCGGATCAAGGCGGTGTTGCGCCGCCGGGCGCCGGAGATGACTGAAGACCCGGTCGAGATCGGCGGCCTCAAGCTCGACCCGATCAGCCACCGGGTGTTTGGCGACGACAAGGCGCTCGACCTCGGACCGACCGAGTTCCGCCTGCTGCACTTCTTCATGACCCATCCCGAGCGGGTCTACTCGCGCTCCCAGTTGCTCGATCATGTCTGGGGCGACCATGTCTTCGTGGAAGAGCGCACCGTCGACGTGCATATCCGGCGACTGCGCAGCGCCCTCGAGGTGAGCAGTCACGACCGACTTATCCAGACCGTGCGCGGTGCGGGATACCGACTCTCGGCGACATTGAACTAGAATCCCGGCTGTATTCACTTCAGGACACACTTCGATGTGGTCGTTCTGGCTACGCGCCCTGCTCGTCGCGGGGAGCCTGGCCTTCCTCTCTGTTTTGTTCTGGGTCAGCAATGGACCGATCGTCGGGCTGAGCGTCGCCGTTGCCGGTCTGTCCATCAGTCTCGCCTATCAGGTCTGGAACTATGGCCATCTGCTGAGCTGGTTGGGGCGGCAAAATAGGACGGGTGTTCCGTACGGCATAAGATGGAGCGATGTTTTTTACCTGCTCGACAAGCAGATCCAGGCCAGTCGCGAGCGCCAGAAATTGGCCGTGGCCGACATGGAACAGATGCTGGTGGCGACCGATGCCCTGCCCGATGCGCTGGTCATCCTGGACAGCGATGACCGCATCAAGTGGCTGAACGAAGCGGCCGAGCGGCAACTGGGGCTGTCCCAGAAGCGCGATGTCGGCCAGTTCATCTATTACATCCTGCGTCACGCGCACTTTACCGAGTGGCTGTCGCTGGACAGTTATAACCAGCCTCTGGTGCTGAAGTCGCCTACGACCCAGGGCCAGGTTCTCTCCCTCCTCCTGGTGCCGATGCCGCGCGATCAGCGCATGCTGTTCGCCCATGATGTGACGGAACTGGAGCGGGTCGATGCCATGCGCCGGGATTTCGTGGCCAATGTCTCGCACGAGCTGCGCACGCCGGTCACGGTGATCGCCGGTTTTCTGGAAACCTTCGATGACATGGAGGCCCCCGATCCGGCGGCCTTCCACAAATACGTTCATCTGATGCTGGAGCAGTCGGACCGGATTCGACATCTGCTGGATGACCTGCTGGCGCTGGCCCGTCTGGAGGGTGAGCAGGACATCAAGAACGAGACCGTCAACGTCCCCGCACTGATGCAGGGCCTGCTCAACGAGGCGCTCAGCCTGAGCCAGGGCAAGCATGAAATCCAGTTGGTCATGGAATCGCAGGCCAAGCTTATCGGCCGAACCCAGGAGTTGCACAGCGCGTTTGGCAACCTGGTTTCCAATGCGGTCCGCTATACCCCGCCAGGCGGCAGCATCACCCTGCGCTGGGTAGTGACCCGGAGCGGCGCGGCGGAGTTTTCGGTCACCGATACCGGCGAGGGCATTGCGCCCGAGCATATCCCGCGTCTGACCGAGCGCTTCTACCGGGTGGATCGGGGCCGCTCCCGTGCTTCAGGCGGTACCGGACTGGGCCTGGCCATCGTCAAGCATGTGCTGCAACGACACCAGGGCAAGCTGCGGGTGGAAAGCGTGGTCGGCAGGGGCAGCACCTTCACGGCGGTGTTGCCGGTGGATCGGGTTATCCCGGAGGCCGGCCCAGCGCGGTTGTCAGAGCCTGCACAAGCCGCAGCCTGAGATCGTCAGCGTGGTGTGCCGTGCCGGAACGGCGTGCCGGTGCCCAGACGGCATCCGGGAAGTGCTTGTCATCCGCGAAACGCGGGATCACATGCCAGTGCAGATGCGGCACCATGTTGCCCAGGCTGGCCAGGTTGATCTTGTCCGGGTGCAGCATTTCCCGCAACGTCGCCTCCACCTTCAGCACCGTGATCATCATGCGTTGCCGCTCGAGCGGCGGCAGGTCGGTCATTTCCTTGATGTGGCGGTTCAGGATCACTCGGCAGAAGCCCGGATAGTCAGCATCGCCGACCAGAATCACGCGGCAGAAATCGTCCTGCCAGAGGATGTCCTCGCCAGCCGTGTTGCACAGCGGACAGGCGCTCACAGCAGGACCTTCTCGATGCCGCCCTGCTGGACCCGGGTCAGGTAGTGTTCCATCCAGCCCTCGCCCAGCAGCCGCTTGGCCAGTTCGATGACGATGTAGTCGGCCTCGACGCCGGCTTCCTTTTCGTAGCGCGACAGGCCCTGCAGGCAGGACGGGCAGGAGGTCAGCAGCTTGATGCTGGTGCCCGGGCTCGTCTCGCGCAGGTTGCCGGCGACGCGCTGAATCTCCTCGGCCTTGCGGAATTTGACCTGGGTGGCGATGTCCGGCCGGGTCGCGGCGAAGGTGCCGGCCTCGCCGCAGCAGCGCTCGGACAGCCTGACGTCGGCACCGAGCAGGGTCTTGGCCGTGTCGAGCGGATTGCCCAGCTTCATCGGGCTGTGGCAGGGGTCGTGATACATGTAGCGCACGCCGTCGGCGCCATCCAGCTTGACGCCCTTCTCGGCCAGGTACTCGTGGATGTCGAGCAGCCGGCAGCCGGGGAAGATCTTGTCGAACTGGTACTTCAGCAGCTGGTCCATGCAGGTGCCGCAGGACACGATCACGGTCTTGATATCGAGGTAGTTGAGCGTGTTGGCGACCCGGTGGAACAGGACGCGGTTGGTGGTGGTGATCGACTCGCCCTTCTCGCGGTCGCCGACCGAGGTCTGCGGGTAGCCGCAGCACAGATAGCCGGGCGGCAGCACGGTCTGGGCGCCGACCTCGTAGAGCATGGCCAGGGTGGCCAGGCCGACCTGGGAGAACAGCCGCTCCGAGCCGCAGCCGGGGAAGTAGAACACGGCATCGGCGTCCTCGCCATTGCGTTCCGGGTTGCGCAGAATGGGCACGATCTTCGGATCTTCCACGCCTAGCAGCGCCCGCGCGGTCTTGCTCGGGATATGGGCGGCCAGCGGCCGGTTGACGAAATGGATAACCTGTTCGGTGACCCTGGGTTTGCCCAGGCTGGCCGGCGGCAGGCGTTTCTGGTTGCGCGCCAGTCCGAGCCGCTGGACAACCGCGTAGCCCAGCTGCTGGCCAAGATAGCCCCACTGGATCATGCCCTTGCGCATCAGCCGGATGAGCCGGTCGTCGGTGGTGTTGAGGAAGAGTTGAGCCGCCTTGCTGATCAGCGAAGGCTTCTTCTTGCCGGTACTCTTGAGCAGGTGGCGCATGGCCATCGAGACATCGCCGAAATCGATGTCTACCGGGCAGGGCTTCACGCACTTGTGGCAGACGGTGCAGTGGTCGGCCACGTCGCTGAATTCGTCGAAGTGCTTGAGGCTGACCCCGCGCCGGGTCTGCTCCTCGTACAGGAAGGCCTCGATCAGGAGCGAGGTGGCCAGGATCTTGTTGCGCGGCGAGTAGAGCAGGTTGGCGCGCGGGACGTGGGTGTTGCACACCGGCTTGCACTTGCCACAGCGCAGGCAGTCCTTGATCGAGTCGGCGATGGCGCCGATCTCGGACTGCTCCATGATGATGGACTCCGTCTCCATCAGGCTGAAGCTGGGCGTGTAGGCGTTGGTCAGGTCGCCGCCGCGGGCCAGCTTGCCCTTGTTGAACCGATTTTCCGGATCTACTTTGTGTTTGTAGCTGGCGAAGGCGGTCACGGCTTCTTCCGGCAGGAACTCCAGCTTGGTGATGCCGATGCCGTGCTCGCCCGAGATCACCCCGCCCAGGTCGACCGCCAGCCGCATGATCCGCGCCACGGCCGCGTTGGCGGTGGCCAGCATGGCGTAGTCGTCGGAGTTGACCGGGATGTTGGTGTGCACGTTGCCGTCGCCGGCGTGCATGTGCAGGGCAATGAAGACGCGGCCTTTCAGAACTTGCTTGTGGATGGCGTCGGCAGCCGACAGCACCGGTTCGTACTCGCGGCCGGTAAAGATCTGACGCAGCTCGGCGCGCACTTCCTTGCGCCAGGAAATGCGGTCCTCGTGCCTCTGGATGGCGCGGAACACGGGTTCCTCGACCAGGTGCTCCAGCCGGTCCAGCCAGCGGCTACGGACTCGCCCGACCAGTTGCAGGGCACGTTGCCGGCGCTCCTCGGTCAGTTGCGGATCGGCATGGACCTCGTCGTCGTTTTCCAGCGGCAGGTCGCCCTTGAAGAAGGCCTCCAGCGCCGCGAGCAGGTCCAGCTTGTTGGCGATGGAAAGCTCAATGTTGATGCGCTCCACGCCGTCGCTGTAATCGCCCAGCCGGTCGAGCGGGATGACCACGTCCTCGTTGACCTTGAAGGCGTTGGTGTGGGCCGCGATGGCTGCAGTTCGGGAACGGTCCTGCCAGAATTTCTTGCGTGCTTCGGCGGAGACTGCAATGAAGCCTTCGCCGCCGCGTGCCGTGGCGCGCTCGACGACAAAGCTTGCAGCCGCGTTTGCCGCGGCCTCATCGTCGGCGGCGATATCGGCAATCAGCACCATGTTGGGTCGGCCGGTTCGGTTGGCCTTGGTGGCGTAGCCGACCGCCTTGATGTAGCGGGCGTCCATGTGTTCCAGGCCGGCCAGCAGCGCGCCGCCAGGCTGGGCGTCGAGATGGGATTTGATCTCGACGATGGCCGGCACGGCATCATGGATCGGGCCGAAGAATTCCAGGCAGACGGTGCGGACGTGCTTCGGCATCCGGTGCAGGATGAACGTGGCTTGAGTAATCAGGCCGTCGCAGCCTTCCTTCTGGATGCCGGGCAGGCCGGCCAGGAATTTGTCGGTGACATCCTTGCCCAGGCCCAGCTTGCGGAACACCCGGCCGGGGATCGCCAGGATTTCCGGCTCACCCCTGGCACTGCCATCGGGGTGCGAGCGGCGCAGTTCGAAGCGCACCGTTTCGACATCGTGGATCTTGCCCAGGTTGTGGTCGAGGCGGGTGACTTCCAGCCAGTCAGCATCCGGCGTCACCATCTTCCAGGAATGCAGGTTGTCCAGTGCGGTGCCCCAGAGCACGGCCTTCTTGCCGCCGGCGTTCATCGACACGTTGCCGCCGATGCAGGAGGCGTCGGCCGACGTGGGATCGACGGCGAAGGCCAGGCCAGCCGCTTCCGCGTCCTCCATCACCCGGCGGGTGACCACGCCGGCGCCGCAGCGGATGACCGGTGTCGGCTGGCTGTGGCCGGGCAGGATGGCTGGCTCGATGGCCGACTTCCAATCCAGTTTCTCGGTGTTGATGACCGCCGAACGCGGCGTTAGTGGCACCGCGCCGCCGGTGTAGCCGGTGCCGCCGCCGCGTGGAATGACCGTGAGGCCGACCTCGATGCAACCCTTCACCAGGGCGGGAATTTCGTCCTCGGTGTCCGGATAGAGCACCACAAACGGGTACTCCACCCGCCAGTCGGTGGCATCGGTGACGTGCGAGACGCGGGCATAGCCGTCGAAGGCGATGTTGTCGCGCCGGGTATGGTGGCCCAGTTTGTGAGTGACTTCGGCGCGGAGGGTGGCGGTCTCGACGAAATGGGCGGCAAAGGCAGCCACCGCCTGGCCGGCCAGCTTGAGCAGACTGCCCACCCGCTCATTGCCCTGACGGCGCGCTTCGATTTCACTTAAACGGTGACGCAATGCACCCACCAGCAGGTCACGCCGTTTCGGGTTGGCTTGCAGGTCGTCTTCCAGATAGGGGTTGCGCGACACCACCCAGATATCGCCCAGCACCTCGAACAACATCCGCGCTGAGCGACCGGTCCTGCGTTCGGCGCGCAGTTCCTCGATCAGCCGCCAGCCCTCCGGGCCGAGCAGGCGCAGGGCAATCTCGCGGTCGGAGAACGAGGTGTAGTT
>JBBIJC010000009.1:2083-39645 GCA_037446165.1 Hydrogenophilales bacterium | reverse complement strand
TAAAGAATTCCACCCCGCCGCGCTAAACTAGCGTCGAGATCATATACAGCGAAGCGGACGCATGGCGGAAGCAGATGACTTTGTCAGCATCGGAATCGACCAGCTCCAGATCGGGCTTTTTGTCAGCCTCGAGCTGAGCTGGATGGAACACCAGTTTCTGACCAACAGCTTCAAGATCAAGAACGCGAAACAGCTGGAAGACCTGCGCCGCCTGGGCTTGAACAGCATCCGCTACAACCCGGCCAAAAGCGATTGCCGCCCGCTGCCCCCGCCCTCGCTGGCCGAACCCGCCCCTCCGCAGCCTGCTCCCGACCCCGAGCAGCAGGCCATCGTGGCCAGCAAAAGGGAACGCGTGGCGCGGCTGGCGAAGCTCCGGCAATCGGTCACCCAATGCGAGAAGAAATTCGTCGAGGCGGCGGGCACCTTCAAGCATATCAACCAGAACCTGTACGCCCGGCCCGAGGAAAGCGTGCGCGCGGCAACCACCCTGGTCAGCCAGATGGCCGAGTCCCTGCTGATCGACAAGGACCTGGCCATCCATGCCATGAACGACAAGGTGGCGGGCGAGGACGTCTATTTCCACTCGCTCAATGTCTCGATCCTGGCCATGATGCTGGCCAAGGAAATGAAGCTGTCCCGGGACCAGATCGGACTGGTCGGGCTGGGCGCCATGTTCCACGACATCGGCAAGACTCGCGTGCCAGGCAAGATACTGAACAAGACCGAGCCCCTGACCACGGCCGAGGCCAACTTTCTGGCCGAGCACCCCCGCTATGGCGCAGAGATCGGCCGCAATCTGAAGCTGCCCGAGCCGGCGCTCGACATCATTCTCCATCACCATGAAGCGATGGACGGCAGCGGCTACCCGGACCGGTTGAAGGGCGCGTCCTTGCCCCTGCCGACCCGGATCGTGACCATCGCCAACAGCTTCGACAACCTGTGCAATCAGCCCAACCCAGCCAGATCGCTGACTCCCCACGAAGCGGTATCGGGCATGTTCGCCAAACAAAAACACCTGTTCGACCCGACCGCCCTCAGCATCTTCATCCGCTGCATGGGCGTCTATCCGCCGGGTACGGTGGTGAGCCTGACCGACGAGATCTGGGGCATGGTGGTATCAGTCAACGTGAACCAGCCGCTCAGGCCGGTGGTGCTGGTCTATGACCCGGAAGTCCCCAGGCAGGAGGCCATCCTGGTCAACCTGGAGGCAGAGACCGACCTGAAGATCGTCAGGACCTGCCGGTCTGCTGAACTGCCCAGGGCGGTCTTCGATTACCTCAGTCCGCGGCAACGGATCACCTACTATTTCAACGAGACTGAAACCGCCAAACCGCGCAGATAGCGGCACGCCTCAAAACTCCAGATAGCGCGCCCCATGCTGGCGCAGGCGCCGCCGCATCGTCTGATAGTCCGGATACAGCGCCGCGACTTCGCGCCAGAACGCAGCCGAATGATCGCGCCGGCGGAAATGGGCCAATTCGTGGCAGATGACGTAATCGATTTCGTCCAGGCTGGCCTTGACCAGGCGCCAATTCAGGCTGACCACCCCCTTGGCCGACAGACTGCCCCAGCGGGTACGGGCGTTGGACAGGCGCCATGGCGGCACGTCCCATCCCAGACGAGCACAAATCCGGGCCAAGCGATCGGCAAGGCAGGCTGCCGCCTGTGCCCGGTACCAGTGGCTGACAGCCGTTTCCAACCCGCCTTCCACTCCCTCGCACAGCAGGCGGTCACCTTCCAGCCTCACCCTCTTGCCATGCGCTATCGGCCGCCATTCGAGCTGTAGCTCGCCGCCCAGAAAGGGCAACCGCATGCCATCCCTCCAGGCCGGTTGCGCCCGACGCCTGGCCAGCTGCTCGCGCAGCCAGGCTGCATGCTGGCGCAGGAAGGCATCGATCCGGGCTTGCGCCATGGCCCACGGCGCATTGACCTGGGCCATGCCCTCGGCATTGACGCGCAGGCTCAGGCTGCGCCGCGCGTTGCTGCGCTTGAGGAGATAGACCATCCGCTCACCCTCCAGGTCCAGCTCGGCCAGGCCTTGCTCGCGCCGGACAGCGGCGGCACGACGGCGGAAAATCACAATTTGAGCATCTCGGCCTCGATCCAGGCCTCGACCTCGGCGTTGATGACCGAGGCCTTCTTGCCGGCCGTGGCAATGGCCGGGCCGATGACCACGGTGATCAGCCCGGCGCGCTTCAGGAAGGCACCCTTGGGCCAGAGCACCCCGGCGTTGTGCGCCACCGGGATCACTGGCGTGCCGGTCTTGGCTGCCAGCCAGGCCCCGCCGATGTTGTATTTGCCTACTTCGCCCGGTTTGACCCGGGTACCTTCCGGGAACACCAGCACCCAGAACCCCTTGGCCAGACGATCCTCGCCCTGGACCTCGAGATCCCTGAGCGCCTCACGACCGGCATCCCGGTCGATGGCAATCGGGCTGATCATGGCCAGGCCCCAGCCAAAGAATGGGATGCGCAGCAACTCCTTCTTCAACACGAAGGCCAGCGGCGGAAAGATCAGCTGAAAGGCGATGGTTTCCCAGGCCGACTGGTGCTTGGCCATGACGATGTAGCGTCCGCCGGCCGGCAGGTTTTCCTGACCGATCACCTGATAGTCGAGGTCCAGCACATATCGGGCCAGTACCACCACTACCCGCGCCCAGATGCCGATGAAGCGATAACGCGGTATCGGCGGCAGAGGCACCGCGACCAGGGCCGTTACAGCAAACACGATGGTGAACACGGACTGCAGAAGCAGAAACAGCAGGGAGCGCAGGAAGGTCATGCGGGACAACGCCTGGTTGGAATGGAAAGCGCGCCTATCCGGCTTCGCTGGCGCTGGTCAGCGCGGTCACCGCCTCGGCCAGATCGGCATACACCGGCGTACCTTCCGGCACCCCGCCGCTGGCCAGGGTCCGGGCGCCCTTGCCAGTCCGCACCAGTATCGGCCGGGCACCGACCTCACTCGCCGCCTGAAGGTCGCGCAGGGCGTCGCCGATGGCCGGCACGCCGCTCAGATCGGTGTGATAACGCTTGGCGATATCGCGGAACAGGCCAGGCTTCGGCTTGCGGCAATCGCACTCGGCATCAGCCGGATGGGGGCACAGGAATACCGCGTCGATCCGCCCTCCAGCCTGGCCGACCAGCTTGTGCATCTTGGCGTGGATCTTGTTCAGCATGGCCATGCAGAACAGTCCGCGGCCGAGCCCGGACTGGTTGGTCGCCACCACCACCCGGTAGCCGGCCTGGTTGAGCCGGGCAATGGCATCCAGGCTGCCGGCGATGGGTTTCCATTCGTCCGGTGATTTGATGAACTGGTCGGAGTCGTGGTTGATGACTCCGTCGCGATCGAGAATGATGAGTTTCATGGCAGCCCTAATTGTGCGCGCGGTCCAAGACCGGATACAAGTTGCAGTTCAATTGGCCGCCTCCACCCGGTTCCGGCCCTTGTACTTGGCGGCCGCCATCGCGTCATCCGCCCGTCTCAGCGCCACCCGCATAGGCTCGCCGCTGCGGTGCTGCACCACGCCCAGGCTGATCGTGAAATGAACGTTCACATCATCCATGGCCACGGGCGTTCTCTGGCATTCCGCCCGGATCCGTTCGGCCAGTTCGACTGCCCCGGCCAGATCCACGCCAGGCAGCATGATGGCAAATTCCTCGCCGCCCAGGCGAGCCAGGCAATGCCGGCTGCCCAGCAGCGACTTGCAGACCATCACCAGGGCCTTGAGTACCTCATCGCTGCGTACATGGCCATAGGTACCGTTGATCTGCCTGAAGTAGTCGATATCCATGACCAGGATCGACAGAGGTTCCTGGCTTTGATCCGCCTCGCTGAGGCAGGCCTCCGCCCGGGCAAAAAAGGTCCGGCGATTGGGCACGTCGGTGACCTCGTCTTCCTCGGCCCGATGACGGAGAACCGCTTCCAGTCGGGCACGCTCTTCCATTTCCACTTCCAGCCGCCGGTTCGCATTCTTGAGAATGGCATGGTCCCGATACTCTTCCCGCATCAGGCGGCTCAGCCTGTAGTTGGTCATGGCACCCAGAATGTTGGTCACCACCAGCAGGGTCATCAATCTGGCCAGTTCGTTGAACTGCAGATCGAGCTGGGTCACGGCCAGCGACACGAAGGCCAGCGATGCCGTGATGCCGATCAGCAGCACGGCGAGGAACCGGTTCGGGATGAAGACATAGACGCCAAGCAGCATGGCCATCATGCTCATGCCATGCCAACCGATCGAATACGGCCTCAGGAAGGTGATGGCGAGAAAGGCAGCCATGGCCGATCCCGAAACCAGACTGGGAATGACGCCATTGACCAGGTGCTGCCAGCTTCTCGGCGCAATGAAGGCCGCGCTCAAGCCCACTGCACAGATAGCCATTCGGGTCAGCAGAACGACCAGGTAATTCCCGCTTCCCTGCATGCCGAGAAAATCGGTCAGCGCGAAAAACAGATAGAACAGGGCAGCAATGAAAATTGCCAGCCGGGTATCCCGGATCCGGCTGTCCTTGATGTATTCACGAAACCGCCACTCGGTTTCCAGATTGAGAAACTCCGCGGACAGCCGATCGATCCGGAAAGCAGCCTCAAGGGCGTCCACGTTCAATCCGGGAGCCGTCACGCGGTCAGTTCGGAAATGTCCGCAACGCTGTTCATGGTGTGCGACAAGCCACCCAGCAAGGCCAGTCGATTGGCCCGGATCAGCGGTTCGTCGGCCATCACCATGACCTCGTCGAAGAAGTGGTCCACCGCGGCCCGCAGACCGGCCAGGCGGGTCAGGGCCGCGGTGTAGTCGAGGCTGGCCAGGGCCGCATCGACCGCCGGGGTCACGGCAACCAGCGCCTGATGCAGATCCGCCTCGGCCCCGGACTGGAGCAATGCGGCATCGACCGTATCACCTACTGCATCGGTCTTCTTCAGGATGTTGCGGATGCGCTTGTTGGCCGCTGCCAGCGCGGCCGCCTCGGGCAGCGCACGGAACTCGGCCACCGCGGCCAGGCGGGCCGGAACCCGGTCGATGCGGGTCGGCGCCTGGACCACCACGGACTCCACCTCGTCCTGCATCGCGCCGCGCTCCTTCAGGTAGACGCGCAGGCGCTCCTGCATGAACTGGAACACATCGACTGCGGTGCTGGCGGCAATCTCTTCCTTGTCGAACTGAGCCTGGGCGCGTTCCAGCAATTGCATCAGGTCGAGCGGCAGATAGCGTTCCATCAGCATGCGCAGCACGCCGAGCGCCGAGCGGCGAAGCGCGAACGGATCCTTGTCGCCGGTCGGAATCAGGCCGATGCCGAAGATGCCGACCAGGGTATCGAGTCGCTCGGCCAGCGCCACGGCGAGGGCGATGTTGCCGTCGGGCAGCGTGTCGCCGGCGAACTTCGGCTTGTAATGCGCCTCGATGGCGTCGGCCACCTGGGCGTCCTCGCCATCGTGCAGGGCGTAATACTTGCCCATCGTGCCCTGCAACTCGGGAAACTCGCCGACCATATCGGTCAGCAGGTCGGCCTTGGCCAGTTGCGCGGCACGCTCGGCCAGGGCTTCGTCAGCGCCAAGTTCGCGGGCGATGGCGCCGGCCAGCTTCATCTGCCGGCGCACGCGGGCGCCCTGGCTGCCCAGCTTGTTGTGATAGACCACGCGGTCCAGTGCCTCGACCCGCGATGCCAGCGGCCGCTTGCGATCCTGGTCGAAGAAGAACTTGGCATCGGCCAGACGCGGGCGCACCACCCGCTCGTTGCCACCTATGACCAGCGAAGGATCAGCCGGACGGATGTTGGAGACAATCAGGAACTGGTTGGTCAGATGGCCTTCGGCATCGAGCAGCGGGAAATATTTCTGGTTCGCCTTCATGGTCAGGATCAGACACTCCTGCGGCACCTGCAGGAATTCCTCCTCGAACCGGCAGAGCAGCACGTTGGGCCGTTCGACCAGGGCGGTCACCTCGTCGAGCAGCGCGGCATCCTCGATCGGCTGCACCCCGCCGCCGACCTTGGCCGCAACAGCTTCGAGCTGGCGGGCAATCTCGTCGCGGCGCTTCTCGAAACCCGGAATCACGGCGCCCTCGCCTGCCAGCTGTGCCTCATAGCTGTCGGCATCCCTGATCGTGACAGTCGGGCTGGCGGCCTCGAACCGATGGCCCTGCGTCTCGCGGCCCGAGTTCAGGCCAAGCACGGAGATCGGCACCACCTCGCTGCCATGCAGCGCAACCAGGCCATGGGCAGGGCGGACAAAATTGACCGAGGTCCAGCCATCGGCCAGTTGATAGGTCATCACCTTGGGGATGGGCAGCTTGACCAGCGCGTCTTCCAGCGCCTTTTGCAAGCCGCCGGCCAAGGCCGCGCCCTTGACCATGGAGTCATAAAACAAGGCCTCGGCCTTGCCCTCGCCTTCGCGCTTCAGCTGAGTCACGGCCGAGGCATCCAGACCCAGCGCAGCCAGTTTTTTGAGCAGGGCCGGGGTGGCCTGACCATCTGCGTCGAGACCGACGCTGACCGGCATCAGCTTCTGGCTAGAGGGGCGATCGGGTGCTTGACCTAAGACATCTTTGATCCAGACACCGAGACGTCTTGGGGAAGCATAGGTACGAAGATTTTTGCCAAGTTCAATCCCGGAGTCTTTATTGACCAGGTCTTGGTCAGCCAATCTGAGCCAGAGATTGGAAGCAAACGCATTGCCAAGCCTTTCCAGCGCCTTGGGCGGCAGCTCCTCGACGAACAGTTCGACCAGCAGATTCTTGTCAGACATACACAAACCCCGTCATTCCCACGAAAGTGGGAATCCATGTTTTTGGTAAACCCGTCTGGATTCCCACTTTCGTGGGAATGACGGCCAAATGATCGTTTTCTCTCACGCTGCCTTCTTTTCGATCTGGGCCAGCACTTCCTCGGCCCAGGCCTTGGGTGCCATCGGGAAGCCGAGCCGGGCGCGCGAATCCATGTAGCTTTGCGCCACGCTGCGGGCCAGGTTGCGGATGCGGCCGATATAGGCGGCGCGTTCGGTCACCGAGATGGCGCCGCGCGCATCGAGCAGGTTGAAGGTATGCGCGGCCTTGAGGACCTGTTCATAGGCCGGCAGGGCCAATTCCGATTCCATCAGGTGCCTGGCCTGACGCTCGTGGGCGTTGAAGGCGGTGAGCAGGAATTCCACGTCGCTATGCTCGAAGTTGTAGGTCGACTGCTCGACCTCGTTCTGGTGGAACACCGCTCCATAACTGACTCCCGGCGCATATTCCAGGTCGAACACGTTTTCCACGCCTTGCAGATACATCGCCAGACGCTCCAGGCCGTAGGTGATCTCGCCGGTGATCGGCTTGCACTCGATGCCGCCGACCTGCTGGAAATAGGTGAACTGGGTCACTTCCATGCCGTTCAGCCAGACCTCCCAGCCCAGACCCCAGGCGCCCAGGGTCGGGTTTTCCCAGTCGTCCTCGACGAAGCGGATGTCGTTCTGCTTGAGGTCGAAGCCCAGGGCTTCGAGCGAGCCGAGGTAGAGTTCAAGGATGTTCTCCGGCGCCGGCTTCAGCACCACCTGAAACTGGTAGTAATGCTGCAGGCGGTTCGGGTTCTCGCCGTAGCGGCCGTCCTTGGGCCGGCGCGAAGGCTGGACGTAGGCTGCCTTCCACGGCTCGGGGCCGAGGGCGCGCAGGAAGGTGGCGGTATGGCTGGTGCCGGCGCCGACTTCCAGGTCATAGGGTTGCAGGATGACGCAGCCTTGGTCCCCCCAGAACTTCTGGAGGGTCATGATGATGTCTTGAAATGCGGGCATGGCAATGCTTTCTTCGAAGAGGCCGGCATTTTAACGTTCGCGGCCCCCATCTTGCACGGATCGGAAAATTTAGCTTGCCGGCCGCCAGGCTGGCCTAATGGTCTTCCAGATGGGTCAAGGTATCTTCCGCCAGTTCGCCGGTATCGGGGTCGACCCAGCCGGCGAGGCCGAGTTCATCTTCCGCCTCTTGCAGGCTCTCGGCCGGCTCGAAGTCGGTCTCGGCGTTGTAGTCCATGTCCTGCACCGCCCCCGCCAGGGTGGCGAACGGGCCGAACGATTTGCCGGTCTCGGCGTTGATCCAGTAGAACCCGTCCGGACGTTCGACAATCCGGGTCGTGTCGTAATCGGGCGGGGTTTCGGGAATGACCTGGGTCATGATCGTCTCCTGTTAAGTGGGCACTAGGGCATTTGCCCGCTGATGGCGCGCAGGAATTCGTTGCGCAATTGTGGGTTGTCGCGAAAGGTTCCGGAAAAGGCCTGAGTCACCACCCGTTCGTCGCCGCGCCTGTCCTCGCCCAGCAGCAGGCAGAGCTGCTCGGCCTCGATCACGCAGGCGGCGCCCTGGGCATGGCCATGGCTGATCAGCGCCTCGGCGATGTCGCGGGTCATCCATTCCTGGTAGGTGAAGCGGTGGCCGATGGCGTCGACCATGCGCGCGATGCGGCCGAAGCCGTGCAGCCGGCCGCCCGGGATGTAGGCGACATGGGCCACGCCGCGAAACGGCACCAGATGGTGCGGACAGACGCCATGGATGGCGATGCCGCGCACCACCACCATGTCGTCGCGGCTGTCCTCGAAGCCCTCGCCCAGCGCCTCGCCGGGGTCCATGGTGTAACCGCCGAGCAGGCGCCGCTCCCACAACTCGCGCACCCGGCGCGCGGTGCGGCCGGTATGCACACTGTCCGGCTCGATCCCGCAGGCGCGCAGCAGGTCAGTCACCGCCAGTTCGAAGGCGACCGGGTCGAAGCGCCCGACCTGGGGGATGCCCAGGTGGCCGGGTTGGTAAGGCGACTGGCAATCGTGATCGCAGCAATCGGACATGAGGCACTCGGTTATGATGCAAGTCGTTTCAGTTTATCCCAATTTTCCATGACCCACCCTTACGCCGCGCTGATCCCCGATGTCGTGCTCGATGCGCTCGACAGCGTCGGGTTGCGCGCCGACGGCCGGCTGATCGCGTTGAACAGCTACGAGAACCGGGTCTACCAGATCTGGCTGGAAGACGCGCCCACCGTGGTTGCCAAGTTCTATCGGCCGGAACGCTGGTCCGATGCGGCAATCCTGGAAGATCACGCCTTCACCCTCGATCTGGCCGAGCGTGAGATTCCAGTGGTCCCGCCCATGGTCATCGGTGGTAAAACCCTGTTCGAACATGGCGGCTTCCGCTTTGCGGTCTACCCGCGTCGGGGCGGCCGGGTGCCGGAGCTGTCCGACCCGGCGACACTGGAATGGATCGGTCGCTTCATCGGCCGCATCCACGCCGTCGGGGCGCTGGAGACCTACCAGCAACGGCCGACCCTGGATATCGCCAGCTTTGGCATCGAACCGCGCAACTACATCCTGAGCCACAACCTGCTGCCGAAGGAACTGCGCGAGGTCTGGAGCGGCATCACTGCACAAGCGCTGGAAGGCGTGCAGCGCGCCTTCGACCGGACCGGCGATGTCGCCCACATCCGCCTTCATGGCGACTGCCACATGGGCAACGTGCTGTGGACCGACGACGGCCCGCATTTCGTCGACTTCGACGACAGCCGCATGGGACCGGCGGTGCAGGACCTGTGGATGCTGCTCTCCGGCGAACGGGGCGACATGATCCGCCAGCTATCCGATGTGCTGGCCGGCTACGAGGATTTCATGGCGTTCGACCCGCGCGAACTGCATCTGGTCGAGGCCCTGCGCACCCTGCGTCTGCTGCATTACTCGGCCTGGATCGCCCGACGCTGGGATGACCCCGCCTTCCCGGTTGCATTTCCCTGGTTTGGCAGCCCGCATTACTGGCAGGACCGCATACTTGAACTGCGCGAGCAGATTGCATTGATGGACGAGGAGCCGTTATGGCCAGCTTGATTGATCTGGAGCGCATCCTGCAATCGCAGGGTTTTGGCAACCGCAAGGCCTGCCGGGCAATGATTCGCCATGGCCGGGTGGCCGTGGCCGGCTCGACCTGCGAAGATCCCTTCGCCAAATTTGATCCGGACGGTCTGGAATTCGAGGTCGACAGCGAGGCGTGGCTGTATCAGGAACACGCCTACCTGATGCTGAACAAGCCGGCCGGTTTCGAGTGTTCCCGCTCGCCCATCCACCACACCGGGGTGCTCGACCTGTTGCCGGAACCGCTGCGCAACCGGGGCGTCCAGCCCGTGGGCCGCCTGGACGAGGACACCACCGGGCTGCTGTTGTTCACCGACGATGGCCAGTTCATCCACCGCATGATCTCGCCCAGGCACAAGGTCGCCAAGGTCTATGAAGTCACCACCAAGCACCCGGTCGGCGACGAGCAGATAGCGGCACTGCTGGCCGGGGTCCAGTTGCACGACGAACCGGCGCCGATTGCGGCAGCAGCCTGCGAGCGGGTATCAGAATGCGTCATCCACCTCACCCTGACCGAGGGCAAATACCATCAGGTCAAACGCATGCTGGGCGCGGCCGGCAATCGGGTCGAGTCCTTGAAACGGATTGCCATCGGCGGCCTCAAGCTGCCGGACTATCTGCCCGAACGAGGCTGGCGCTGGCTGAACCAGACCGAGCTGGCCCTGGTCTGAGCCGGGCTCAGGCCCGTTCGTCCATATGCGTCGGCAGCTGCCCGTCCGTCGGCAGATGCCTGCGCCGCTCCTCGCCACTGCGCGTGTCGAGCAGAACCGGAACGTGATAGATGCGGCGGCACAGCATGCGTCGGTCTTCGCCGGCATATGGCGGCGCCACAGGGCGGGAACCGGATCTAGCCATGTCCGCCTCAGGTTGCCGATGCGGCTGCCCTTCGCGCTCGTTCAGGGCCTCCTGAAATCCCGGCGTCACCTTTCGGGTCGGGCTGATCGGGGCCTTGGCGGTGATCTCGGTGTGATCAGTAACCGGGGCCAGTGGCGGCAGCTTGCTGTCGGGAAAATGCATCGCCTCAGCCCCGGCGCTGACTGCAGGCCCTTGCCCGGGCCCGGCGGCTGCCTGCGTGAGCCATCACCCTATGCGGCCGCATCGACCGCCACCAGGCGCGGCTGACTGACATAGCGCTGGAACGCCTCCGGCTCAAGCGCACGGCTGTACAGAAAACCCTGCACGCTGTCGCAGCCCTGCGCCGACAGGAAGGCGCGCTGGGCGGTGGTTTCCACCCCCTCGGCCAGGACCTTGAGCTGCAGGGTATGGGCCATGGCCAGGATGGCCTTGGCGATGCCGCAGTCATCCGGCTGTTCCGGAATGCCATCGATGAAACTCTTGTCGATCTTGAGCTTGTCGATGGGCAGGCGCTTGAGGTAGCTGAGCGACGAGTAGCCGGTGCCGAAATCGTCGATGGCCAGGGTGATGCCCATGGCGCGAAGTTCTTCCAGAACCGGGATATGGCGCGCGGGATCGCCCATGACGAAGCTCTCGGTCAGTTCGAGCTCCAGGTGCATGGGGCTGAGACCGGTTTCTTCCAGTGCGCCCCTGACCATGGCCACGATGTCGCTGCGCTGCATCTGGGCGCCCGAGACATTGACCGCGACCCGTTTCAGGGGCAGCCCCAGGTCGATCCAGGCCCGCATCTGCCGGCAGGACTCGCGCAGGGTCCATTCGCCCAGCGAAACGATGAGCCAGCTTTCCTCGGCCAGCGGAATGAACTTGTCCGGCGCCACGTGATGACCTCCGCGCTGCCAGCGCACCAGCGCCTCGGCGCCAATGATGGTATTGCTGGCCAGATCGATCTGGGGCTGGTAGTGCATGACCAGTTCGCCCCGCTCGATGGCGCCGCGCAGATCATTCTCCAGCCCCATCCGTTCCATGGCCTGGCTGGTCAGGTCGGCGGTGTAGAACTGATAGTTGTTGCGGCCCTGGTTCTTGGCCCGGTACATCGCGGCGTCGGCGTTGGCCAGCAGGCTGACCACGTCCTCGCCGTCCTGCGGATAGAGGCTGATGCCGATACTGGCGTCGACGTGCAGTTCATGCTGATCGACCTGGACCGCTTCATGCAGCGAGTGCAACAGGCCCATCGCCACGGCCACGGCATCTTCCGGGACCGTCATGCCGGGCACGAACACGGTGAACTCGTCGCCCCCCTGACGCGCCAGAAACCCGGTCTCGCCCACCACCCGGGCAAAGCGTCGCGCGACATCGCGCAGCACCCGGTCGCCGACCGGGTGGCCCAGGCTGTCGTTGATCTGCTTGAACCGATCCAGATCGATGAACATCAGGGCAGCCTGCCCCCTTACCCGCCTGGCATTGGCCAGTTCCAGTTCGCAACGCTGGGTGAACGAGAGCCGATTGGGCAGGTCGGTCAGGTAGTCGTAATGGGCCAGGTGCTGAATCCGGGCCTCGCTCTGCTTGCGCATGGTCACGTCGTCGAAGGCCGCGATCACGTAGTGGATCAGGTTGTCGGGGCCCGATACCGGGGACAGCCACATCTGGAGCGGAACGCGCGCGCCATCGCGGTCGATTTCCACATCGTCGGCGCCGACCGCCTCGCCGTGGAAGGCGCGTTCGAAGAAGCTGGCGGGGTAGTGGCTATCGGTGCCGGAGCGAAAAAAGCGCAAGGCGGCGCCCAGATTGGTGATCGCCACGCTGATGCTGATCTTGCGCCCGAGCAGGGTCTCGGCCATGCGGTTGGCGTAGCGGCTGCTGCCGTCGTTATTGAAGATGATCACGCCCAGGGGCATCGCGTCGATCGACTCGGTCAGCTCCTGTTCACGGTCCCGGATCGAATTGATATTGGAACGCATGCCCAGGCTCATTTCATTCAGGGCGCGACCCAGAATGGCCAGTTCGCCCTGACCGCCGACCTGCAGGGTCGCGCCGTAATCGCCGAACCCCAGGCGGCGGGCATGCCCCGCCAGTTGCACGATGGGCTGGGTGACCAGCCGGTTCAGGACCAGCACCAGCACCAGCATGACCACCAGACCCAGGGCCCAGAGCGGCACCAGCTTGTCCAACAGATCCCGCCAGAAGGCCTGGTAGAGCGGCGAGACATCCTGGGCAACGAACAGTACCTTGTCGCCCGCAGGCAGGCTGACCAGCCGATAGCCGCGGACCTGTCCGCGATCCGGGTCCGAACTGATGTACTGCCGGTTCCGTTTCAGGACATCCCTGAACCGGTTGGCGTCGAACCGGTTCAGGGCCTCCGTAGCCGGCTTGCCCTGCCATTCCGGTGCGCTGGCCAGGGACACCCGGCCACTGGCATCGACCAGTGCGGCGGCGTTGTCGCCCGGCATCTGGCTGACCGATTCGCGCAGATCCCGGGCGGCGTCTGCCTCGCTGCCCCGGCTCAGGCTGTTGGTCAGATGCTGGCTGAGCGCGGCCGTGGTCTGACCACCCAGCGCGACGCCCTGACTGGCCAGTTCCGTATAGCGCTCATAGGAGTTCAGCAGCGAGGTCAGGGCCAGCAGCAGGCTGAACAGGCCCATCACCAGGATGGGCAGCCAGAGACGGATCGATACGGAACGAATTTGCATCGGCGTGATTAGAATTTGTTGAGGGGCTGACTAGGCCATCCCTACCAGATCATTAAAGAAATCCCGGGCCCGGCCGTTATTAGCCCCAATAGTACATAAAATTTGGTTTCATGCCGCTGCCTCTCGACCGCGAGAAAACCCAGAAACTCTCCGAAGAACTGGAGAATGTCATCGCCGCGCACCTGGCCTGGTTCAAGCAGTTCAACCGGGTGCTGGTCTGCGGCAGCGCGCCGGCCGATTTTGAAATGGCCCAGGACGCCCATCTCCAGTCCCCATTCGGGAAATGGTATTACGGCGAGGCGCCGCACCCCCTGGCCGACCACATTGCCTTCCAGGAACTGGCCGATGTCCAGCAAGCCCTGCATGGCGCCGCCCGGAAAGCGATTGACATGGTCAGCCGTGGCCAACGGCTCTCGCCCAAACTGCATGACCAGTACATCGATCTGGCACTCAAGATCAACAACAAGCTGCGCCACCTGCAACTGGAAATCATCGGTGATCTGCTCTCCACCGACACCCTGACCGGCTGCTTCAGCCGCCGCGGCATGATCAACCGGCTCCAGGCCGAGCAGGAACGGGCCGGACGCATCCAGCGGCCCTGCTGTATCGGTTTGATGGACTTCGACCGGTTCAAGCGGGTCAACGACGATCTTGGCCATCCGGCCGGCGACGCCGTGCTCCGCCAAGGCATGCGCTTCGTCGCCAACGTGCTGCGCAAATACGACACGGTGTTCCGCTATGGCGGCGAGGAGTTTCTGTTCTGCCTGCCCGGTACGCCGCTGAAGGACGCCGAGCAGGTCATCGAGCGCATCCGCGCCGGACTGGAATTGTTGCCGATACAGTTGCCGAACAAGCAGAAACTGCACGTCACGGCATCGTTCGGGCTGGCCGAAGTCATGCAGGGCAAACCGGTCGAGGACAGCATCGCCCTGGCCGATGAGGCCCTGCTTCAGGCCAAGGCCAACGGCCGCAACCGGGTCGAATTATGGCAACCGATCAGGCCTTGATCGCCGACTCGATCGCCTCGCACAGCGTTTTCAGCACCTTGATCCGGGCATAGTTCTTGTCCTCGGCCTCGACCATGGTCCAGGGCGCCAGCTGGGTGCCGGTGCGTTCGATCATGTCGCTGGCGGCGCGCACGTAGTCATCCCACTTTTCCCGGTTGCGCCAGTCGTCCTCGGTGATCTTGAACCGCTTGAAGGCGATCTTCTCGCGCTCCTTGAAACGGCGCAGCTGTTCGGCCTGGCTGATGGTCAGCCAGAACTTGGCCACGATCATGCCCGATTCGACCAGCTGTTCCTCGAAGTCGTTGATCTCCCGATAGGCCCGCATCCAGGCCGCCTGGCTGCAAAAGCCTTCCACCCGCTCGACCAGCACCCGGCCATACCATGACCGGTCGAACACGGCCAGCTTGCCGTGGCGCGGCAGATGCCGCCAGAACCGCCACAGGTAGGGTTGCATCCGTTCTTCCTCGCTCGGCGCCGCGATCGGGATGACATCGTACTGGCGGGCATCGAGCGCCGAGGTGATGCGCCGGATCGCGCCGCCCTTGCCGGCCGCGTCCATGCCCTCGAACACCGCCACCACCGAACGGTTGCGGAAATTCTTGTGCCGGAACAGTCTGGCCAGCTTGCCCTGCCACTTTTCCAGTTCCTTGTCATAGTCCTTGCGCGGAATGCTCCTGGACAGGTCCAGGGTATCGATGATGCGCAGATTGTCGATCGGCGTCGGCAGCGGCGCGCCGTGCACGCGGCGATGCTGTTCCGGATTGGCCAGCTGCTCCTGCAAGGCCTCCAGCAGATGCTTGGTGACAGTCAGGCTGCGGTAGTTTTCGTCCACCCCTTCGACCACCAGCCAGGGCACCTCGCCGGTGCTGGTCTCGCGCAGCACGTATTCGGACACCGCACGAAAATCGTCATAGTGGCTGAAGCGCTCCCAGTCCTGCTTGGTCGCGCGCCAGCGGGTGAGCGGGTTCTTTTCCAGGTCGGTCATCCGCTTCTTTTGCGCATCCTTGGACAGATGAAACCAGAACTTGAGTACCAGCGCCCCTTCGTTCACCAGCATCCGCTCGAACCGGATGATGCGGGCGACCGCCGCGTCCAGATCGTGATCGGTCCAGTCGCCCATGACCCGGCCGTTGATCGGCGCGTTGTACCAGGAACCGAAGAAGATGCCGGCCTTGCCCTTGGCCGGCAGGCGGCGCCAGTAGCGCCACATCGGCGGATGCATGGCCTCTTCCTCGGTCGGCGCGCCCATGCCGTGGGTCTGGATGTGACGCGGGTCCATCCAGGCGTTGAGCAGGTTAACCGTCTCGCTCTTGCCCGCGCCATCGACGCCCGAGACCAGGATCACGACCGGGAAATCCGGTTTTTCCATCAGCGCGTACTGGGCCTCCAGCAGGGCCTCGCGAACCTTGGGGGCTTCCTTGGCAAAGGTTTTCTTGTCGATCTTGTGACCGAGCTCGGCGGCTTCAAACATGCGGATTCCCCTTGTCGTCGACGGTCAGCGCCAGACTCCTGCCGGCGGTTCGAACCGATCGATCATGCTGATGTAGTTGACCCGGCACACCGTCGCCGGATCGGGCAGGTTGCGCTGGCTCATGCTGCCCTTCATCTGGGCCACCGACTCGTATTCCCGCTCCTCCATCCAGCGGGTCAGGCCGGCCAGGATCTCGAACAACCGGCCCGGGCCGTGCTGGAGCAGGCACGAGGCCATGTGCACCACGTCGGCCCCGGCCAGCAGCATCTTGGCCGCATCCTCCCAGACATGAACGCCGCCGGTCGCGGCCAGGGTGAGGTTGACCCGACCATGCAGCACGGATAGCCAACGCAGGCGCAGCTGCGCCTCGTCCGAGGTCGACAGGTGGATCCGGTCCGACATGGACAGCGGGTCGCTCAGTTCGATATCTGGCTGGTAGAACCGGTTGAACAGCGACACGCCCTTGGCCCCGGCGTATTCCAGCTGCTTGACGAAGTGCGGCAGGGAGGAGAAGAACGGCGACAGCTTCATGATGATGGGCAGTTTCACCTCGCCGCGCAGCTCGGTCAGCAGATCTATATAGCGCCGCTCGACCGCATCGCCCGATTCGGTCATATCGGCCGCGACGTGGTAGATGTTCAGTTCCAGTGCATCGGCGCCGGCCGCCTCCAGCTCCCGGCCGAACTCCAGCCAGCCCGAGGAGGAAACGCCGTTGAGGCTGGCCACCACCGGAATATCCAGGCCGCGTTTGAGTTTTGCGAGCTGTTCCAGATAGCGCTCGACCATGCCCTTGAATTCGCCCTGATCGGGCATGAAACCATCCGATTCGGCATGGCCCAGGGTGCTGTTGAGCATGAACCGGTCGGCCATGGCGTCCTCGGCCCGAACATCTTCCTCGAACAGGGAATACATGACGATGGCCGCGGCGCCCGCGTCTTCCAGCCGCCGGGCCATATCCAGGTCGTGCGACAGGGGCGAGGCCGACGGGACCAGCGGGTTTTTCAGTTTCAGACCGACATAGTCGGTGGAAAGATCGATCATCTCAGTCTCCTGTTTTCGGTTCGGCGGCGTGGCCCGCGGCCATGCCCTGATAACCCTGGAAGCGGCGCGTTACCTCGGCCTGGGCGGCCTCGGCCAGCCTGGCGGCCGTCTCGGGATGGCTGCGCGACAGCATGGCAAAGCGGGTCTCCGAGTCCATGAAGGCCTTGAGCGGCTGACTCGGCGGCGCCGAGTCGAGGCGGAACGGATTGGCGCCGCTGGCTTCCATGCGCGGGTCGTAGCGGAACAGCGGCCAGTGCCCGGTCTTCACCGCCATGTCCTGCTGGCGCAGGTTGTAGAGCATGTCCACGCCGTGGGCGATACAGGGACTGTAGGCGATGATCAGGGACGGGCCCGGATAGGCCTCGGCCTCATGGAACACCTTCAGGGTCTGCACGTCCTTGGCGCCGTAAGCGACATGGGCGACATAGACATGGCCGTAGTCCATGGCCAGCTTGGCCAGGTCCTTCTTGGCCGTGACCTTGCCGCCGGCCGAGAACTTGGCCACGGCGCCGATCGGCGTCGCCTTTGAGGTCTGGCCGCCGGTGTTGGAATAGACCTCGGTGTCGAGGACCAGGATGTTCACGTCATGGGGCAGAGCCAGGACGTGGTCGAGTCCGCCGTAGCCGATGTCATAGGCCCAGCCGTCGCCGCCGATGATCCAGACGCTGCGCCGGATCAGCCACTCGGCCACGGCGGCCAGTTCGGCCGCGCGCGGATGGGTCGAGGACTTCAGCTTGTCGAGCAGGACGGCGACCCGCTTGCGCTGGTCATGCAGGCCGGATTCTTCGCGTTGCTCTGCGTTGACCAGGGCATCGGCCAGATCGGCGCCGATGCTGTCGGCCAGTTCACGGACCAGGGCCTTGGCGTAGTCCATCTGATGATCGGCCGCCAGGCGCATGCCCAGGCCGAACTCGGCGTTGTCCTCGAACAGCGAGTTGGACCAGGCCGGGCCCTGCCCCGCCGCATTGGTGGTGTAGGGCGTGGTCGGCAGGTTGCCGCCGTAGATCGAGGAACAGCCGGTGGCGTTGGCAATCAGCATCCGGTCGCCGAACAGCTGTGTCGCCAACCGGATGTAGGGCGTCTCGCCGCAGCCGGCGCAGGCGCCGGAATACTCGAACAGCGAATCGAGCAGCATGGAGCCGGGGATGGTGGTGTGCTTGACCGCGCCCCGGTCAAACTCGGGCTTGGCCAGGAAGTAATCCAGATTGACGCTTTCCTGCTCGCGCAGTTCCTCTGTGATCGGCACCATGTTGACCGCCAGCCGGGACAGGTTGGACTTGTCGTGGATCGGACAGGCCTCGACGCAGTCGCCGCAGCCGGTGCAATCTTCGGCCGCCACCTGGTAGCTGATGTGGGTGCCGGGCGGATAGTCCTTGCTCCGCGCCGGCACGTGCTTGAAGCTGGCCGGCGCGTCGGACAGGGTATCGCCGACGAAGGCACGAGCCCGGATGGCAGTGTGCGGGCAGACGAACACGCACTTGCCGCACTGGGTGCACAGGTCGGCCTCCCAGACCGGGATGGCGAGCGCGATGTTGCGCTTCTCGTACTTGGCGGTACCGACCGGGAAGGTGCCGTCGACCGGCATCATCGACACGGGCAGGCTGTCGCCCAGACCGAGGAAGATGGGCAGGGTGACATCGCGCACGAAGTCGGGCAGCTTGCTCCTGGCCATGGCATGGCTCAGGGCCGGAATCTCGCCGGCGCCCTCGCCCGCTGGCACGTCGATCTGGCGCAGATGTTCCAGGGTCTTGTCGATGGCCATGAAGTTGAGATCGGCCAGCCGCTTGCTCTTGCGGCCGTAGGTCTTCTCGACCGCCTGCTTGATCGCGTCGATGGCCTGCTCGCGGGGCAGGATGCCGGAAATGGCGAAGAAACAGGTCTGCATGATGGTGTTGATCCGCCGGCCCATTCCGGCCGCTTCCGCCACCTGGTAGGCGTCGATGGCGAACAGGCGCAGCTTCTTCTTCTGGATCTGCATCTGCATCCGGACCGGCAGGCTGGCCCAGACATCCACGGCTGGCGTATTGAGCAGGAACACGCCACCGGGCGCGGCATGATCGAGCAGGTCATAACGCTCGACGAACACGGTCTGGTGACAGGCTACGAACTGAGCCATGTCGGGCTCGATCAGATAGGCGGAGCGGATCTTCTCCGGGCCGAAACGCAGGTGGGAGATGGTCACCGCGCCCGACTTCTTCGAGTCGTAGACGAAATAGCCCTGGGCATGGAGGTCGGTGGTCTCGCCGATGATCTTGATCGAGTTCTTGTTGGCCGACACGGTGCCATCCGAACCCAGGCCCCAGAACAGCGCCGACTGGCAGTTGCGCGCGGCATCGGTGCGGAAATCCGGGTCCCAGGGCAGGGACAGCCTGGACACGTCGTCGTTGATGCCGACCGTGAATTCGCTCCGGCCGAGCGGAGTGTTCAGGCCATCGAACACCGCCTTCACCATGGCCGGCGTGAACTCCTTGCTGCCCAGGCCATAACGGCCGCCGATAACGCGCGGCAAGGGTTTCCCCGCCATCGTCGCCTGGGCCAGGGTAGTCAGCACATCCTTGTACAGTGGCTCGCCATCGGCGCCCGGTTCCTTGGTCCGGTCCAGCACGGCCACCGATTTTGCGCTGACCGGCAGGGCGGCCAGAAAGTCCGCCGGCGACCAGGGCCGATACAGGCGGACCTTGACCAGGCCGACCTTCTCGCCCCGTGCGGTCAGGTGCAGCACCGTCTCTTCGGCGGTCTCGGCGCCGGAGCCCATCATCACCACGACCCGTTCAGCATCGGCGGCGCCGACATAATCGAACAACCGGTAGCGCCGGCCGGTCAGCTGCTCGAACCGGTCCATGGCCCGCTGCATCACCTCGGGGAAGGCGCTGTACCAGGGATTGCAGCGTTCGCGGCTCTGGAAGAACACATCGGGGTTCTGCGAAGTACCGCGGATCACCGGATGCTCGGGCGACAGGGCGCGGCCGCGATGGGCCGAGACCAGTTCCTGATCGATCATGGCCCGGATCACTTCATTCTCGACCGCGTCGAACTTGCTCACTTCATGCGAGGTGCGGAAACCGTCGAAGAAATGCAGCACCGGCACCCGGCCTTCCAGGGTTGCGGCCGAGGCGATCAGGGCGAAGTCCTGCGCCTCCTGGGCGCTGTTCGAACAGAGCATGGCGAAGCCGGTGGCGCGGCAGGCCATCACGTCGCCATGCTCGCCGAAGATCGACAGGGCATGGCTGGCCAGCGCGCGGGCCGAGACGTGCAGGACCAGCGCGGTCAGCTCGCCGGCGATCTTGTACATGTTGGGGATGAACAGGAGCAGGCCCTGGCTGGCGGTGAAGCTGGTCGCCAGGGCGCCGCCGGTCAGCGCACCGTGCAAGGCGCCGGCCGCGCCGCCCTCGCTCTGCATCTCGATCACCCGGGGTACCGCGCCCCACAGGTTGGGCAGCGACTTGGCCGCCCATTCGTCGGCCCACTCGCCCATGTTGGACGACGGAGTGATGGGATAGATCGCGATCACTTCGCTGACCTGATAGGCCACCCGGGCCGTCGCTTCGTTGCCGTCGATCGTCAGTGTCGGTTTGTTGCTCATTGCATACCTTTCCAGTAGACCAGCCTAGCTCATGCTGGCGTGAATGTTACTTTGGACCTGTTTCAATTTGCCACTCGTCCCGCTGGCCTCTTGCAGCCAGCATCTTGACCTGAAACAGGGTATTGCGCTCGTCTTCTTCCAGGGTAGACCGGATAAAACTCACCGTCGCCCGGTAGCGGGGGATGATGTTGTGTTTCAGGGCATTGACCCGCATCCGCGTCTTGCGGCTGGCCGCCAGGAGCCGCCAGAGCGCGTTTTCCGCTTCGCCCAGCCGGGCCAGGGTGAGGGTCAGCCGCTGCAAGCGCAACCGGGCCTCGTCGAAGCTGGGATCGGTCCACATCAGGCCAACCGGCTGCAAGGGCAGCGGCTCGACCTCGACGCTCGGATATTCCACTCCGACGCTGGAGCGGGCCAGGATCTTCAGCCGCACCGCCGGCGTCAGGCCGACCGCGGCCTGACGCAGCATCTGGCCGCCCATGCGCATGTGCACGATGCCCAGCCAGCGGTAGGCTTCGGCCAGTTCCGAGGCGGTCTGCGCACGCAGCTCCCGGTATTGGCGCAGCCGGTCGTAGACCAGCCGGGTGAGCAGGTCGCGCTTCTTCTCCAGCATGGTCTGGCCCTGCTCCAGAAACCGCGCCTGACGGCCGACCTGGAGCAAGGCGCTCTTGGTGGGGGGAACGGCGAGACGGGATTTCATGATCGGGCCTGGCGGTGATACTTGGCCAGCTCTGCCTCGCTCACCCGGGTCAGCACCTCGATCGGCAGCATGGACAACAAGTCCCAGGCCAGATCGAGCGTGGCGTAGACATCCCTTTCCTCCGCCTCGCCCTGGCCAACGAAGCGGCGCTCGAAGGCCTCGGCGAATTGCAGATAGCGGCGGTCGCCCTCGGACAGGTCCTCCGCCCCGATGATGGCCGCCAGGCCGCGCACCTCCAGCGCCTTGGCATAGCTGGCAAACAGCTGGCTGGCGACGCGGGGATGGTCCTCGCGGGTGAAGTCGCCGCCGATGCCGTCCTTCATCAACCGCGACAGCGACGGCAGCACCGAGATCGGCGGATAGACACCCTGGGCATGCAGTTCGCGCGACAGGACGATCTGGCCCTCGGTGATGTAGCCGGTCAGGTCCGGGATCGGATGGGTGATGTCGTCCGACGGCATCGACAGCACCGGGATCAGGGTGATCGAGCCGGGCCGGTTCTTGATCCGCCCGGCCCGCTCGTAAAGCTCGGCCAGGTCGGAATAGAGATAGCCGGGATAGCCCTTGCGCGCCGGCACGTCGCCGCGCAGCACCGCCACCTCGCGCAGGGCCTCGGCGTAGGCGGTCATGTCGGTCATCACCACCAGCACATGGTGGTCCAGCTCGAAGGCCAGGTACTCGGCCGCGGTCAGCGCCGCGCGCGGGGTCAGCAGGCGCTCGATCACCGGCTCGTCGGCCAGGTTGAGGAACATCACCAGCCGCTCCAGCGCCCCGCTCTCCTCGAAACTCTCCTGGAAGAAACGGGCGTCCTGGCTGCTCACCCCGAAGGCGGCGAACACCACCACGAATTCCGATCCCGACTCGCCCAGCAACCGGGCCTGACGGACGATCTGGGCCGCCACCCGGTTATGCGGCAGGCCACCGCCGGAAAAGATCGGCAGCTTCTGGCCGCGGGTCAGGCTGTTCATGCCGTCAACTGCGGACAGTCCGGTCTGGATGAACTCGCGCGGATAGGCCCGCGCCGCCGGATTCAGGGCCGCGCCGTTGATGTCGCGGCGCTGCCCGGACACGATCGGCGGCCGGCCGTCGCGCGGCAGGCCGACACCGTTGAACACCCGCCCGAGGATGTCGCGCGACACCGGCAGGCTGAAGGGCTCGCCCAGGAAACGCACCCAGGTGCGTTCCAGATCGAGGTCATCGGTACCCTCGAACACCTCGACCAGGACGGCAGCGTCGGAGGTGCGGATGACCAGGCCATTGCGCCGGCGTCCGGCGTGATCGGTCAGGCTGACCCGTGTCCCGGCGGCCACGCCGGGGACGTTGGCCATGACCAGCAGGCCGCCGCGAACGGAAGCAGCGGTGCGGAATTCGAGGTTTTTCATATCCCTCGCTCCTGGTCTCTGGAAGTGAGGGGGCTATATTCCAGTTCCAGCCCGGCGAAATCCCCCGCCAGACCGGCGGTCCGCTCCCTCAACCCGACCATGTCTGCCGCTCCATAGCGGGTCTTCCACCGTCTCGCCTCGTGCATCACCGGCAATTCCAGCAGGCGCCGCGCCGGCACGCCCAGCTGCACCAGCTTCATGCCCTGTCCATAAATGTCCAGCAGACCGGCCAGCAGCAGATACTGCTTTTCCGGCGAGGCATAACTGTCGACCTGGTCGGTGGCCGACTGTTGCAGCAGCGCCTCCTTGATCAGTTCGGCCGCTTCCAGTGACCAGCGTTGTTCCGACGACAGGGCATCGACGCCGACCAGATTGACGATGCGGCGCAGTTCCTCGCTCTCCGACAACAGTTCCAGGGCACGGGCGCGCGCCTCGGCCCAGCCCGGATCGACGTTGTCCGACCACCAGCGGGCCGCCTGGCCGACATAGCCGGAGAAGCTTTCCAGCCAGTCGACGGCCGGATAGTGACGGGCATCGGCCAGCTCTTTCGACAAGGCCCAGAAGGTCTGGATGATTTCCTTGGTGTGGCTGGTCACCGGCTCGGAAAAATCGCCGCCCGGAGGCGATACCGCGCCGATCAGGGTCACCGAGCCCGATGTCCCGGCCAACGTTTCGACCCGGCCGGCGCGCTCGTAGAAGGCCGCCAGGCGCGAACCGAGATAGGCCGGGTAGCCCTCTTCCACCGGCATCTGGCCAAGCCGGCCGGCCACCTCGCGCAGGGCCTCGGCCCAGCGGCTGGTGGAATCGGCCACCATGACCACGTCGTAGCCCTGGTCGCGGAAATACTCGGCGATGGTGAGGCCGACGTAGACCGAGGCCTCGCGCGCCACCACCGGCATGTTGGAGGTGTTGGCGACCAGCAGGGTACGTTCCATCAGCGGCCGGCCAGTGTGCGGGTCGGTCAGCCTGGGCAAGGACTCCAGCACGTCGGTCAACTCGTTGCCGCGCTCGCCGCAGCCGACGTAGATCACGATTTCGGCGTTGCACCAGCGGGCGATCTGGTGCTGGAGCATGGTCTTTCCGGCGCCGAAGGGGCCGGGGATGGCCGCCTTGCCGCCCTTGAGCAGCGGGTAAAAGGTATCGAGGATGCGCTGTCCGGTAATCAGCGGCTGCACGGCGTGGTCGCGCTGCCGGAACGGGCGCGGGCTACGCACCGGCCAGCGGTGGCTGAGCGAGAGCTTGCGGATCTCGCCATCGCGCAGCCGGAGGCGCGCGATGGTCGCATCGACGTCGTACTCCCCGGCCGGCGCCAGTTCCAGCAGTTCGCCGGAGACATCGGGCGGAACCAGGATGCGGTGCTCGATGCTGGCGGTTTCCTGCACTGTGCCCAGCACGTCGCCGGCATTGAGCAGCCTGCCCGACTGATGCTCCGGAACCGGGGCGAAAGTCCATTTCCGGTCCCTGGGCAACGCAGGAACATGCACCCCGCGCGCGATGTGGTCGCCGGTGAGCCGCCAGATCTCTTCCAGCGGCCGCTGCACGCCATCGAAGATGCCGCCCAGCAGGCCGGGCCCGAGCTCGACCGACAGCGGATGGCCCAGACCTTCGACCTGTTCGCCCGGCGCCAGCCCGGTGCTGTCCTCGTACAGCTGCGCCAGCGCAGTGTCGCCGTCCCGGGCGATCACTTCGCCAACCAGCCCAAGCGCACCCACCCTGATCTGTTCGCCCAGCGTCACCCCGGGCAGTTCCAGGCGGACCAGCGGACCGTTGATTTCCAGGATTTTTCCCATTTGAGCTCAGAGCCCTCCCAGTTCCGGCGGGCCGGCGAACATCCGCTCCATGACCGCGCCGGCCAGCGCCTCGGCCAGCCGCTCCTGCCGCGCCTCGAAGCTCTGGTCGAGGCGCGCGCGGTTGTCGGTCAGGCGCAGGCAGATGCCGCCCAGGCTGTCGCGGCCATGACCGATCAGTTCGATCCGCCGACCGGGTGCGATACGGGCGGCCAGGTCGCCCCAGACCGGGGCCAGCAGACTGAGATCGGCATTGTTCACCTCGGCCACCAGATCGCCCCGCGGCAACTGGCTGACCGCCGCCGCGAGATAGCCTTTCAGCACCGCCAGATAACGCTCGCGGTCGCGGGTCAGATCGACCAGCGCCAGGCGCACGTTGCTCAATGTGGCGTCGGTCAGCGCCCAGCGCAGCCGGTCCAGTTCGGCGGTCATACGTCCCTCAGCCGCCTGCACCTTGCGCCGGACCAGCTTGTCCGCCTCGGTCCGCGCCGATTGCCGTTCTTTGGCCTCGGCCTGCGCGATCCGTTCGGCCGATTCCCTGGCGATCCGCTCGCGGGCCGCCTCGGCATTCTGCAAGCGCTCGCGGGCCAGGCTTTCCGCCTGGTCGAGCAGCGCCTGTTCCAGCTGGCTGATCTGACGGTCGTTATCCATGTTCTTTCAACGCTTCCCCACCCAGGATCGCCCGCACCACCTCGTCCACGGCCGGCGCGTAGGCCGAAGGGGCCGACAGGGGCGGCAACTCGGTGACCACGATACGCCCGCCTTCGTTGCGCAGCCGCCTCAGCCATGCGCCCTCGCCCCGCGCCAGATCGGCCTCGAGCAGAACCAGCGCGGCATTGCCCGAGGCCCACAGTTCGGCCAGCACGGCCTCCACGCCAGCCTGATCGACGTCCGGATGGACCTCCGCCCCGATCAGGCTGAAGCCCTCGGCCAGGCCGGCGCTGCCCAGAACCACCAGGCGGGCGGCGGTCTCGGTCACAGCTTGCCCAGCAACAGGATCGACATCACCAGGCCGTAGATCGCGACCCCCTCCGCCAGGCCGAGATAGACCAGGGTACGGCCGAACATCTCGGGCTTCTCGGCGATCACCGCCAGGGCCGCCGAGCCGACCGGGCCCAGGGCCATCCCTGCCGCAATGGCCGCCAGCCCGGTCGGCAGGCCGACGCCGATCAAGGCCAGGCCATGGCCCAGCGAAATTTCACGGACCGGCGCCGTCACTTCCTGCGCCATGGCCTGCTCCACGCCCAGGAACAGCACCCCGGCCAGGGCCAGCGCGAACAGGACCAGATTGGCCAGGACGCCCAGCTTCAGCCAGGGCGGCGGCGACTTGTGCCAAAGTTCAAGGTAAGCGCCTGTGGCGATCAGGCCCACCACGCACAGGCCCATCAGGGCGACCAGGATGCTCATGTCTTCACTCCTAGGTTGTTGTTCACCGCCAGGCTCAAAGGCCTGAACTCCACGCCATCTCCCGCGAAGAAGCGCGAGAAGCCCTCGTAATACATCAAGCGCAAGGCCTGGATGGCCACGATTCCACCCTCCAGCACCAGAATCACCAGATTGCCCAGGACGATCGCGATGCCGTGCCCTGTTGTCGTCAGGCCGGCAGCGATGGTGAACACCGCCAGCGCCAGCGCCACATGGTTCAGGCTGAAGGCCGCCACCCGCAGGAATGACAGCGTGTTGGCGAACAGGTTGATCGCCGTTTCCATGCTCTCGACCAGGGCCACGACCAGCCGCTCGCCCATCGAGCCCTCCGTTTTCAGGACCAGCCTGACCGCTATCGCGACCAGGGTGGCACTGACGACCAGGCCGTTTGTCGTTCCGAAGCCCTCACCCGCCAGCGCTCCACGCAGACCCGAGAGCGCGGCCAGGTACAGCACCAGTCCCATCAGCCCGCCTCCATCCAGCAGCGCGTCTGCCCAATGCCGCGCACTCAGCCGGTTGTAGGTATTGATCAGCAGGGTGACCGAGATGAAGCCGACGCCGGACGCCACCGCCAGCGCCAGCATGCGGGCGGGATCGTGCAGGGGCGATTGCCAGAGCGGCGCAATCCAGTCCTCGTAACCGAACACGCTGCCGTACAGCAGGCCGAAACAGATCGACGCCAGTCCGGCGGCCGAACCGATCCAGCCCAGCCAGGCGAACCGGCCGCGCAACAGGAGTGCCGCCATCAGCAGCACGGCGCCGTGGCCGACATCGCCGAACATGGCGCCAAACAACAGCACATAGCTGAAGGCAAAGAGCAGGGCCGGATCGAATTCGCCATAACGCGGCACGCCGTAACTGCGCACCAGACCGGTAAACGGCCGCAGCCAGACCGGATAGGTCAGCAGCGACGGCACCTTGCCGGCATCATCCGGCCCCGGTTCACGCGCCAGCAGCAGATCGCGGCCATGGAAGCGCACCTCCAGGGCCGACCGCAATGCGCCTACCGCGCGCTTGGGCACCCAGCCGGAAAACACCGCCAGCTGGCCCTTGCCGCGCAGACCGAGCAAGGCGGATTCGGCCAAGGGCCGGGCCAGGGTCAACGACAGCCGAGCCTGGCGCAACCAGGCCGCATGCTGTTGCCAATGCTGCTGGCGCAGATCGCACTGGCTCTCGGCCAGGGTTTCAAGGCGCTGGTTTTCCGCGTCGATGACCTGCCCGGCAACCGTCGGGTCGGTGCGCAGTTCCGGCGGCACCGCGAGATCCCGCCAGCCGGCCTGGGCCAGCAGGCCGCCCAGCCGGTTCGCCGCCCGGCCATCCCCCGACCGCGGCCCGGCCACCACCACGAAGGCCTGGTCGCCGGTCCGGTCGAACACCGTCAGCAGATAACCGGCAACCGACAAGGCATCGCCCAGCCGCTTGAGATTGAGCGCCGGAATCTGGCCCAGCCGGGTATCCAGCAGGCCGTCCCGGCGCAGCAGGCGGGCCGGATCGACATCGAGCGCACTCAGCCGTTGGTAGGTCTCGCGCAAGGTGGCAAGACGCTGCTTTTCCTCGGCCATGCGCAGTTCCAGTTCATGGCACCCGGAGCAGGCCTGCCAGATCGCCTGCAGACGCTGGTTGATGCCCGCCAGTTCGGGCTCGCTCGGCGCGATGGCATCGTCCCGGATCGGCGCCAGGTCATCCTGGCCGCAATATTCCATGATCTTGTCCAGCCGCGCCGATGCTTCCAGAAACAGCTCCCGATAGTGCTCACCCGGCCGCCCGCCGTTGCCCGTTTCGCCCAGCGCGGCGGGACCGAACCCCCCATGCCGCGCCAGCAGCAAGGCCATCTCCTGGGCCTCGCTGGCGAGGCACAGGAGTTCGACCCTGAACATCGGTTGCGCCCTGAACATCAGGCCCCCACCGCCAGCCGTATGTCGTCGACCGGCAACGCCAGGCGCCGGCCGCGCAACACCGCCCGCACGTCGCGCAGCCCGCTCTCGCGCAGCGCCAGGTAGGCCAGCGCCCGCGCCAGCGGGTGACCGGCCCGATCCAGCAGCGTGCGGGCGTGGTTCAGGTTGGCCTGCTCAAGCCGGGCGGCCACCTCCGGAATGGCATCGACACCCGCCAGGACGCGGACCAGCGCATCCGGCAGCGCCGCCAGCACGGCCGCGACATCCTCCTTGCCGACCAGAATGCGCAACCGCTCCGGCGTCAGCTGATAGCCCGGCGCCAGCAGCAGGTAATAGACCTGTGCCGGCGGCAGCCCGTAGTTGAAGCGGTAACGCAACAGCCAGACCAGGTTGATGCGGTCGATCAATCCTGCCAGCAGGGGTTCGATGCCCGCCCGGAGCTCGGGCTCGAGGGCCCGTGCCCGGCGGATCAGGCCATCGTAATAGGCACGGTCCAGGGTGGCATCGAGGATGAATGGATCATGGCTGTCTTCGAAGGCCTGGCGGGCGTTGCGGACGATCTCGGCGTAGGCGGTGTGCTCCAGCCGGCGCAACAGTTCGGTGACATCCTCGGCCCGCATCAGGGCCTCGGCATCGAGGCGGGCAAAATCGCCCAGGTCCAGCAGTCGGGCGGCCGTCGCCGACACGGTCTCGCCGGCCATCTTGGCCCGGATCAGCGATTTGACGTTGGACACCTCGAAGCGCTCGATCCAGTAAAGCAGGAGTTGCCGCGCCGCGCCGGTCAGCGGGCGGAGCAGGATGCGGGTTTCATCGAGCAGGATAGCGACGATGCGCGCCTCCAGCGAACGCGGATCATCATCGACATAGCCGCTGGCCAGCAGCTTGAGACCGCGCTGTTCGAGCAGGCCCGGAAGTTCATCGTCATCCGCATCGATCAGCGCCGACACCTGGGCCTGGGGCCACAGACGCGATTTGAACAGGGTGACGCGGGTATTCAGGTAGGTGTTGCGCACGGCAGTCCTATCGTTCCGGATCAAGCAGCAGGGCCAGAACCGCCCTCACCGCCTCGTCCTCGTTGCGGTCGGCCTGCTCGCGCAGCAGGCGCTGGCGCGCTTCGTACTTGCGGGTCAGGTCCGCCACCAGCTGGCCGGCCCGGTCTTCCGCCTCCAGCAGCAAAGGCTGCCGCCGCCGTGCCGCGTCTTCCTGAAACCTGGCCTCGGCTTGCCGCGCCGCGTCCAGTGCCTGATCCACGATACGCTTGCGTTCGGTTTCGGCCGACTCGATGATCGCTTCGGCCCGGGTCTCGGTTTCCAGCAAGCGCTTGAGTACGTCTTCCATGACAGCCTCTGTTCCGACAGTTCCCCCTGAACTATAGCTCCTCGCCCGGAACCCGGCCCCACAGAAAACGGGGCCGCGACCTATGGCCGGGCCAGTGCCTGCAACTGGCCAAACAACCGGTCGCGGATCCTGTGCAGCTCGCCCAGCCGGGCCAGTGCCTCGCTACTGCGCCCCTGGCGATGCAGTTCGAGCAGTTCCCCCGCCAGGCCATGAACCTCGCGGTGCAGGGCCTCGATGGCCTGGAACGCCGGCTGCGCGATCTGTCCGGACTGATGGACCTCATCCAGCCAGGCGCCGAACCGGCATTGGTGGTAATCCATAGGCGGGGCCTGGCGGTCGCCGTTCAGAGTGGCCTCGATGGCCACTATCCAGGCCCGATGCTCGACACCGGCATAAAGCAGCGGCAAGTTCTCGGCGCCCAGCACAGACACGCTTGTCCAGCTCGGATCGGGCTGCCAGCGGGCTGCCCAGGCGGGCAGGTCCTGCGCCGGCATCGGCCGCGCGATGCCATAGCCCTGGGCCAGTTCACAACCCAGCTGCAGCAGCATCAGGCCATGCTCCACCGTCTCCACGCCTTCGGCGACGGCCTGGCGGCGGAAGGCACTGGCCAGGCTCAACACGCCTTCGAGTATGGCCAGGTCCTCCGGGTCATCGAGCATGTTGCGCACGAAGCTCTGGTCGATCTTGAGCACCTGGGCGGGCAGTCGCTTGAGATAGGTGAGCGAGGAATAGCCGGTGCCGAAATCATCCAGGGCAAAACGCAGCCCGAACTCGCGACAGGCCTCGATCACCTTCGACACCTGCACCACATCCTCCAGGGCGCTGGTTTCCAGCACTTCCAGCTCGAGGCAGGCAGGCGTGATCTCGGGGTGCGCCGCCAACTGGGCCAGCAGGCGTTCGACAAAGTCATTCTGCTGCAACTGCAGCGCGCCGACGTTGATGCTGACCGGGATGTCGAAGCCGGCCCGGTGCCAGCGCTCGATCTGGGTCAGGGCGCTGTCGATGACCCATTCGCCCAGCTCGATCGCCAGCGGGTTGTCTTCGATGACCGGCAGGAAGGTGCCGGGCGGCATCAGGCCGCGTTCCGGGTGCTGCCAGCGGATCAGCGCCTCGGCGCCGACCACCTGGCCGGTGCGCATGTTCACCTTGGGCTGGTAATGGAGCACGAATTCGCGCGCCGCCAGCGCCATGCGGATTTGCTCCAGGCTGGCATGATGACCGCGCACGCTGCGGTCCTGCTCGGCGTCGAAGATGTGATAACGGTTCTTGCCCGCCTGCTTGGCCTGATACATGGCCTGATCGGCCTGGCGCAGCAATTGATCGGCGTCCACCTCGTCCGGTTGCGGGAAGAAGGTGACCCCGACGCTGGCCGAAACCTGCAGGACCAGGTCACCGATCCTGGCAGGCTGGGCAGCGGCGGCCAGCAGGCGGGTGAGCATCGGCACGCTGGCCTCGATATCGGCCAGGTCGAGCAGCACCGCGACAAATTCGTCGCCGCCCAGCCGGGCCAAGGTATCGCCTTCGCGTAGCGCCTCCTTCATGCGCGCCGCCAGGAGGACCAGCAACTGGTCGCCCGCCTCGTGCCCGTGCCGGTCGTTGACCGACTTGAAGCCATCCAGATCGAGATAGGCCACGGCCAGCTGCAGTCCGCGCCGGTGGGTCTGGGCCATGGCCTGATGCAGCCGGTCGGCAAGCAGAACCCGGTTCGGCAGGCCGGTCAGGGCATCGTAATGGGCGATATGTTCGAGTTCCCGTTCGTGATCCTTGAGCGCGCTGATGTCCGAGAACAGCGCCACATAGCGCAGGATGGCGCCCCGGTCGTCGCGCACCGCGCTGATGGTGAGCATCTCGGCATAGACCTCGCCGTTCTTGCGCCGATTCCAGATTTCGCCGTTCCAGTAGCCCTGCTCGGTCAGTGCGCGCCACATGTCTGCAAAGAAATCCCGGCTCTGCCTGCCTGAATTGAGCAGGCGAGGGTTGTTGCCGATGGTCTCGGCGCGGTTGTAGCCGGTGATGCGGGTGAAGGTGTCGTTGACATCGATGATCGTGCCATCGGCCTCGGTAATCATGATGCCTTCGCGCGCGTGGCTGAACACGCTGGCAGCCAGGTGCAGTTGTTCCTCGGCCTTTTTCCGCTCGCTGATGTCGCGCGAGGAGTTGAACAGGACCGGCCGGCCTTCGATCCGAAGCGTTAAAGAGCTGACTTCGACGTCAAAGTTCGAGCCATCCTTGCGCCGGTGCCGGGTCTCGAACTGGGTCCTGTCTTCGCTGCCGAACAAAGACTTCAGCTTGTTGGCGAGTGCATCACCCAGCATTGCCGCATCCCATTGCCCGACGTTCATGCCGATCACCTCTTCCCGGCTGTAGCCGAGCATGGCGCAGAACGAATCGCTGGCCTCGATCACGTTGCCATCCTGATCGAGGATGTGGATGCCGTCGCTGGCATTGCGCAGGAAGGCCTGATTGGTCTCGCTCTGCTGCAACAGCGCGTGTTCGGCCTGAACGCGTTCAGTGATGTCCTGGATGGTCCCCTTCAGTTTCACGGGTGCCCCATCCGCGTCGAATTCCAGCTTGCCCAACCCTTGCACCCAGCGCACGGTCTGGTCGGATTGTCTGACGATGCGGTACTCCTTGTTGAAGGGCTGCTTCTTGCCCAGCACGTCACCCGCGAGATAGGCCGTCATTGTCGCCCGGTCATCCGGATGGATCAGGGCGATCCAGCCCGCCACGGAGTGTGTGTAATCCTTGTCAATGCCGAGCAGCGCGTCCAGCCCCTCCGAACTGGCCCATATCCCGGAGGGAACATCCAACGAATAACTGCCCAGTGCAGAAATGATCTGCGCTTCCCGCAGCAAGGCTTCGCTGGCCTGCAAGGCATCCTCCGCCAGCCTGCGCTCGTTGATGTCGACATGGATGCCGATCATGCGCGTCGCCCGGCGAGCGGCGTCCCACTGCACGATCTTGCCGACCGAGCGCAACCACTTCCATTCGCCTGATCGGGTCAGGCGCCGGTATTCCACGGTGTAGGGACCGCCATCCTCGATACATTTATTGAGGGCCGTGGTCAGCGCGTCGACATCCGCCGGATGGATATGATCCAGCCAGTTGGCCAGATCCGTCTGGAACTCGTCCGGGCCGTAGCCGATCATGCCGGCATAGCGCGGGCTGACCGTAATCCTGCCGGTGAGCAGGTCGACATCGAACCAGCCCTGATCAGCCGCTTCCTGAGCCAGCCGCAACCGCTCCTCGCTCTGCTTGAGTCGATCCTGGCTGGCGGCCAGTTGGCGGTAAGACTGGCGCTGGGTTCGTACCGAAACGAGCAGCGCGCGCAGCAGGAAGCTCAACAATACGGCCAGAATCCCGAGCAAGGCCGCCGTGACCGCGGCCTGGACCCTCCAGGTGGCCAGAAAATCCGACTCCGCCAGGCCGACCATGATGTAGAGCGGGTAATCGCCCACCTGACGATAACTGTAGGTACGCCAGATACCGTCGGTGGTGCTCTGCGCCTTGTAGGTGGCCGACTTGCGCCCTTGCTGCCACAGGTCCTTGAACTGCGGCGAACCGATCTTCAGGCCGAGTGCGCTGCCCGGTCCTTTCGGTTCGGGCTGACGGATCAGAATATGGGTATCCGGGTCGAACAGGACCACTGCACTGTGCGGTCCGGCCTGCAAGGCCGTGAACATGTCGCTGAAGTACCTGGCCTGGATGGTGGCATAGACGACGCCAGCGAAGCGGCCATCGGCCGATTCAAGCCGTCGGGCAACCGGCACCACCCATTGCTGACTGAAACGGCTCATCACTGGCGCGGTGATGGCCAGCCCATTGGCCTTGGCCAATTTGAAATATTCTCGATCGGCGACATTGACCTGCCTGGCAGGGCCCACTCCATCGCCGTATCTGACCCAGCCATTCGCATCGGTCGCGCGCAGGGAGAACACATCCTGCAGGCGAATGCGCAAGGTATCGAGGTAGGCGGAATAGGCTGCCGGATCGGGCGGACTGCCGGATCGAGCCGACCGGCGGTATTCCTCTGCGGCTATCTGGAGCGCCAGATCGGTCCGGTCCAGCGTTGCATCAACCGAGGTATCGAACAGGCCGGTCGCACTTACGGCCTGACTGGCCGCTTCCCGGTGCAGGCCTTGCCAGTTCTGCCAGAGCGAATACGCCGCAAGACCGATGATCAGCGCGACAGCCAGAGCGATGCCCATCAGCAGACTGGATGGCAGGCGGCCCAGCCGAGCCGGGTAAGCACCCTGAACCGGGGAAATCTGTTGCCCGGCTTGCCTGTTGTCAGACATAAAGTTCAAACGCTTTCTTTATCACCGCGTCGCTTCAATCGTGCGATCGCCTGTTTTTTCGATGCCGCCTTCGACTCGAAATTATCCCCTCGCCCCGACAAATAGCAACCAATCGAAATCCCCGTAAGGGAAACGCTGATTTAATCGACTTCGTCGCTCCCGCGTAGGCGGGAGCCCAGTCGAATCAAGGCACTGGATCCCCGCCTACGCGGGGATGACGAATAAATCAGCGTTTCCTAAGCCCATTGAACGGTGATTGTCGCCCAGGCAGCGCCTTAGCGTACCTTGACCTCGATCAATTCCGCTCCGTCAGGATCGGTCACGTGCACCGCACAGGCGATGCACGGGTCGAAGCTGTGGATGGTGCGCAGGATCTCGATTGGCTGTTTCGGATCGTGCAAGGTGTGGCGATCCTGCAATGCGGCCTCGTAGGCGCCGGGCAGACCGGCAGCGTCACGCGGGCCGGCATTCCAGGTGCTGGGCACCACCGCCTGGTAGTTGCTGATCCGGCCGTCGTCGATCACGATCCAGTGGCTCAGCCCACCGCGCGGCGCCTCGGTGAAGCCGGCGCCCTGGGCGTGCCTCGGCCAGGTAGATGGGTCCCACTGCTGTTCATTGAAGGTCTTGAGGTCGCCGGCCTTGATGTTGGCCATCAGGCTGTCGAACCAGCCCTGCATGGCTTCGACGATGATCTTCGATTCCAGCGTGCGGGCCGCGGTGCGGCCCAGGGTCGAGAACAGGGCCTCGGTGCCGACGCCCAGTGTTTTCAGCGTGTAGCCGACCAGTTCCTTGGTCTGCTCGTGGCCCTTGGCGTAGAGCATCAGCACCCGGGCCAGCGGCCCGACTTCCATCGGCTTGCCGTTCCAGCGCGGCGATTTCATCCAGGAATACTTGGCGTCGGTATCGAGATGTTCGTAGGGCGGCTTGGGACCGGTGTAGTTGAATTCGGTCTCGCCGGCATACGGGTGCAGCCCTTTCCCGTCGCCCACGCTGTACTTGTACCAGGAGTGCGAGACGTATTCCTGGATCTGCTGCGGGTCGTCCAGATCGACCGGGTGGATGGCGGACAGGTCGCGGTTCAGGATTGCGCCGCGCGGCAGGAAGAAGGTCTCCGGCGAACCCATGTCCTTGGTCGGGAAATCGCCGTAGCAGAGGAAATTGCCCAGCCCCTCGCCGCGCGCGGCCCAGTCCTTGTAGAAGCCGGCGATGGCCAGGGTATCCGGCAGGTAGACCTGATCGACGAACTCGCGCATCTGGTTGATGACGTTCTGCACCGTCTGCAGGCCGACCATGCTGACCGCCGTCGCCTCCTGGCCGCCACGATAGTGCGGCCCATTGCCGTGACCGGGGTGGCTGGGGTCGATGCTGATCGCGCAGGGCACACCGCCGACCACGAAGTTGGGATGCGGGTTCTTGCCGCCGAAGATGGCATGCAGCTTGACCACGTCGCGCTGCCAGGCCAGCGCGTCGAGATAATGCGCCACCGCCATCAGGTTGGCCTCGGGCGGCAGCTTGTAGGCCGGGTGGCCCCAGTAGCCGTTGGCGAAGATGCCCAACTGACCGCCCTCGACGAAGCCCTTCAGCTTCTTCTGCACGTCGGCGAAATAGCCGGGCGAGGACTTGGCATAGCTGCTGATGGACTGGGCCAGAGCCGAGGTCGCCTTGGGGTCGGCCTTGAGCGCGGACACCACGTCGACCCAGTCCAGTGCGTGCAGGTGGTAGAAGTGCATGACGTGGTCGTGCACGAACTGGGCCGCGATCATCAGGTTGCGGATCAGCTGGGCGTTGGCCGGGATCGGATACTTGAGCGCGTCCTCGACCGAACGGATCGAGGCGATGGCATGGACCAGGGTGCAGACGCCGCAGATACGCTGGGCATAGGCCCAGGCGTCGCGCGGATCGCGGCCGCGCAGGATGATCTCGATGCCGCGCACCATGGTGCCGGCGCTGGAGGCACGGGTGATGCGGCCGTCGACGTCGGTTTCCGCCTCGATGCGCAGGTGGCCCTCGATGCGGGTGATGGGGTCGACGACGACGCGGGTGCTGGCAGTCATGTTCCGGCTTTCAGTGATTCAACAGGTCGTAAAGGATGCGGTACTGGTTTTCGGCCTCGCGGTTCTCGGTGCCGCTGCCCTCTGCCACGCTCTCGCAGGTGCGCGCCATGCGCGCGGCCATGGCGGCCTCCCAGGCCAGATTGACGACCGGATCGGCTGCACTGACGCAGTACTGGGCCGCCTTGGCCACGAAATGGCCGGCTTGCGCGCACCAGTCGGTTTCCTTGCCGCACTGGGTGAAACTGCCTATCCGTGCGCTGTTCACGGACTGGTAGGCCGACTCGAGTTCGGCATCGCTGACATTCGGATGCTTGACCAGGGTCACCGCCGCATTGACCCGCACATCCTTGCACAAGGGCAGGACACTCTCGACGAAGGCCGCGCCGACCCGGCGCTGCTGATGCACATCCAGCTTGTTCAGCGCAGCCTTGAAATCCTTATCGTTATCGATCTTCATGCCGCCTCCTCAGTCGCTCGCCAGGTGCTCGGCGATCATCTCGGTCAGCCCCACCACCGGCAAATCCATCCGGTAATGCTCCAGTCCTTCTTCCAGCACGATGCGGCAATTGGCGCAGGCCGTCACCAGCTTGTCCGGCTTGACCGCGTCGAGCTGCGCCTTCTTGCGCCTGAAGGCGATCAGCCTGATCGCCTCGGCATTGTCGTTGGCCGACACCCCGCCGCCGCCACCGCAACACCAGTTGTATTTGCCGGGGTCCGAGGTCTCGACGAAATTTTTCGAAATCATGTTCATCAGGTTGCGCGGCTGCTCGATCACCCCGCCCCGCCGCACCAGCTGACAGGGATCGTGGAAGCTGAGCCGTTCCTCCTCGAAACCCTGGGTCTTGAGCAGACCCTGGCTGCGAAACTCGTCCAGCACTTCGAGGATATGCTGGACCTTGAAGAGATAGGGCCGGCCGATCAGGTTGGGCCCCTCCCAGCGCACGGCGGAGTAGGCGTGGCCGCATTCCGGACTGATCACGGTCTTCACCTTGAGTCGTTCGGCGCCTTCGACGATGCGCGACACGATCACCCTGGCCAGGTCGGAGACGCCGATCTGGATGCCGCTGTTGGTCGCCTCGAAAGCGGTCGAACACAGGGTCCAGCTCTTGCCCGCCTGCTTCATGATCTTCGCAATCGCACCCAGGTATTCCGGGAAGTTGATGATCTCCATGGAGGACAGCAACACCATGTACTCGGCACCTGCCTGGTCGAGCGGTACATCGAGCCCGGCCTCGGCCTTGAGGTGGCCGATCTGCGCCTTCAACGCCGGCAGCTTGACGCCCATCGGGCTGCCGATCTCGATCGTGCGCCTGGTCGCGCTGACCACGCCTTCTGGCGCATGACCGGCGATGGCCATGCCTTCGCGCAGCTTGCGCACCATGTAGACGATGTCGTTGCCGACCGGGCAGACCATGGAACAGCGGCCGCACATGGTGCAGCTGTCGTAGACCAGTTCCTGCCACTCACCCAGTTCCTTATCGGACACGGGCTTCGACAGGCCGACCAGCTTGAGCAGCCGGCCGAGCAGGGTGTATTCCTGCTCATAGACCCGTCGCAAGGGCTCCAGCTTGTGGATTGGCGTGTACTTTGGGTCGCCCGTCTCGGTGTAGAACAGGCAGGCCTCGGCGCACAGGCCGCAGTGGACGCAACTGTTGAAGTAGCTGGCGATGGGCGCATCGATGACCTCTTTCAGGACGCTGACGGCCTTTTGCAGAGATGCACTCATACCTCGGCCTCCACTGAGCTCGTCATGTAGGACACGTCAACCTGTCGGCCTCCGGCGGTATTCGCGGCCGGTCGCATCCCCACTTCGTGGGGCCCCTGTTCCCTTCTCATACCGCCACCCCCTTCCTGCCCTGGACATCGCCGTTGAACCATCTTGACGGCCAGACCGTGAAGGCATGGAACAGCTTGGTGAACGGCAGCAGCACCAGCAGCAGTTCAACACTGAGGATGTGCAGCGACAGCATCAGGGTATAGGGCAGCAGCAGATGCCGGGCGGCAAGATAACCGGTCAGCACCGGCAGGAAGGTCACGACCCAGGCCATCCAGTCCCCGAAGGTGGACAGGAAGCGCTTGACCGGCTGCCGGATGCGATCGGCCAGCACCACCAGCATGGCGGCCAGAGTCACCACCGCGGCCAGGTCGACAAACTGGGACGGCAGCGCCGGCCAGGACAGGTCGAGCAGTTCC
>JBBIJC010000009.1:0-1983 GCA_037446165.1 Hydrogenophilales bacterium | reverse complement strand
GTGCCCAGCAGGAAGATGAAAATCGCGACCTGCAGGCCGGTGCCGCGCACCCAGTTGAGAAACAGTGCTGCATCCATGGCGCGCCCCGCTACTTTTCAAGATCGGCCAGCGTGGCCGATTCATGCCCTGCCCTGGCGGCGGATTTGCGGGCGCGATTGGCAAGCGCCACGCCCACACCGACCACGGCCCCGAGCTCCACCGCTGTGGCTGCCACATGCAGCGGATTGGCCGGCAGCGACAGGGCCCGGTAGAAGCCGCCGGCATCCCAGAAATCGGGTTCCGAGCAGCCCAGGCAGCCATGGCCGGACTCGATCGGGAAGGAGGTGCCGTCGTTCCATTTCACCGTCGCGCAGGAGTTATAGGTCACCGGCCCCTTGCAGCCCAGCTCGAACAGGCACCAGCCCTGGCGCGCGCCCTCGTCGTCGAAGGTCTTGGCGAACTTGCCCTGGTCGTAGAACGGCCGGCGGTAGCAGCGGTCGTGGATGGTCTCGCCGTAGAAGGCCAGCGGCCGGCCCAGCTTGTCCAGTTCGGGCAAGGCGCCAAAGGCCAGGAAATGGGCCAGCACGCCGGTCATCACCACCGGGATGGGCGGGCAGCCGGAGATATTGACCACGGGCTTATCCTTGACCAGATCGGAAATCGCCACCGCTCCGGTCGGGTTGGGCTGTGCCTTGGGCAGGCCGCCGAAGGCCGCGCAGGTGCCCACCGCGATCACCGCCGCCGCGCCCTTCACGGTGTCCATCAGCATGTCGTGATTGGAGATGCCGGCGATGGTGGAATAGACCCCGCCATCCTTCATCGGCACCGAGCCGTCCACCACCAGCAGGTATTTGCCCCAGTTCAGCTTCATGGCCGCCTCGCGCGCCGCCTCCGCGGCCGTGCCCGCCGCGGCCTGCAGGGTGTGGTGGTAATCGAGCGAGATGCTGTCGAAGATCAGGCTCTCCAGGGTGGGCGTGTACGACCGGGTGAGGGACTCGGTGCAGCCGGTGCATTCCTGGAACGAAAGCCAGATCACTGACGGCCTGGTCGCCTTGGCCAGCGCCTCGGCGAATGCCCGCCCCGCCGCCGGCGGCAAGGCCATCAATGAGGCGAGGGTCGCGCAATATTTCAGGAAGGTGCGCCGGGACACGCCCTGACGCTCCAGGCTGTCGATCAGCAAGCCGGATTTTTCGCTCATGAATAGCTATCTCCTACGCGGGATGAAGAAGATCGTGCTCTCAGCTTAGATCAGGGAGTCGGCTTTTCAGGATTTTCAGACCGTTTGCCACATCGTCCGGATGCGCGGGGATCAGATCGGGGATACGGGTCACTTCGATGAACTCGCTGATCCGCACGCCCTGTTCATTGTCATGCGCCACCCACCAGACGCCGGGAACGGCCGTTTCGATAAAGCGCGACCCGCCGCCCGCCTGCAGCGCGATCTCCACCTCGCCCTTGCCCAGTTGATCCAGCAGCCAGCGCCGGTCGGCCGGCGAAAGCGGCAGGCCGTGCAGGTCGATGCTGCCGGCCTCGCCAAACTGGGTCAGACGCTCCAGCAATGCGACGATCTCGCGCAGGACCGCCGGCGCGCTGCCGGTCAGGCCGCCGGCCTCGACCAGTACCGGGATGTCACCGAGACCCATCGCGCCAGCCTCCGATCAGTTGCTGGATGTATTCACAGGCCAGCGGCACCGCCGCGGCGACCTTTGCGGTCGTCGCCTCGCCCCAGTCGACCTGCTCCGGCTGGATCGCCACCAGCGCCCGGCGTTCCGGCCAGTGCCCGGCCAGACGGGCGATCACCATCAGGTCGATCAGGCCGACCTCGTGCACACTGGACTTGCGATTGCCAGCGAGGAAGGCATCCATGGCCTCGCCCTCGAACACCCGGACCTCGCCCGGCGCCAACCTGAGTTCGGCCGCATCGACCACCACCAGCGCCTCGGCATCTTCAATGGCGCCGGCCAGGGTGAAGCTCAGCGTGCCACCGTCGAGCAGATCGACCTC
>JBBIJC010000008.1:0-42843 GCA_037446165.1 Hydrogenophilales bacterium | reverse complement strand
ATATGCCTTCTGATGGGCAGAACATTATCCGATAGCAGTCCCAATAGAACTCCGGATACATCATCCGATCTGTTCAGGGCTCAAGCCGAGTCTGGCTCAGCCCTCGACGATCAGTGCCGCCGCGACCTTGCGGCCTTCCGCAGCCAGGATGTTGTAAGTCCGGCAGGCGGCGCCGGTATCCATGTGTTCGAGTCCGATTCCGGCCGCAATCAGCGCCTGGTAGAGCGAGGGATGGGGGAATCGGTGCCGGCTGCCGGTGCCGAGCACGACCAGTTCCGGCCTCAGGTCGGCGATCTGCCTGAAGTGTTCGGGCGCCAGCAGTTCGAATCCGGTTATCTCCCAATCCGGCAATATCCTCTCCGGCAGCACGATCAGGCTGGTCTGATGGCGCTGGTCTCTGATCTGGACATAACCGTCTCCGTAGGCGGAGATCAGGTTCAGTCCGGGGGCGTTGGAAAGGTGCAGTTTCATGGGCTGTCGGGTAAGATTACATGCTTTTACAAGCATATATCACGGCCATGCACCAATCGCCTATCCGTTCCCCCGCTTTTGGGCAGCCAGCCCTTTGGGATGCATGACGTGACTACTGCAAAACGAGTCAGAAAGCCCCGTATGCGTCTGCTGAAGAAATCCGCCAAGCTTGCCAACGTCTGCTACGACATCCGCGGCCCGGTGATGGCGCGCGCCAAGCAGCTGGAGGAGGAAGGTCACCGCATCCTCAAGCTCAATATTGGCAACCTGGCGCCGTTCGGCTTCGATGCGCCGGAAGAGATCGTCCAGGACGTCATCCTCAATCTGCCCGCCGCGGCCGGCTACTGCGATTCCAAGGGCCTGTTCTCGGCCCGCAAGGCGATCATGCACGAGACCCAGCGGATCGGCATCAAGGGCGTGCAGATCGAGGACATCTACACCGGCAACGGCGTGTCTGAACTGATCGTGATGACCATGCAGGCCCTGCTCGATTCCGGCGACGAGGTGTTGCTGCCGGCACCGGATTACCCACTCTGGACCGCAGGCGTGACCCTGGGCGGCGGCACGCCGCGCCACTACATCTGCGACGAGGGCAGCGGCTGGTTGCCGGACCTGGACGACATCCGGTCCAAGATCTCGCCCAAGACCAAGGCCATCGTCGTCATCAACCCGAACAACCCGACCGGGGCGCTGTATCCGGACGATCTGCTCAAGGAACTGATCGAGATCGCCCGGCAACATCAATTGGTGGTCTGCGCCGACGAGATCTACGACAAGATGCTCTACGACGGCAACAAACACACGCCGATGGCCTCGCTCGCCGACGATCTGCTGATCCTGACCTACAACGGCCTGTCCAAGAACTACCGTTCCTGCGGCTACCGCGCCGGCTGGGTGGTTCTGTCCGGCGAGAAGCGCCACGCCACCGATTTCATCGAGGGCCTGACCATGCTGGCCTCGATGCGGCTGTGCGCCAACGTGCCGGCCCAGCACGCGATCCAGACTGCGCTCGGCGGTTACCAGAGCATCAACGAGCTGGTCGCGCCCGATGGTCGTCTGACCCGCCAGCGCGACATCGCCTGGGAGATGCTCAACGCCATGCCCGGCGTGACCTGCGTCAAGCCCAAGGCGACGCTGTATGTCTTCCCCCGGCTCGACCCCAAGGTCTACCCGATCCAGAACGACCAGCAGTTCATCCTCGAAATGCTGGAAGAGGAGAAGGTGCTGGTGGTGCAGGGTACGGGTTTCAACTGGCCTACTCCGGACCATTTCCGGGTGGTCTTCCTGCCCCATGAAGAGGTGCTGCGCGAAGCCTTCCAGCGCATGGAACGCTTCCTGGCCGGCTACCGAAAACGTCACTCGACCTGATTGAAGAAACTGACATGAAACCCATCAATGTAGGCCTGCTCGGCATCGGCACCGTCGGTGGCGGCACCTGGACCGTCCTCAAGCGCAACGAAGAAGAAATCACCCGCCGCGCCGGGCGTCCCATCCGCATCAGCCATGTCGCCGACCGCAACCTGGACTACGCCCGCAGCGTAACTGGGGGCAACGCCAAGGTGACCGACGATGCCTTTGCCGTGGTCAACGACCCCGAGGTCGACATCGTGGTCGAACTGATCGGCGGCTACACCGTAGCCAGGGACCTGGTCCTGAAGGCGATCGAGAACGGCAAGCACGTCGTCACCGCCAACAAGGCGCTGCTCGCCGTGCATGGCAACGAAATTTTCGCCGCGGCCCAGAAGAAGGGCGTCATGGTCGCCTTCGAGGCGGCCGTCGCCGGCGGCATCCCGATCATCAAGGCGCTGCGCGAAGGCCTGTCGGCCAACCGCATTCAGTGGCTGGCCGGGATCATCAACGGCACCACCAACTTCATCCTGTCCGAGATGCGCGACAAGGGTCTGGCCTTCGCCGACGTGCTCAAGGAAGCGCAACGCCTGGGCTACGCCGAGGCTGATCCGACCTTTGACATCGAAGGGGTCGACGCCGCTCACAAGGCCACGCTGATGGCGTCCATTGCCTTCGGTATTCCGGTCCAGTTCGACAAGGCCTATGTCGAGGGCATCTCCAGGCTGGATGCCAAGGACATCAAATACGCCGAGGAACTCGGTTACCGGATCAAGCTGCTCGGCATCGCCAAGCGCAAGGCGGCGGGCGTCGAACTGCGCGTGCACCCGACCCTGATCCCGGCCAAGCGCCTGATCGCCAACGTCGAGGGCGCCATGAACGCCGTCCTGGTCTGGGGCGATGCCGTCGGCGCCACGCTGTATTACGGCAAGGGCGCCGGCGCAGAGCCGACCGCTTCGGCCGTGATCGCCGACCTGGTCGACGTGACCCGCCTGCTGACCGCCGATCCGCTGAACCGCGTGCCGCATCTCGCCTTCCAGCCGGATCAGCTATCCGACCTGCCGATCCTGCCGCTGGACGAGGTCGAGACCGCCTACTACCTGCGCCTGACTGCCGCCGACAAGCCCGGCGTGCTGGCCGACGTCACCCGCATCCTGGCCGACCTGTCGATCTCGATCGACGCCATGATGCAGAAGGAGCCGGCCGAGGGCGAAGCCCAGACCGACGTCGTGATTCTGACCCATCTTGCCCGGGAGAAGGACATCAACGCTGCCATTGCCAAGGTCGAGGCGCTCGACAGCATCGGCGGCAAGGTGACCAAAATTCGCCTGGAAGAATTGAACGGCTAAGCCATGAAATACATCAGCACCCGCGGCAATGCGCCGGCTCAAACCTTCTCGCAAATCCTGCTTGGCGGCCTCGCGCCGGATGGCGGGCTGTACATGCCCGAGTCCTATCCCCGATTCAGTGCCGATGACCTGGCCGTGATGCGGAGCATGGACTATCGCGAGCTGGCGCTGACCATCCTGTCCCGGCTGGCCGACGATATCCCGGTTGCCGACCTCAAGGACATCGTAGACCGGACCTACACCGCCGAAGTCTACGGCCACGGCCGGTCCGATTCCGATTTCAGCCAGATCACCCCGGTGCGCAAGCTGGAAGACGGTCTCTACATCCTGGAGTTGTCCAACGGCCCGACCCTGGCCTTCAAAGACATGGCCATGCAGCTGCTCGGCAACCTGTTCGAGTACGCCCTCGACAAGGCCGGCATGGATATCAACATCCTGGGCGCCACCTCGGGCGACACCGGCTCCGCCGCCGAATACGCGATGCGCGGCAAGCACAACGTGCGCGTGTTCATGCTCTCGCCGCTGGAGGGCATGACCCGCTTCCAACAGGCCCAGATGTACAGCCTGCAGGACGCCAACATCCACAATCTGGTGGTGCGCGGCGTGTTCGACGACTGCCAGGACATCGTCAAGGCGGTCTCCAACGACCTGGAATTCAAGGGCCGGTATCGGATTGGTGCGGTCAACTCGATCAACTGGGCGCGCGTTGCGGCGCAGTCGATCTATTATTTCAAGGCCTACTTCGCAGTCACCGCCGACAACAGCCAGCAGGTCTCGTTCTCGGTGCCATCGGGCAACTTCGGCAACGTCTGCGCCGGCCACATCGCGCGCCAGCTCGGGCTGCCCATCGATCAGCTGGTCGTCGCCAGCAACGAGAACGACGTGCTCGACGAGTTCTTCCGCACCGGCGTCTATCGCCCGCGCACCGCGGCCGAGACGGCCCATACCTCCAGCCCGTCAATGGATATTTCAAAGGCGTCCAACTTCGAGCGCTTCATCTTCGACCTGACCGGCCGCGATGTCGCCAAGGTGCGCGAGCTGTGGAGCGCCGTCGACCAGGGCGGTGCCTTCGACCTAAAGCAGCACGGCCTGTTCGACCGGGTTGCCGGCTATGGCATGGTGTCGGGCAAGAGCACCCACGCCGACCGCATGGCCACCATCCGCATGGCCGCCGACAAGTTCGGCACGGTGATCGACCCCCACACTGCCGACGGCCTGAAGGTAGGTCTGGAGCATCGCGCCGCCGGCATCCCGCTGGTCTGCCTGGAAACTGCGCTGCCGGCCAAGTTCGAGGACGCCATTGTCGAAGCACTGGGCCGCAAGCCGGAACGGCCGGCCGGACTTGAGAACCTGGAAAGCCTGCCGCAGCGTTATGAAGTGCTCGATGTCAGCGTCGATGCGGTCAAGGCCATGATCACTGCCCACGCCAACGACAAATGACTTGTCAACCGCTCATGCGCCTGTTCCTGGTCGCGCTCCTTGGGCTGCTGGTTGCGACCGGCGCGCAGGCCTTCTGGAACAATCCGCGTTCCGATCGCATCACCAGTGCGCACATCGCCGGCTTGCCGCCGGAAGCTCGGCAAACCCTGACGCTGATCAAGCAGGGTGGCCCGTTTCCGTACCGCCGTGACGGCATCGTGTTTCAGAATCGCGAGAACCGGCTGCCGCCGAAGCCGCGCGGTTATTACCACGAATACACTGTGCCGACCCCCGGCAAAGGGGACCGCGGTGCGCGGCGGATCATCGCCGGCCAGCCGGACGAGTATTACTACACGCAGGATCATTACCGGACCTTCTGGAGGATTCAGGAATGAGCCGTCCGATTCCCCTGGCCGATATTCTCGGCAATCCCGAACGCAATGGCCTGTATCGCCTGGCTGACGGCAAAGCGCTGCCCGAGGCGATTGCCGTGGCTGGAAAACACCTGACCGGCAAGTCGGCGATGCTCAAGGCCATCGCCAAGGCGCTCGCCTTCCCGGACTATTTCGGCCATAACTGGGATGCGCTGGAGGAGTGCCTGACCGACCTGTCCTGGCACCAGGGCGCAGTCGCATTGTCGATCGACGAGGCCGGCATGCCGGAACAGAAGGCGCCTGAAGACTGGGCTACCATGCTCGACATCCTGGCCGATGCGGCCTGCTACTGGCAGGCAGAAGGCCGCCCGTTCGCGGTGTTCCTGCACGGCGGCCACAGCGCCTATCCGCTGATTGCAACGTGATCCGGCTACTGGCCTACCTCTGGGCTTCGCCCAATAGCCTGCTCGGCCTGCTGTTTGGCCTGACCGGCAAACAATGGAGGTGGCAGCGCGGCGTCCTCGAAATCACCGACTCCTGCTTTCTCGGTCTGCTGGGTCGCAATGCCCAGGCCGTGACGCTTGGTCATGTCATCCTGGCCAGGCATTCGGATGCCCTTGATTACTGGCGCGAACATGAGCGCCGGCATGTCCGGCAATACGAGTGGTTCGGCCCGCTGTTCCTGCCGGCCTATTTCGGCCTGGCGCTGGTCACGGCCCTGCGTGGCCGTCATTTCTATCGCGATCACCCGCTGGAACGTGAAGCGGGCCTCCACGATTTCGGACCTGGCAGCCTAGATTGATCCAGGCCGGAACCCAAGCTTTGACCCGGCTTTCGCCGATCCTGTGTGCGCTGCTTCGGGTTGGCCCTGCGTTGGGGAAAACACAGCCATGAAAATCCCAAAACGGCTGGAGCCGCTGCTTGAGGACGGCCTGATCGACAGCGTGATCCGTCAGCTCATGAGCGGCAAGGAAGCGATGGTCTTTGTCGTTCGCTGCGGCGATGAGGTGCGCTGCGCCAAGGTCTACAAGGAGGCCAACAAGCGCGCCTTCCGCCAGAGCGTCGAATACACCGAAAACCGCAAGGTGAAGAACAGCCGCCAGGCGCGGGCCATGGCCAAAGGCACGCGTTATGGCCGCGAGGCCCAGGAAGAGGCCTGGCAGAGCGCCGAAGTCGATGCCCTGTACCGGCTTGCCGCCGCCGGCGTGCGCGTGCCCAAGCCGTACAACTTCCATGCCGGGGTGCTGCTGATGGAACTGGTCACGGATACGCAGGGCAACGCCGCACCGCGCCTGAACGATCTTCAGTTCAGCCCCGAGCAGGCCCGCGAACACTTCCAGACCCTGCTCAGGCAGGTCGTGCTGATGCTCTGCGCGGGCATCATCCACGGCGACCTGTCGGAATACAACATCCTGGTCTGCAGCGATGGTCCGGTCATCATCGACCTGCCGCAGGCCGTCGACGCGGCCGGCAACAACCACGCCAAGGCCATGCTGGAGCGCGATGTGGCCAATCTGGTCAGCTACTTCGGCCGTTTTGCGCCTGACTTGCTGAGCACTCAATACGGCAAGGAAATCTGGTCGCTGTACGAACACAACGAACTGACGCCCGAGGTGGCGCTGACTGGTCAGTTCGTGGAGAGCGAAGCGCCGGTCGACCTGAACAGCGTCATGCGCGAAATCGACGATGCCATCAGCGAAGAAGCCGCGCGCCAGTTGCGCATGAAGGAAGCGGATAGTCAGTTCTGACGGTTTTGCCTTGGCAACGGACCTGGCGCAAAGCTGGGCCTTCAGTCTGAGTCCCCATCCGAAGCGGCCAGCCTGGGCGGCACCGGCGCCAGATAGCCGGCGCCCAGGACCAGCAGGCCGACGCCGATCAGCGACAGCACCCGTAACATCCCGCTCACATTGGCCAGGTCGACGCCGACCAGTTTTACGCACACCAGCAGCAACAGGCCGAGGCCGGCGAACCAGGGCAGTCTGACTTGGCGGCGCGAGGCGGCGACCATCACGACCAGGGCGAAGGCGGTCCAGCCCAGCGACAACAGGGCCTGCAGCAGGGCCGAATGCCAGAGCAGGTCGGGCAGGAAGGGAACGCCGGTCCAGTGGTGCACGACGCGGGCCAGGATCAGGCTGAGCCAGAGCAGCAGCGCCAGGCCGAACAGGGCGGGATAGCCGGACTGCATGGCGAAGTGGCCCGTTGCGCGCCAGTGACCATACAGCGCCCAGATCAGCAGCAGCGCCGAGGTGTCGAGCGGATTCAGGATTGGCACATAGGGCAGGCCCCAGGCCCCGGTCAGGCTGGTCGCCGTGGAGAACAGCCAAAACCAGGCCAGCAGCGCGGGCAGGATGAGCCCGGCCTTGAGATACGTACCGCGATGAATGCTGAACGGCCAGCCGCTGCCGGCGCGCGGAACGATCAGCAGCGCGGCGGCCAGGGCCAGGGCGCGCAGTGCTTCAGGGATGGCGTAGCCCAGGGCCGGGATTTGCGCCGCCTGCCAGGCGATTTCCCAGGCCAGGGCCCAGGTCAGCAGCCAGAACGCGCCGACATGGCGTTCGGCGACGAACCAGTCCAGGCCGTCGCGTTCCTGCCGGAACAGGCCAAGCCAATGCACGGAGAGCGCCAGCGGGAGGATCAGCCAGAGTCCGTTGGCCAGCGGATGTCCGGCATCCAGGTAGGTGGCGGCGAGGGTCAGGGCCATGGCCGGCAGCAGCAGGAGCGAAGCGGCGCGGACATCGCTCATGGCCAGCCGGCGGCCAAGCCATTCCAGCCCGGCCGCGGTCAGTGCCGCCAGGCCGAGCATGGCCGACCCGGTCTGGGCTTCGCTCAGTGTGCGGCCCAGTTCCAGATCGAAGATGGCGAACCACCAGGCCAGCGTCCAGGCCAGGAACGGCCGGTGATAACGCGGTATGGCGCGAGTGGCGAAACTGCTCAGGCCACCGGCCGCGACCAGAAGCAGGCTGGCGTGGAACAGGCTGTCGCGGAAGGGCAGGCCGTCCGGGCCGCGCAGCCATAGATCGATCAGCAGCAAGCCGGACAACAGTTGCAGCAGGGTGCCGGCCAGTACAGGCAGGCGGCGGCCGGAACGGATGCCGAACCAGATCAGCCCGCCGCCTTCCAGCGCCCAGAACACGCCGGCCACGTTCTGGCTGAAGGCGAGCCAGGGCGCCAGGGACAGGAAGGTCAGGGCGAGCCCGGCCTGGGCCTGGCTCAGCAGGCTGTCGCCGGTGGCGCGGGTCAGACGGTAGAGCAAGCCGTACCAGAGCCCGGCACACAGGCTGCTCAGGGCCAGAAAATCGGTATCGCCGGCATAGAGTGCGGTTTGCACCACCGCAGCAGCGGTGGCCGGTCCGAACAGCAGCAGGGCCGATTGCCAGCCCCACTGGGCCGGTGGCCCGCGCCGGGCGGCTTGCCAGGGCGTCGCGCTATAGAGCGCGAACAGGGCCAGCACCAGTGCCTCGACATGGGAGCGCAGGTCGGGCTGGTAGCTGGAAACGGCCCAGGCCAGCCCGAGTGCGAGGCTGGCGGCGAAGCTGGTGACGATCAGCAGGCGCCAGGCCCGGAGCAGGCTCACGCCCAGGATGAAGGCATCGAGCAGGACCAGATAACCGAACAGGACCACATGATTGCCCTGACCGGGCACCAGCATCGGGGCCAGGAAGGCGCCGAGCAGGCCGAGCAGGGCGAAGCTCTGGCTTTCCTGGCGCATGGCCAGGATCAGGCAGGCCAGGCCCAGTCCAGCGAACAGCAGAAAGGCGGTGGCCGGGCCGATGTAGCCGTAGTATTCCAGTGCGAAATAGGTGGCGATGTAGAGGATGCCGAAGCCGCCGCCTTCCAGGGCGAAGCCGAACCCGGTCCGGGCCTGCTCCGCGATCGGCGCGAAGCGGAACAGCCAGGCCGGCCGGAACGGCTGGCCGCTGGCCGGGGCAGCGCCGGCCCAGATGCTGAGCAGGCCGGCCAGGGTGGCGGCGACCAGGCGCAAGTAGGGTGGGAAGACGCCATGCTCGGCGGCGAGCTTGAGGGCGGAGGCGATGCCGAAGAACAGCAGCACCATGCCCAGCTTGGCCAGGATGTTGCCGGACAGCAGGCGGGTGACCAGGCCGGACGACCAGGGTGCGGGCGGCGGCACAGCGGGGCGGGGGGCGAATTGCGGCATCGGTCTTTGAACGGGCGCCGGTTCGACCACGGTTGCCATCTCGGCTGGGGCCGGATTGACGGGTGCCGCCGGAACGGGTTCACGGGGGGGCTGGGCCGGTTCGATGTGGGCGCTTGGCCTGACTTCCAATGTCCTCAGGCGCGCATCCATCGCCCTGAGGCGGGCCTCGACCCGGTCCAGGCGGGTCAGCGCATAACCCAGCAGGCCCCCCAGAACGGCGCCGCCGAGCCCGCCCGAGATCTGGCCAAGCACCAGACCGACAACCGCGAACAATAGCCACATGATCAACCTTCCGTAGTTCCGGGTTTTGGGGCGTCGTCGGTTGCGCAAGCGGCTAGCGCTAGCCGATGGGTTTGCAACAGGTCGGCTCGACGCTCGATCGAAACGGCGAACGTTGGCACGGCCAGGCCGGCAGTCAGTACTGCGGAATCCTCCGGGCCGGTTGCCAGCAGCACCGGATGCCCGGCCCGGAGTGCGGCGCGGGCCGCATCCACGGCACCGCCCGAGTCGGTGAAGATGGCCCCGGCCTGGCCAAGCAGCCAGCCGAGCACGGGCCGCCGCGCCATGGCGCGGTCGAGCACGAAGCGGATCGGACGGCGGCTGGCGGCCATGATCATGAGCACATCGGTCGGGTAAAGCGGTCCATGGCCGTCGACCCGGATCAGTGCAGGTCCGTCATCGGGAATCTGCTCGAAGCCGTTTGCCTGGACCCTGGTCAGCGTATGCATCAGCAGCCAGACCACGAAGCGGACCAGGAACTCCGGCACCAGGCTGTAGATGTAAAGCGCGACCAGCACATTCAGCAGCGCGGCAGCGGCGAACAGGTCCGGAATGGTCCAGCCCAGCGACAGCAGACCGGCCGCGAGGAGTGCGCCGACAACCATGAACAGCGCATTGACGATGTTGTTGGCGGCGATGATCCGGGCCCGGCAGTCCTCGCGGCTGCGCATCTGCATCAGGGCGTAGAGCGGGACGATGAAGAAGCCGCCGAACAGGCCGATCAGCGCCAGGTCGGCCAGGATGTGCCAGGTGCCGGGCTGGCCAAGCAATTGCGCCAGGGTCAGGGCGACTTGGGGCGGCAGGCCGCTCGGCGAGGCCAGGGCCAGATCGAGCCCGAATACGGTCAGGCCGATCGAGCCTAACGGCACCAGACCAAGCTCGACCCGGTGGCTGGACAGCTTGTCGCAGGCGAGCGAGCCGAGGCCGATGCCAATGGTGAAGGTGGCCAGGAGCAGGGTCACCGCCGATTCGCTGCCGCCGAGCACGGTCTTGGCATAGGCCGGAAACTGGGCCAGGAACAGCGCGCCGAACAGCCAGAACCAGGAGATGCCCAGGATGGACAGAAATACCGAGCGGTTCTCGCGGGCGAAACCGATGTTGCGCCAGGTTTCGACAAACGGATTGGCCTGAATGGTGAGGTTGGGCATTGGCGCGGGTGCGGCCGGGATGGCCCGGCTCGCGGCGTAGCCGGCGAGGGCAACGGCGAGACCGGCCCCGGCGATGACCAGCGGCTGGCCCAGACCGGCGAGCAGCCCGCCGGCCAGGGTGCCGAGCAGAATGGCGATGAAGGTGCCAGCCTCGACCAGGGCGTTGCCGCCGAGCAGTTCGGCCGGCTGCAGGTGCTGCGGCAGCAGGGCATATTTGATCGGGCCGAACAGGGTGGAATGCAGGCCTAGCAAAAACAGCGCGCCGAACAGCCAGGCCAGGCTGTGCAGCCAGAAGCCGGCGCCCGCGACCAGCATGATGCCGATCTCCAGCACCTTGACCAGCCGGGCCAGGCGCGCCTTGTCGTACTTGTCGGCCAGCTGCCCGGCCGTGGCCGAAAACAGGAAGAAGGGCAGGATGAAGATGCCCGCCGCCAGGTTGGCCAGAATACCGGGCGAGAGCGTGGTCCATTGCGCCGCCTGGAAGGTGAGCAGCACCACCAGCGCGTTCTTGAAGGTGTTGTCGTTGAACGCGCCGAGGAACTGGGTCAGGAACAGCGGCAGGAAACGCCGGCTGGCGAGCAGGTGGGATTGAGTGCTCATCGATGCCTCTAGTGGTCCGTCATGCCCGCGCAGGCGGGCATCCAGTTACTTGAAATGATTGGGTTCCCGCCTGCGCGGGAACGACGAATTTCTTTGTCTCTGCCTCTGGTCATGCGGCCTCCGCCCATTGTTTGAGGGTCACGTAGTCGGTCTTGCCGGTACCGAGCAGGGGCAGGGCCTCGACCACGACGATCTTGCGCGGCACCGCCAGCTCGGCCACGCCGGTTTCCTTGGCTTTGGTCTGCAAAGCTTCGCGGGTCAGTTGCGGATCGGTGCTGAACAGCACCAGCGCCTCGCCCTTCTGCGCGTCGGGCTGCACCGAGGCGGCGTGGGCCGCGCCGGGTGAGGCCGCCGCCGCGAGTTTTTCGACCACTTCCAGCGACACCATCTCGCCGGCGATCTTGGCGAAGCGCTTGACCCGGCCGACGATGTGCACGAAGCCGTCGCCATCCACGTCGACCACATCGCCGGTGGCATACCAGCCGGCGCCGAGCTCCGAGGCCGGCGGCTGGAGCAGACCGGGCTGTTCGAAGCGCAGATAGCCGGCCATGACATTGGGGCCGCGGACATGAAGCAGACCGCCCCGGGCGATGCCGGGCACCGGCACCAGCCGGTATTCGATGCCGGGCAGGAACTGGCCCACGGTGCCGGTGCGATAGGCCATGGGCGTGTTCACCGCCAGTACCGGCGCGGTCTCGGTCGCGCCATAGCCTTCCAGGATGCGCAGGCCGAACTTCTCGAACCACAGCTGGCGCACCGGTTCGGCCAGCTTCTCGGCCCCGGCGACGATGTGGCGCAGGCGGTAGAAGTCGTAGGGATGCGCCGACTTGGCGTAGTTGCCGAGGAAGGTGCTGGTGCCGAACAGGACCGTGCAATTGCGGTCGTAGGCGATCTCGGGGATGACCCGGTAGTGCAGCGGACTGGGGTAGAGGAACAGGTTGCAGCCAGTCAGTACCGGCAGCAGCGTGCCGGCGGTCAGGCCGAAGGAATGGAAGATGGGCAGGGCGTTGAGGAATTTGTCGTCGACCGAGAAATCGACCACGGCCCGGATCTGGGCGATGTTGGCCAGGATGGCGCGATGGGGCAGCACGACGCCTTTGGGCTTGCCTTCGGAACCCGAGGTGAACAGCACCACGGCTGCTTCCTCCGGTGAGCCGGAGCGATTCACCCAGCGCGGAAACCACAGCGCCCAGGTCATCAGCCAGAGCTTGTCGACGAGGGTTGTCGACGCGCGCAGGTCTTCCAGATAAAGCACGTGCACTCCTTGCAGCCGGGCCAGCGTATCGCCGAGCTTGGCCTGTTCGACGAAGGTGCGCGAGGTGACCACGGTTCTGATCTGTGCGGCGGTGCAGGCCGCCTGCAGCGCATCGGTACCGGCGGTGTAGTTGAGCATGGCCGGCACCCGGTTCTGGGCGGTCAGGCCGATCAGCACGCCGAGAGTCGCCGTCAGGTTGGGCAGCAGGACCCCGATCCGCTCGCCGGGCTGGTTCGAACCGGACGCGCGGACCACCAGGCGGCTCAGCATCAGCGTCATCTTGAGCAGGTCCTGATAGGAATACTCGATCTGGCGCATGTCCTCGATCAGCCGCCGGTGTCGGCCGTGGATGTCGATGGCGTCGCACAGGGCCGAGAACAAGGTCTGGTTGGGCCGTGAGGCGAATAGCATTTCCTGCATCAGCTTGCGCATCGCATCGCCGGCGGCCCGGCGGCGTGCCTTCGCGCTGCCTTGCGGAGCGACCGTGATTCGAGTTGGCGGCAGGACGGTCAGGGTGACCCGTGGCAGCAACCGGCGCGGGTAACGCCCGGACAGGCGGGAGAAGTAGCTGCGCGCCGGGCCGTCCAGGCGCACCGGCACGATGGTCGCCTGGGTCTTCTCGGCAACGAAGGCGGGACCGTCGTAGACCTTCATCAGGCTGCCGGTGACGGTGATCCGCCCTTCGGGAAAGATCACCACGGGGCGCCCGGACTCGATCAGGCGGACCACATGCTTCATCCCGATCGGATTGGTCGGATCCACCGCCAGGTGATCGACACCGCGCAACAGCAGCCGGAACCACGGGTTCGCCACCACCCCGGTATGCACCACGAATACCGGGTCCACGGGCAGGAACAGACCAATCAGCAGACCGTCAAGAAACGACTCGTGGTTGGCAATGACCAACAGACGGCTAGCCTGGAAGTGACTCACGTCGCCCAGGACGCGAACCCGGAACAAGATCTGCGCGATCAGGCGCAGCACAGCACGTATCAATGTACGCATTTCAACCCCTTTTTTTGGCCGCTACGATAACCGAAATCAGCGTTCGAAGGCCGGTTCGGCCAGTTTTTCGTCCACTCTGTGGATCAGGTGCGAGGCCAATATCAAGGCGGCGGCCGTCGCCAGCAGATGCTTAAGGGTGTGGCCGCTCAGGCTGCCCAGGATGGCAAGGATCTGATGGTCGTAGAGTTCGGTGACCTTGGCCAGCGCGTACAGCGCCAGGGCGGCGCCAAACGCGACCCGGTCCTGGCGCGGTGCGTCGTGGATGGCCTGCCAGAGCGGGATCAGCAGCAGGGGCAGACCCTGCAGCAGCAGATAGGGCCGCAGATCGCCCTGTCCATGCAGTCCGGTGAAATGCCACCAGGCCACGCTCGCCACGGCAGCGGCCGACAGGCAAAGGGTCCATGCCCGGACGTGGGTTCTCGTCCGGGTTTCGGCCCGCACGGCCGCCAGCAGACCGGCGCAGGCGAGGGCGATGGGCAGGCGATCCCAGACCAGCCGGGCGTCGTCCGGTGACAGGTGGTAGTAACTGGAGCCGAACGCGGTCAGCACCAGGGCCGCCAGAAACAGGGCATAGCCGGGCCAGCCGGCGGCCAGTTCCGGTCTCCGGCGCAAAGGCCAGAGCCGGACCAGTCCCCAGGTTCCGACCAGAGCGAATCCCACGTTGGACAGCACGTCGGCGGCGTTGGGCAGGCCATGCCAGCTCCGGCTGTCGGCAAAATCATGGTAATGGGGCAGCTGGGCGATCGGGCCATGGAGGAACATGGCGAATGCGATTGCCAGGGTGAGTAATGGAGGCAGATGGGGCAGCAGTCGTTTCATGGCATGAATCCGTTTTGAGTGGTGACGCCATCACTCTGGCTTGTGTGGGTAATTATTTAAACCTTTATCATTGATGTCGCGTATGGCAAGCTAATAAGTATCCTATTTTGATACTTTATTGGTTGATCATGACCGAGCTGCAACTTTTGCTGGCCACCATCAAACGCCATCTGAGGGCCAGGGGGCTGACTTACCGGGACGTTGCGGCCACGCTCGGGCTTTCCGAACCGAGCGTGAAGCGGCTGTTTTCAACCGGCCGGATACCCCTCGAACGGATGATGGCGCTGTGTGCCATGCTCGACCTCACGCTGGCCGAACTGACCCAGGAGGCCGCCTCCAGCACGCCGAAACTGCAAGGGCTGGCGGCCGACCAGGAGGCCGAACTGGTCTCGGATCCCAAGTTGCTCCTGGTGGCGACCTGCGCGCTCAACCACTGGACCATGGCCGATATCGTGGCCCATTACCGCCTCGACCAGGCCGAGTGCATACAGCGCCTGGCCAGGCTGGACCGTTTACGGTTGATCGACCTGCTGCCCGGCAACCGCATCCGGATCAATGTCGCGCGCGATTTCGACTGGCTGCCCGAAGGGCCGATCCGGCGTTATTTTCGCGAGCGCGGACAGGATGATTTTCTGGCCGGCGGGTTCAGCCAGGAGGATGAAACACTGTTTTTCGTGCATGGCATGCTCAGCCCCGAGGCCAATGCGCAGTTCATGCTGCAAGTACGTCGTTTGCGGCGTAGTTTTGCCGCGTTGCACGACGAGAGTCTGGCTGCCCCGGACGGGACGCGCCGCGGCATGGGGCTGCTGTTGGCCTTGCGGGAATGGGAGCCGCCGGACTTCGCCCGGCTTCGACGCTGAGGACCTGTTCCGGCTCAGTCCACGAAGCGCATCGACAAGTCCAGCGCCCGGACATTCTTGGTCAGGCTGCCAATTGAGATGCGGTCGACCCCGGTTTCGGCGACCGAGCGGACGTTGTCCAGGGTAATGCCGCCGGAGGCTTCAAGCTGGGTGCGACCGGCATTGAGCAGCACGGCCTCGCGCATGGTTTCCAGGGTGAAATTGTCGAGCAGGATCAGTTTGGCGCCGGCGTCCAGGGCCTCGCCCAGTTGAGCCATGTCTTCCACTTCGATCTGCACGCTCACCTCGGCGGGAGCCAGGGCGCGCGCCTGTTCCAGGGCGGGGCGGATGCCACCGGCGGCAGCGATATGGTTTTCCTTGATCAGGATGCCGTCGAACAGGCCTATGCGCTGGTTTTCGCCGCCACCGCAGTGGACGGCATATTTCAATGCGGTACGCAGGCCGGGAATGGTCTTGCGGGTGTCGTAGATGCGGGCATGGGTGCCGGCGACGGCGGCGACGTAATTCCGCGTTTCGCTGGCCACGCCGGACAGGGTCTGCAGAAAGTTCAGGGCCGGGCGTTCGGCGCTGAGCAGGGCACGGGCCTTGCCCTTGACTTCGCATAGGGTCTGGCCAGCCGACACCGGCTCGCCGTCTTCGGCCAGCCAGAAAATTCGGGCGTTGGGGTCAAGTGACCTGAAACACGCTTCGAACCAGGACGTCCCGGCCAGCACCCCGTCTTCACGGGTGATGACTCTGGCATGGGCATGCTGTTCAGCCGGAATCAGTGCGGCGGTCAGATCGCCGCGGTCTGCCATGTCTTCCCGGAGCGCACGTTCAATATCCAGTGCGATATGCTGGTTTATATCTATGACTTTTGTGATATGCCACATAGGGGCTCTTGAGTGTAATGTTTGCGGATATTAAAAAGTACGCGAATTATGACATCGAGCGGGGCCGCAGCAGTTCTGGATAACGGGGTTTTTCATCCCAGGCGAGGGGCCGGCCAGGCCTATTTTCTGCTTCCGTTATTCTGGCTGATGGTGTCGGTCGTTGGTGTGGTTGCCTTTGTCAATGCCCAGGTCCACAAGATGGAACGGGCGTTCGGCGAACGTGCCGAAGCGGTCGGCAGTCATTTTGCCGAACTGGAACACGGCATCACTTCCGTGCTCGAAGGCTATTCAGCGATGCTGGAAGTCATGAATGTCAAGGATCCAGCCGACCGGCTCATGGTGTCCCGCTATGCCAGCCAGATGCGTGCGATCTATCCGCAAATCTACATGCTGGAACTGATCGAACTGGTGCACAGGGAGCAGCTGCCCGCGTTCGAACAGGCCGAGAGCGAACTTTTGCACAAGCCGTTCCAGATTCGCCGCTTCGACTACGACCATACCCGCACCTGGCTGCCGCCGGAGGACAAGGAAATCTATTACGCAACAACCTTCATTGAGCCGTCAACCCCGAAGACCAGTCATGTTCTGGGCTTGGATGTCAGTTCGGCCGGGGTCCAGGCAGTGGCCCTGAGCGAAGCCATCCAGTCCGGCCAGCGCGCGTTCAGCGCGCCGTATCAAACGATCAGCGGTCCCTTGGCCTTCATGATGATCCGCCCGGCCAATGACGATCAGACCCGTTTCGCGAAGCTGGTCATTCGAGCCGACAAGATCGGGGAATTGCCCTGGTTGACTGGGCAGAAAGACATCAGCATCGCCATTCGCCATACCAAACCCGGCGCGGATGAGCCGAGCGGTTTGCTGTTTCGCCATGCTGAAATTCAGGCCAGCCGTCTGGAGTCGGCGCTCCTGCCGCTGTTCAAGTGGCAGCTGGATATGCGCGCCACCAGCAATGAGCCCTTTGTCATTGAAATCAGCAAGCAGATGCGTTGGCAGGATTTCGATCTGCCGGCCCTGACCAGCATCGTGCTGATCGAGTTTGTCGTGCTGGTGGTTCTGGTCAAGCTGTCGTTCGAGCATCACAGCCATGACCGTGAGCGGCGCGAACATGAATTGCGTCTGGCCTACCTGGCCAGTCACGACAGCCTGACCAACCTGCCCAACCGAAGCCTGCTGATGGACCGCCTGGAACAAGCCATATTACGGGCCAAACGGGACGCTTCACATCTGGCCTTGCTGTTTCTGGATATCGATCGATTCAAGCTGGTGAACGATAATTACGGTCATGACGCCGGTGATCGATTCCTGGTGGCCACGGCGGAAACCATACGCGGCACGATCCGCGCCCAGGACACCCTGGCCCGCCTGTCGGGCGACGAATTCGTCGTGTTGCTGGAACAGGTTGAACGGCGCGACGAAGTGGACAAGGTCGAGGGCAAGATCCAGGACAACCTCCAGGCCACGATCTCTCGTGCCTACCGGGAAATGGGGGTCGGAATCAGTATCGGCAGTGCCATGTATCCCGACGATGGCGCCGACGCGCTTTCCCTGCTCCGTCACGCCGATACCATCATGTACGGCATCAAGTACGGACGCCCGCTCACCACAGCGCTCACTTAAATCGGCCTGGCGCCGAGTGCGCCATTGAAATCCTGTCGAATCTCCCTATCTTGGGTGTAGTTAAACCCTTTCCCGAGTGGAGATCATGCGCTTCGACAAACTGACCACGCCGTTCCAGTCCGCCATCCAGGAGGCCCAGAGCCTCGCGGTCGGCAACGACAATCCCTATATCGAGCCGCTGCACGTGCTGGCGGCGCTGATCAACCAGGATGACGGCAGCGCCCGCGCCATCCTGCAACGCGCGGGTGCCCGCGTGCCGGCCCTGCTGACCGGCATCCAGCAGGCCCTGGACCGGCTGCCCAAGGTGGAAGGCCACGGCGGCGAGGTCAGCATCTCGCGCGATCTGGACAAGATCTTCAACCTGACCGACAAATTCGCCCAGAAACGCGGCGACGCCTTCATCGCCAGCGAACTGTTCCTGCTCGCCTGCCTGGAAGACAAGGGCGAAGCCGGCAAGCTGCTCAAGGAACACGGTGCTACGACCCAGAACCTGACCGCCGCTATCGATGCCGTGCGCGGCAGCGAAGGGGTGAGTTCGCAGGAATCAGAAGGCCAGCGCCAGGCCTTGAGCAAATACACCCTGGACCTGACCGAGCGCGCCCGCCAGGGCAAGCTGGACCCGGTGATCGGCCGCGACGACGAGATCCGCCGCGCGATCCAGGTGTTGCAGCGGCGGACCAAGAACAACCCGGTGCTGATCGGCGAGCCGGGCGTGGGCAAGACCGCCATCGTCGAAGGTCTGGCCCAGCGCATCGTCGATGGCGAGGTGCCGGAGACGATGAAGGGCAAGCGGGTGCTGGTTCTGGACATGGCCGGCCTGCTTGCCGGCGCCAAGTATCGCGGCGAGTTCGAGGAACGGCTGAAGAGCGTGCTCAAGGAAGTCGGCCAGGACGAGGGCCGCATCATCCTGTTCATCGACGAGCTGCATACCATGGTCGGCGCCGGCAAGGCCGAAGGTGCGATGGATGCCGGCAACATGCTCAAGCCGGCCCTGGCGCGCGGCGAGCTGCACTGCATCGGCGCCACCACGCTGGACGAATACCGCAAGTACATCGAGAAGGACGCCGCCCTGGAGCGCCGCTTCCAGAAGGTGCTGGTCGACGAGCCTTCAGTCGAGGCGACCATCGCCATCCTGCGCGGCCTGCAGGAGAAGTACGAAGTCCACCACGGGGTCGAGATCACCGACCCGGCCATCGTCGCGGCGGCGGAGCTTTCCCATCGCTACATCACCGACCGTTTCCTGCCTGACAAGGCCATCGACCTGATCGACGAGGCGGCCAGCCGGATCAAGATGGAAATCGACTCCAAGCCGGAGGTCATGGACAAGATGGCCCGCCGGGTGATCCAGCTCAAGATCGAGCGCGAGGCGGTCAAGCGCGAGAAGGACGAGGCCTCAATGAAGCGACTGTCGCTGATCGAGGACGAAATCCGCAAACTGGAGAAAGAGTATTCCGACCTGGAGGAAATCTGGAAGGCCGAGAAGGCCGTCGTCCAGGGTTCGGCCCACATCAAGGAAGAGATCGACCACCTGCGCGCCGAGATGGCCGACCTGCAACGCAAGGGCCTGTTCGACAAGGTAGCCGAGATCCAGTACGGCAAGTTGCCCAAGCTCGAAGCTGAGCTGAAACAGGCCGAGGCGGCGGGCGAGGGCAAACGTGAATTCAAGCTGCTGCGGCGCGAGGTCGGTGCCGAAGAGATCGCCGAGGTGGTCTCACGTGCGACTGGCATCCCGGTGTCCAAGATGATGCAGGGCGAGCGCGACAAGCTGCTGCAGATGGAACAGCGCATCCACAATCGCGTGGTTGGCCAGGATGAAGCGGTGCGCGTGGTTGCAGACGCGATCCGCCGTTCGCGTGCCGGCTTGTCCGACCCAAACCGGCCCTACGGCTCCTTCCTGTTCCTCGGCCCGACCGGTGTCGGCAAGACCGAGCTGTGCAAGGCCCTGGCCGACTTCCTGTTCGACAGCCAGGATCACATCATCCGGCTCGATATGTCCGAGTTCATGGAGAAGCATTCCGTGGCCCGGTTGATCGGCGCGCCGCCGGGCTATGTCGGTTATGAAGAAGGCGGTTACCTGACCGAGGCCGTGCGCCGGAAGCCGTATTCAGTGATCCTGATGGACGAGGTCGAAAAGGCCCACCCGGACGTGTTCAACGTGCTGTTGCAGGTGCTCGACGACGGTCGCCTGACCGATGGCCAGGGCCGCACCGTGGATTTCAGCAATACCGTGATCGTGATGACCAGCAACCTGGGCAGCCAGATGATCCAGCAGATGAGCGGCGACGACTACCAGGTGATCAAGCTGGCGGTGATGGCCGAGGTGAAGAACTACTTCCGGCCCGAGTTCATCAACCGGCTGGACGAGGTCGTGGTCTTCCACAGCCTGGACGAGCGGCACATCGCCAGCATCGCCCGCATCCAGCTGCACTATCTGGAAAAGCGTCTGGCCCAGATGGAGATGAAGCTGGAAGTCAGCGATGCCGCGCTGGCCGAGCTGGCCAAGGCCGGCTTCGATCCGGTCTACGGCGCAAGGCCGCTGAAACGCGCCATCCAGCAGGAACTGGAAAACCCGCTGGCCAAGGAAATCCTGTCCGGACGGTTTGCACCGAAGGACGTGATTCGGGTCGATGTCGACAATGGCCGGTTCATGTTCGAGAACGTGATCGAAGGCAGAGTCGATTAACTTGGCCCTATGGCAGGAGCGAGCTTCCATTCGCTCCTGCTGCTTCAGTACCGCTGGCGTACTGCTCGCAAAAGCTGGAGGTTCAGTGCCAGTCTTCAACCGGATCCGGAATCGTTGAACCAGGCCCCATTGAAAGCACCAACTGCCTGAGGCATGCTGGCGCAAAGTCGATAAATTGGGGGTTCCACATGCTTCGCTTTGCCATTCCGGGCCTGCTGGCCTCGGTGCTGCTCTCCACGCTTGGCCTTGCGGCAGGTGTTGAATCGTTTACCCCGCAGGGCGAGGTCAAGGGCGTGCGTCAGGTCACGGCGCGTTTCGACGTCGACATGGTGCCGCTGGGCGACCCGCGCCTGGCCGATCCGTTCACGGTCGACTGTCCGGCCAAGGGCAAGGGGCGCTGGGTCGACAACCGCAACTGGGTCTATGACTTCGAGCAGGATCTGCCGGCCGGTCTGTCCTGCCGCTTCGCCCTGGCTGAAGGCAGCAAGGATCTGGCGGGCGAGGTACTGACCCCGGCTCGCTTTGCATTCACCACCGGCGGGCCGGCCATCCTGACTTCGGTCCCGGCCGAGGGCGAGCAGATCAGCGAGGAACAGGTCTTCGTGCTCGGGCTGGATGCGCCGGTCAAGGAATCGACGCTGGCAGGCCGTGTCTGGTGCGCGGCGGAGGGCATTGCGGAAAAGGTCCCGGCCCGGCTGGTGACCGGCGAAGACAAGCGCAGGCTGCTGGCGGCCAGCGACAACTTCTTCCAGGACTATCTGTCGGTGCTGGCCAACGGCCACAGCTTCTATCTGCTCGATGTCCATAGCGGAAACACCCGTGAAGACCTGTTGCGCTCGGCCGGCAAGCCCGGTGCCCCGATTGTGGTGCTTCGCTGCGGGCGGCGCCTGCCGGCGGATCACGATGTCAGCCTGGTCTGGGGCAAGGGCATCGAGTCGGCCAGCGGCATCGCCACCAGTGGCGAGCAGGCCCTGGCGTTCAAGACCCGGCCTGATTTCAGCGCCCGCTTCCATTGCGAAAAACTCAACCCGCGCCAGCCCTGTCTGCCGGTTCTGCCCATGCAGCTGAACTTTACCTCGCCGGTGAGTTTGAAGTCGGCCGAGTCCGTGACCCTGGCCAACGGCAATAAGCGCTGGCATGGCAAGTTCAATGACGAGGACAAGAAGTCCGGTTACACCCAATCGCTGACCTTCGAGGGTCCGTTTCCGGAGTCGGCCAATCTGGTGCTCAACCTGCCGGCCAAACTCAGGGATCAGGATGGGCGGGCGCTGGTCAACGCGCGCAGTTTTCCGCTCAGGCTGAAGACCGATCTGGCGCCGCCATTGGCCAAATTCGCCAGCGATTTCGGTATCTACGAACTGAACGCACAGCCGGCGCTGCCGCTGACCATGCGTTATGTCGGTGCGGCCAGCCAGAGCCATGCCCTGCTCAACGCTGAGCGTCTGGTGACCCAGTCGCCGTCCGAGGTCATCGACTGGATGCGGCGCATCCGGAAGATGAGCGCCAACCAATATGGCGCTTACGACAAGCAGAAGGGCTACGCCCCCATCGTCCATTTCGGTGGCGAGACCTCCATCTTCGAAGCCCGCCACAAGATCCAGCCGGTGGCGCTGCCCAAACCGCTTCCAGAGCGTGAAACCGAGGTGATCGGCATTCCGATCCCCGCCGCCGGCTTTCATATCGTCGAGGTGGCCAGCCCGCGCCTGGGCGCGGCCCTGATGGACAAGGCCAAGCCCTATTACGTGCGGACCACTGCCCTGGTCACCAACCTGGCCGTGCACTTCAAGCGCGGCGATGAGTCCTCGCTGGTCTGGGTGACCCGCCTCGACAACGCCCAGCCGGTCGCCGGCGCGGAGGTGGCGGTGCGCGACTGCGCCAACACGATCTACGCCAAGGGCCGCACCGACGAATCCGGCATCCTGCGCATCGACCATGAACTGCCCGGCAATGACCGCCTGCCCGGCTGCATGGATCAGTATGACCGGCAGTTGTTCGTGACTGCGGCCAAGGACGGTGACTTCAGCTTCCTGCTCTCGGACTGGGGCGAGGGCATTTCGCCCTGGCGCTTCAACCTCTACCAGGCCAGCTGGCAGGGTCCATACGTCGCCCACGCGGTACTCGACCGCAGCCTGTTCCGGCCGGGCGAGGAAGTAGCCATGAAGCTGTTCGTGCGGCGCAAGAAATCGGTCGGCTTCGGCTTTGTCGATGCCGCCCGGCTGGGCAAGGAGATCATCCTGCGCCATCAGGGCAGCGACGAGGAGGTCAAGCTGCCGGTCAGCTGGGATGGCCAGGGCATCGCCTTCGCCAAGTACACCCTGCCCAGGGAGGCCAAGCAGGGCAGCTACGAAATTCTGATCCCGAACACGCTGCGGAATCGTGGCGGCGAGCAGCTTTCGGCCGGCGAATTCCGGGTCGCGGCATTCCGGGTGCCTACCGTCAAGGCCCGGCTGAGTGGTCCGGCCCAGGCGATCAATGTCAGCGAGGTCAAGCTTGACATGCAGGCCGAGTACCTTGCCGGTGGCGCCGCCGCACAGCTGCCGGTCACCCTGCGCGGGCAACTGCAGCCCTACGACGTGAGCTTCGACGACTACGAGGACGCCAGCTTCGCCAATGGCCGGGTACAGGTCGGCCGTCAGGACGAGCGCGCCGAATGGGCCATCGGCAATTACGATACCGACGAGGAACTGCCGGTGCAGTCGACCGCCAAGGGCGTTACGCCGCTCAAGACCCTCAAGTTCAAGCTCGATGCCAGCGGCAGTGGCCGCGGGGGCTGGCAGGGCCTGCCGCATTCCGACCTGCCGCGCGTGCTGCAGGCCGAGGCCGAATACCGCGATGCCAACGGCGAGACCCGCAACGCCGCAACCCGCGTGGTCATTTACCCGTCTGACTTGATGCTCGGTGTGAAACCCGATTCCTGGGTCCAGGCCAAGGCACAACAGCGTTTCCGCATCATCGCCCTCGACACCGCCGGCAAGCCGCGCGCCGGCGTGGCGGTGCAGGGCAGGCTGTACGAACGCAGCTGGTATTCCTACCGCAAGCGGGTGATCGGCGGCTTCTACGCCTACCAGCACGGTGAGGAGGTCAAGCCGCTGCCCGACACCTGCTCCGGCCGCACCGACGAACGCGGCCTGTTCTTCTGTGAATTGCACAGCAAGGCCACCGGCAGCCTGATCTTCGAGGCCCAGGCCAAGGACCAGCGCAACAATCCGGCCTACGCCCAGCGCGACTTCTGGGTACCCGAGGGCGACGGCTGGGTCGACAGCTCCGACAACGACCGCATGGACCTGATCCCGGAACGCAAGCACTACGAGGTCGGTGACAAGGCGCGTTTTCACCTGCGCATGCCGTTCGAATCGGCGCAGGTGCTGGTCAGCATCGAGCGCGAGGGCGTGCTCGATGCCTGGGTGACCGAGGTCCGGCGTGACAACCCGGTGATCGAGGTGCCGATCAAGCCCGAGTACGGTCCGAACGTGTTCGTCAGCGCCCTGGCCGTGCGCGGCCGGGTCGGCGACGTTCAGCCCACCGCCATGGTTGACCTGGGCCGGCCCGCCTACCGCATGGGCATGGCCGAGATCCAGGCCGGCTGGTCTGGCTATGCCCTCAAGGTGGCGGTCGAGACCGACAGGAAAACGTACCACACCCGCGACAAGGTGAAGGTCAAGGTCAAGGTGCGCCGGCCCGATGGCAGCCTGCCCGGCAAGGACGCAGAGATCGCGCTGGCGGCGGTCGACGAGGGTCTGCTCGAACTGGCTCCGAACGAGAGCTGGAAGCTGCTCGACGCCATGATGCAGCGGCGCGGCATCGCGGTGACCACCAGCACCGCGCAGATGCAGGTGGTCGGCAAGCGCCACTACGGCCGCAAGGCGGTGACCGCTGGCGGCGGCGGCGGTTCCGGCGGCCAGGCGCGGGAACTGTTTGATACCCGCATCTTCTGGCAGGGGCGGGTCAAGCTCGATGCCCAGGGCGAGGCCGAGGTCGAGGTGCCGCTCAACGACAGCCTGACCCGGTTCCGCATCGTTGCCGTGGCCAACGTCAACGTCGGCCGCTTCGGCACCGGCGAGGCCGACGTCGCGGTCACCCAGGACCTGCAGATACTGTCCGGCGCCGCGCCCCTGGTGCGCGAGGGCGACCGGCTCAAGGTCTATTTCACCCTGCGCAACACCGGCGACCACGCCATGGATGTCGACGTCACGCCGCGGCTCAACGGCCAGGCCTTGCAGGCCCTGAGTACGCATCTCGAGGCGGGCGAGGGGCACGAGATCGGCCTGCCGGTCGAGGTGCCGTTCAATGTTGCCAAACTCGACTGGGACATCGAAGCCAGGGAGCGCGGCGGCAACGCCCGCGACCGGCTCAAGGTCAGCGAGCAGGTCAGGGAAGCCGTGCCGGTGCGCACCTTCCAGGCCACCTTGGAGCAGCTCGGCAAGCCGCTCGCGGTGCCGGTGCAGCGTCCGGCCGACGCGGTTCCGGGACGCGGCGGCATCGGGGTCAAGTTCCAGGCCAGTCTGGCCGGGGAGCTGGCCGGGGTGCAGGAATACATGAATTACTACCCCTGGACCTGCCTCGAACAGCAGACCTCCAAGGCCGTCGCGCGCGAGGACGAGTCGGCGTGGGACGGCATCGCCGCCAGCCTGCCGGCCTATCTCGACGGCGACGGCCTGGCCAAGTACTGGCCCGACATGCGCGAAGGCAGCGACAGCCTGACCGCCTACCTGCTCTCGGTCAGCGCCGAAGCCGGTTACGCGATCCCGGAAGCCAGCCGCACGCGCATGATTCAGGGCTTGCAAGGCTTCATCGAAGGCCGGGTGGTGCGCGACTCGGCCCTGCGCACGGCCGACCTCGCAGTGCGCAAGCTGGCCGCGATCGAGGCCCTGTCGCGATACAGCGAAGTGCAGGTCCAGGCCAACTGGCTGGACAGCTTCAGCATCACGCCCAACCTGTGGCCGACCTCGGCCGTGATCGACTGGATCGCCATCCTCGACCGCGTTCAGAGCCTGCCAGAGCGCGACGCACGGCTGAAGGAAGCCCGCACCATCCTGCGTTCACGCCTCAACTTCTCGGGTACGGTGATGGGCTTCTCGACCGAGCGCACCGACAACTGGTGGTGGTTGATGGAGGGCGGCGACAGCAACGCCAACCGCATGATCCTGGAGGCGCTGGAAGGTGGCGGCTGGACGCCGGAAGATACCGGCCGCCTGATGCGCGGCTCGCTGGCCCGGCAGCAGAAAGGGCACTGGAACACCACCGTCGCCAATGCCTGGGGCGTACTGGCCACGAAACGGTTTTCCGAGAAGCTGGAAACCGTGCCAGTGACCGGCATCACCAAGGCCAGTCTGGCCGGGCACATTACGGAACAGGACTGGGCCAAGGCGAAGGAAGGAAGCGGCCTGTTGCCCTGGCCGAAGGGGCAGGACAGCCTGAATCTCAGCCATGACGGCCAGGGCAAGCCCTGGGTCACCCTGTCCAGCCTGGCGGCGATCCCGCTCAAGGCGCCGCTCAATGCCGGCTATCGCATCACCCGCGAAGTTCAGCCCATCGAGCAGCGTGAACGCGGGGTCTGGCATCGCGGCGACGTCATGCGCGTGCGCCTGACCGTGGACGCGCAGACCGACATGGGCTGGGTGGCTTTGCTCGACCCGATCCCGGCTGGTGCCACCATCCTCGGCACCGGCCTGGGCGGCGACTCGGCGCTGCTGACCCAGGGCGAAAAACGCCTGGGTTGGGTCTGGCCGGCCTATGAGGAGCGCACCCATGACAGTTTCCGTTCCTATTACGACTTCGTGCCCAAGGGCCAGTTCACGGTCGAGTACACGGTGCGCCTCAACAACGAAGGGCACTTCAACCTGCCCGCCACGCGGGCCGAAGCCATGTACGCGCCTGAGCTGTTCGGCGAGGTGCCGGTGGCCGACGTGGATGTGAAGCCTTGATCCGCATCGGTGCGGTTGCCGGGCGGCCGTCGCGCCTGCGCTGGCTGTGGCTGGCTTGGCTCCTGGCCTGCAGCCTCGCCGCCGCTGGCCAAGTACTGCCGACCTATGTCGAGGTCCGCGCCGCCTACATCCCGTCCGAGGCCTGGGTGCTGGACCGCGCTGGCCGTCCTCTACAGACCGTGCGCGTCGACCCCTCCGTCCGGCGACTGCCCTGGGTTGCCTTGTCCGACCTGTCGCCGGCCATGATCGATGCCCTCATCGCTTCCGAGGACAAGCGCTTCATGCGCCATGCCGGCGTCGACTGGCTGGCCATGATCAGCGCCATGTGGGACAACCTGACGGCGAATGAACGGCGCGGCGCCTCGACCCTCACCATGCAGCTGGCTGGGATGCTCGACCCCGCCTTGCGACGGGCTGCCAGCGGTCGCAGCATGGCGCAAAAATGGGATCAGATCCTCGCCGCGCGTGAACTGGAAAAGCACTGGAGCAAGGAACAGGTCCTCGAGGCCTATCTCAATCTGGTCCACTTCCGGGGTGAACTGGCCGGCATTGGCGCGGCCTCCCGCGCCCTGTTCGGCAAGGCGCCTTCCGGTCTCGACCGGGCCGAGGCCAGCCTGCTCGCGGCCCTGTTGCGCGGCCCCAACGCCAAGCCGGAGATCGTCGCCACCCGCGCTTGCGGCGTGGCAGCGAACATCGGCGACAACAACTGCAACCGGATCAAGGGTCTGGCCTTGACCGCGCTCGCCCGGCGCAGCGTGCTCGAGATGGACGCGCAGCTGGCGCCGCATCTGGCCCGCCGTCTCGATCTGAAACCCGGACAGAGCGTGCGCACCACGCTCGACGCCGAGCTGCAGGCCTTCGCCCTCGACACGCTCAAGCGTCAGCTGGCCGCGCTGCAGGGGCGTGAGGTGCAGGACGGTGCGGTCGTGGTCCTGGACAACGCCAGCGGCGACGTGCTGGCCTGGATCGGCTCCAGCGATACCACCTCACAGGCGGCCGAGGTCGACGGCGTGACCGCACCGCGTCTGCCCGGCTCGACCCTCAAGCCTTTCCTCTATGGCCTGGCCATCGAGCAGCACCTGCTCACCGCCGCCTCGCCGCTGGAGGACAGCCCGCTGGTGCTGGACACGCCGCTTGGCCAGTATGTGCCGCAGAACTACGAGCACGACTTCAAGGGCTGGGTCAGCGCGCGGACCGCGCTTGGTTCCTCGCTCAACGTGCCGGCAGTGCGGACACTGTTGTTGGTCGGGGTCGACCGTTTCTATGCCGAGCTCAAAAACCTAGGCCTGGACACGCTCAACCATGACAGTGATTTCTACGGCTATTCGCTGGCCCTGGGTGGCGGTGAGGTGACCCTGCTGGATTTGACCAATGCCTATCGCAGTCTTGCCAACGGTGGTGTAGTGAGGCGGGTCGGCTGGCTGCCGGCGACAGGCCGGCGCAGCGGCGGCAAGCGTGTGCTGTCGCCTCAGACCGCCTACATCGTCAGCGACATGCTGGCCGACAAGGCCGCGCGCAGCCTGACCTTCGGCCTGTCCAGCCCGCTCGAAACCCTCGGTTATGCCTCGGTCAAGACCGGCACCAGCAAAGACATGCGCGACAACTGGTGCATCGGCTACACCGATCGTTATACGGTCGGCGTCTGGGTCGGCAACGACTCCGGCGCACCCATGCGCGACGTGTCCGGCATTTCCGGCGCAGCGCCGATCTGGCAGGCGGTGATGAACCACCTGCAGCACAGCCGGCCGGGACGGCCAGCCAGGACGCCCTCAGGCGTGGAAACCCGGATGGTGCATTACGAGCCTGGCATCGAGCCAGACCGGCGCGAACTATTCCTGGCCGGTACTGCACTGGAGCAGATTGTGATCCCGTCTGGGGAACTCAACGCCCGCATTGACGGCCCCGGCAACGGCGCCGTGCTGGCCCGCGACCCGGACATCCCCGCCGGACGGCAGAAAGTGCGTTTCAGCATCAAGGGCATGGGGCAGGACCTGGTCTGGTATGTTGATGACAAGCCTGCGGAGCAGGCCTGGCTGGATGTTGACGGCAGCCTGCTCTGGCCGCTGGTTCCCGGCGCCCATCGCATAACGGTACGATCTGCTGATGGCAAGACGGTGGATGCTATGTTTGTGACGGTGAAGTAGCTGGATTGGTCCAATCGGTAGCAACTGATTGGGCCATCTGAAAGATTCCGGACTGGTCGGTTTTCTCCAAGTCCGCCATCCGCTGGCTTTGGCCAGGTGATGGGCTCAGTCAGCCAAGGGCGCCAGCGTGCCGTCCTTGGTTATTTCGAAGCGATTGCCCTGGTAGTTGGTTACGATTGAACCAACGATGACGGTGTCGCTCGCAGCGTTGCCAGTTGAAGGCTGTGCTGGAGGCGGCACCACAGGTGACGAGTCGATGCTGTATGTAACCGGCGCCGAGGCGGTTGCTTTGCCGGTATTGCCAATTAAGGCTAGCGAAAAAGCGGCCACGCTAACGACTATTAATGCTATCTGAGTGGCTTGGTTTGATGACAATTGATTTCTCCTGAACTCAGTGATGCTTAACTAATAAGCAATAGCTGTGCCATTATTAATAGTTGCCTTGAGTTGTTGTTGTAATCTGTTGAATTGTATGAATATTGTCTAATCAGAGCTGTTGATCTTGGCGGTGTGCAGTTATGGTGGTCGATGGTGGGTGGCAGACATAAATAGCAATCCATGACGGATTTGTCCTGGTCTCTGTCGACAGTGAAACTGGTCGAATCTGCTGGCAAGGCGAAAGGATGTCCCGCTGAGGAGACTCTGTCTCGCGCATCTCTCCTTTTCCTGCACAGACAACCTCCGGGAATGTCAGTGGAGCCGGCTTCATGCAGAAGCCGGCTAGACAAATTACTGCTTCATACCGTCTTTGCTCATCCCATCCTTGGTCATGGAGTCCATCCCCATCGAGTCCTTGGCCATGCTGCCTTTGCTGTGCTTCTTGACGGTTTTTTTCTTCATCATGCCTTTTTTGGCCATGCCGTCCTTGGCCATGGCGGGTTTGGCCATTTCGTCTTGAGCCATGGTGTTCTTGCTCATTGCATCATCGGCGAGGGCGCTGCCACCTATGGCCAGGCCGGTGATACAGATCAGGGTTGCGGCGATTTTGTTCATGATTGACTCCTAAGTGATTGAGTGAAAGACAATTGGCGGTGATGCCATGCTTCAGGGCAGCCGAGTCGAAACTCAGCTACCGCCGAACCAGTTGTACCCCTGGTCTTCCCAGTAACCTCCGGGGTAGGTATTGGTGACGAAGATCGACTGAATGTGCTTCGGGTTCTTGTAGCCGAGCTTGGTAGGCATGCGCAGCTTCATCGGGAAGCCGTAGCGCGGTGGCAGGGTCTGTCCGTCATAGCTGAGCGTCAGCAAGGTCTGCGGATGGAGTGCGGTCGGCATATCGATGCTGGTGTAGTAATCGTCGGCGCATTTGAAGCCGACATATTTTGCATTCAGATCTGCACCCACCCGGCGCAGAAAGTCTGAAAACGGCACCCCGCCCCACCGGCCTATGGCGCTCCAGCCCTCGACGCAGATGTGGCGGGTGATCTGTTCGGTCTGGGGTAGTGCCTGCAGCTCAGGCAGAGTCCAGGCATGTCGGTCTGCCACCAGGCCAGTCAGTTCGAGCCGGAACTCGTTGCCATCAACCTCGGGTATCTCGTCTTCGCCGTAATAGGCGTTGAAGGGAAATGGCCGGGTGATCATCGATTCAGGGTAGGTCGGCGCGAGCCGGTTTGGATCGAACAGCCAGGCCTGAACCCGGTCGTTGAATCGCGAAATTTTCATCAACGCGCGTTCCGCGCTGTCGCTGTCGGTGATCGAGCAGCCGGTGAGCAGGGAAAGGCCACCCAGCGAGAGCGACCGTTTCATGAACAGCCGGCGTGTGGGCTGGTCCAATCGGCTCAATGCCTCTTTCACTACCTCGTCAGTGCCAGCCAGGATTGTTTGTTTGTCCATCGTCGTTCCTTGTTCAGCGGCCACGAATCATGGCGAGCAGCGTGCGCGGTACCAGTGCCACCATGGTCAGGTGAACCGCCACGAAGCAGACCATCGCCGACATGGCGAAGAAATGGACCCGACGCGCTGCCTCGTAACCACCGAGAAGTTCTCTGAGCAGGGGAAACTGCACCGACTTCCAGAGCACCAGGCCCGACATCACCAACACCAGACTATCGACCATCACGAACAGATAGGAGGCACGCTGAACCGCGTTGTAGCGGCTCAAGTCGGCATGCGAAAGCCGGCCGCGAACGGCATCGATCAGGTCGGAGACAATCGATCTAGGTGTTAGGGGGAAGAATTTCTGGCGCAATCGGCCGCTGCCGAGGTTGAGCGTCAGATAGCTCACGCCATTGACCGCCAGCAGCCACATGCCGGCAAAATGCCACTGCAGGGCGCCGCCCAGCCAGCCACCCAGAGTCAACCCCTTCGCGAACTCGAACCCGAATAGCGGCGATGCGTCATAGATGGCCCAGCCACTGGTCGCCATGATCAGTACCGCCAGGGCATTCAGCCAGTGGGTCACCCGTAGCCAGAGTGGATGGAGAATCGGCGTCATGGGCTGTTTCATGTCGTGCATCGTCGGAATTCGGTTGCTGTATTGGGTAATTCGCGCGTACCGGGTGATTGGTTACAGTGCGATGCATAATTTCCGCCGATAATTTGGCAACCAACCGTTTTTGCCGGCCTGTAACCAAATGACGCCATGCAACGAATGACAGATATGGACCGGATGAACGCGAGTGAAGATCGGCTCAGGCAACTTCTGCTGCAAGGACTCGAAGGCGATGCACCCGCTTACCATGCGTTTCTCATGGAACTGAGTACGCACTTGCGCGCCTTTTTCAGGAAACGCCTTAACCGCTTGCCGGACGACGTGGAAGATCTCGTGCAGGAAGCATTGCTTGCCATACACAACCAGCGTCATACCTATGCTGCAGACCAGCCGCTGACGGCCTGGATACACGCTATCGCGAAATACAAGCTGATCGATCTGTTACGCCGCCGCGCCAGCCGCGACCGGCTTACCGACCCGATCGACGACGTAATGGACATCCTGGCCTACTCGGACAGCGAGGCCAGTGAAGCACGCCGGGACGTGGGCAAGCTGCTCGACCAGCTGCCCGACCGCCAGCGCCTGCCGATCGTCCATACCAAACTGGAAGGACTGTCGGTGAGCGAGGCCGCACAGGTAACCGGCATGTCCGAATCGGCGATCAAGGTCGGGGTGCATCGCGGAATGAAGGCGCTGGCGAAATTGATTAGAGGTCAGACATGAAAACTGCAGAACTGGTGAACTTGTTGGCAACCGGAGAGCCGGCCGTGCAACGACATGTTGCCGGACGCCGGTATGCTTTGGCCATTGGGCTTGGCATGGTGGCCGCGGCGCTGTTGATGAAGGGGCTGCTGGGCTTGCGCCACGACTTGGGCGCTGCGCTGCTGCTGCCCATGTTCTGGATCAAGGTCGGCTACGTTGCCGGCCTAGTGCTGGCCAGCCTGCTGGCGGTCCTGCGCTTGTCACGACCGGGATCGCGCCTGGACTGGGTCACCTCGGCACTTGCCGCACCGATCCTGGCCATGTGGGCATTGGCCGCGCTGGTGTTGTCCGATGCCGGACCCGGCCAGCGCGCAGAGTTGCTGCTTGGCCAGACCTGGGCGGTCTGCCCGCTGCTCATCACCCTGCTGTCCGTGCCGGTTTTTGCTGGCGTCACGTGGGCCATGCGGGGCCTGGCGCCGACCCGTCTGCGTCTTGCCGGGGCGGCTGCGGGCCTGCTGTCCGGCAGCGTCGGGGCCCTGGTTTATTGCCTGCACTGCCCGGAAATGGCTGCGCCGTTCATCGGCTCATGGTATCTGCTCGGCATGCTGATCCCATCCGTGATCGGAGCGGTGCTGGGCCACCGTCTGTTGCGCTGGTAATGCCTGGCCCATTCAGTCGATGTGCTCTAAGCTTGAAGCAAGGGGGCGAGATGCTGAATAAAACAACATGGGAGCGCACATGAATGTCTTGGTGGAGATGGACAAGCTGAGTGAGTTGGTTGGTTTCGAAGCCAAGGCTGGCACCGACAGTTCACTGGAGAGCTTGCTGGCCCGGGTCAGTGATTTTCTGTCTGCTCGACGCGTCTCGTTGATGCTGCTCGATACCGAGGGTAGCAAGGACGTGCGCTTGAAACTGGTGGCCTTGCACGGTGAGCTGCCCAAGGCCGCGTGGGACGAGAAACCCAATCTCGGCCAAGGTATTGCCGGCAAGGTCCTGGCCGATGGTCGATCCGTAGTCATCGCCAACATCAATGCGGCCAACCTGAAAGCCGCCATGCGCCACCCCGGTGAGTCGGCCAGCTTCATGGCCTGCCCGGTGCCCATCGCCGGGCAGGCCGCAGGGGTGCTGAACATCAGCGATGGCGTCGCTGGTGTACCGTTCACCGACGACGACCTGGCGCGCGCGGAACTCGCCGCTGTCCTGGTCGGCCGGACCATCCAGCTGATTCGCCTGCAAGGCATGCTGGACTCCCGCTTCGCCCAGATGGCGATGGCACTGGAAGGCATTACCGATTCCGGCGCCTTCATGACCCTAAGCGCCCAGGACCCGCGCAATTTGGCAAAGATACTCGCCAAGGCCTTCTACAAGGAAATGGACCGCTGTGGCTTTACCTTCAACCAGATCCTGAATGCCGCAGGAGACATCATTGCTGAATTGACCAGCAACCTGAACCGGCACAAACAACATCGCCGACGCGTGGAAAAACCGGATAAAGGTGGCTGAGTTCGAGTCGGTTTTGCCAGGGTTGGCTGCTCAAAGTCTTTGCGGTGAGTGTTTCGACGGATCTTGGTACGGAGTTAAGGCGAAGCCATAAGCAAGCGCCCGCGATGCAGAGTGGGGCGCCTGTCGTCATGCCTGGATGTGCCAAATGGGAATGTGGCCGGCAATTTTCTGAAGATGAGACGAGTATGCCATCAAGCAAAAAGGCCACTCATTGAAGTGGCCTAAGTGTTTTTGGTGCCGGTGAAAGGAGTCGAACCCTCGACCTTCGCATTACGAATGCGCTGCTCTACCAACTGAGCTACACCGGCGCGGCGCGGATTATATCAGGCCAGGCAAATGAACGGGGAGCCAGATCCGGCACTTTCCCTTCCATCAGATCGGCGAGCAGTTCGGCGCTGGCGGGGGCCAGGGTGACGCCGTAACGGAAGTGGCCGCTGTTGACGAACAGGTTTTCCAGCATCGGGTGTCTGGCAACGATGGGAAGGTTGTCAGGAGACCCTGGCCGCAGGCCCGACCAGTGACGGAGCGGGCCGGCAGCGGCAACGTCGGGCAGAAGGCGGGCAATAAAGGCGTGTAGTTGGGCCTTGGCTTCATCCGTGGTTGTCTTGTCGAAACCGACGTCTTCCAGGGTGCTGCCGGCCAGGATATGGCCATCCACGCGGGGCACGATATATTTCCCGTCTTCGAACAAAATGCAGGGCAGCCGGCCTGGCGCAGCCTTGTAGAGCAACATCTGGCCGCGTATCGGGCGCACTGGCAAACCGGCGGCCAGCGGCCCCAGCATATCTGCGCTCCAGGCGCCGGCAGCGACGACGAACTGGTCGGCTTGCCATTGGCGCGTACCGGAGACAGCTGCGGTCACCAGCGTTGAACGGGTCGTCAGGCTGACGGCGCCGACCTCGGTATGGATGGTTACGTCCAACTGGCGCAGGCTGTCCAGCAGGGCTTGAAGTAACCGGGGATTGCGGACTTGTGCGACTTCGGGCAACCAGAGTCCTGCGCCAAACTGCCCCAATTCTGCGGGTCGAGACATGGCAGGATGGTTGGCCAGACAGGTCGCAGCCATCGCCTTGTCATAGGGTTCCCGCACCAGCATGCCGGTTCGACGAAACTCAGGGTCGATGGCGGTGTGTTTCCGGATGGCGTCGATCCAGTCCGGGTACAGGGCCAGGCTGTGCTCGGCCAATGCGGTTAGCGGTGCGGAATAATTCCAGGGTAAGAGCAGGCTGAGGATGCCGGCCCCGGCCCATGAGGATTCCTGCCCGGCTTGGCCGCGTTCCAGTACTTCTACCCGTGCGCCACCTCGGGCGAGTTGCCAGGCCGCAGCTAGTCCGGCGACGCCGGCGCCGATAACGATGATGTGTTTGCTCACCTGGTGGGTGCTCTTGGCTGAGATGGTCCCCATTCTATCAAAGGCTGTTGACCAAGCCCGGCGTCAGGCACTGCAGCAGGGTTACAATGCCCACCTTCCCCGGAGAAATTTACATGCCGTTTCCTGTTCTGAAACTACTGTCGTCGGATGAATTTCGTTCCGGAGAGGATATTTCCCGCGACCTGGGCGTTTCCCGCGCCAGCGTTCACAATCTGGTCGCACGGGCGCGGGAATTCGGGGTGACTATCCAGGCCGTGCGTGGCAAGGGTTATCGTCTGGCCGAGCGCTATAGTTGGCTGCAGGCGGAGCGTCTCGCAGGCCCTATGGCCGGATCCGGGTATACCTTGCTGCTGCATGAACAGGTCGATTCCACCAACAGCCTGTTGCTGGGCCTGGCCCAGCAGGGACAGCCGCACAAGAGCGTGCTGGCGGCAGAGTGGCAAGCTCATGGCCGCGGTCGGAGAGGGCGGACCTGGTGGGCGCCGCTCGGTAGCGGGCTGACTTTTTCTTTGCTCTGGCGTTTTCAAAGGCCGCTGACTGCGCTTTCCGGCTTGAGTCTTGCCGTTGGACTGGCGCTGGCGCGTGGTTTTCGGTCGCTGGGGGTCGAGGACGTGCAGGTGAAATGGCCGAACGATATCCTGGTCGGAGGCCGCAAACTGGCCGGAATCCTGATCGAAACCCATGGCGACATGTTGAGCGCCGCGACCGCGGTGATCGGTATCGGCGTCAACGTGCGCACCGCCCTGGCGGCGTCCGAGGCCAGGGATTTTCAGCCGGTGGCGGTGGAAGACGTGCTCGGCAAACAGCTGGACCGAAATGAAGTCTTGCTGCATCTGCTGGCGGAACTGGATGCGGTGCTGAAGACCTTCGACAACCAGGGCTTCGCACCATTTGTCGGGGCGTGGGAGGCCATGCATGCCTGGCAGGGCAAGCCGGTGCAGGTGATCGGAGCCGGCGGGCAGAGCATCCTGGAAGGCGAGGCGCTGGGGGTCGATGAAACGGGGGTTTTGCGTTTGAGCACGGCGGACGGCATTCGGCTCGTCCATTCCGGCGAGGTTAGCCTGCGCTCGGGAGTGGCCTCGTGATCCTGCTGCTGGATGCGGGCAACAGCCGGATCAAATGGGGGCTCTGGCATGCCAGTGCCTGGCAAGGGCGCGGCGCGGTGCCGGTGGCGGAACCGGAGACTTTAGGGAAGGTGTTGGCCGAGGCGGCACCGAGTTGGGTGGGGGTCAGCTGCGTGGCCGGTGATGCTGTCAGGACGGGTTTGGCCAAGGTGTTTGACCAAGCCGGTGTTGAGGTCTTCTGGCTGAAGCCGATGGCTGCCGGACATGGCCTGGTCAACCGCTATGCTCGACCGGAAACCTTGGGCGTTGACCGCTACGCTGCGTTGATCGCGTGCTGCCGGAGCGGCCTGGCCCCCTGCGTCGTGGCCAGCGCGGGAACGGCGCTGACCGTTGATGCATTGACGGGCGATGGCGAATTTCTTGGCGGTATGATCCTGCCTGGCGCATCGCTCATGCGTGGTGCACTGGCGACAGGCACGGCTGCGGTGAGCGAGACTGGCGGGATCAAGGAGTCGTTTCCCCGTTCGACGGGTGTGGCGGTGGAAACGGGTATCTGGACCGCGATTCCGGCTACGGTGGCAGCCATGCATGCGCGTCTGTCCGGGCAGTTGGGCCAGGCTGTTACGACCGTCATTACTGGTGGCGATGCGGGCAGGCTGGCTGACTCCCTGTCCGAGTTCGCGTTGTCTGGCACCGTGAAAATTAATGAATATCTGGTATTGGAGGGTTTGCTTTGGGTAGCACGGGATTTGGGCGTGTCGGTCGTGTGACGCTTTTTTTGGCGGTGCTCAATGTGCTGGTATTGGGCGCCGGAATTGGACTGCACTATGTTGAAGCCACGCGCATGCCTGGTTTCAGCGAGATCAATGCGGAGAAGATTCATTTCTGGTCGCAGCCGGAGGCCTATCGCCCTGCCGTATCGACCCTGCCGCAACCTGCGGTGGTGGAGTCTCCACCCGCTCAGAACAAAATTTGTCTGATGGTGGAGAACATGAGTCAGACTGATTTTCAGGATCTGCAGGCGCTTTTGAAATCCAGTTCGATCAGTGAGGACAAATGTTCATACGGGGCCGACAAGAAACTGGCCTGGTGGGTGTTCTGGCCACCCGAATATGAAGCCGCCAAGCGCGACAAGGTCCTGGAGTCTATTCACGCGGCAGGAGTGAAGGATGTGATGCCCATTACTCAAGGGGCGATGGCACAGGCGTTCTCGGTCGGGGTGTTCGTATCCGGAAATCAGGCCCGCCTATACCGGAACAGCTTGAGAAGCAAGGGTCTGGACAAGATCGAGTATGGCCCGAGGCCCAAGATCGGGCCGCTCCGGCTTGGCTGTCGGGTGAGCGAGCCGGGTCAATTGTCGCGCTTCAAGGCTGCATTGCCAATCTGGGCAAAGCCGGTGGACGAGTCGCAATGTCCCGGGTTGGCGGGCGGCTAGACCGCAATCTCCTTGAAGCTGACCTTGAGCCATGACTCGCCGGTATTGTCGACCGATTCGAGCTGAATCAGACGGCCCGGACCGAAGGGCGAGCGCAACTGATACTGGCGGTTTCTGGCATAGCTGGAGCCGTCGATGAGTAGCCGCTCAGTGGTTTCGTCTTCGGTCAGCAGGATGGCCTTGATGTTATGAATGCTGGTGGGTTGATCCGGGTCATCGACGACATAACTCATGGTCGAGTCATTGCCATTCATCCTCAAGGTGACGACTTGAAAATCACCTGATAAAAGCTTGATCCCGACCAGCCGGTTGCCTTCGTCCTGGCGGGCCAGACGGGAAACGACACCCAACTGCCAAACGCCGTCTTCCCTTGGGCTAAGCGCAATCAGCTTGCCGACCTTGACCCATTCGCTGGTGCGTGAGCTGACAAGAAATCCCAGGCCGTCCTCGCTGATGTCGGTCTGCTCCCACAGTTCATTCTTGGGCATTGCCGCGGATTCGCGTTGCAGTGTGATTTGTCGGCTCTTGGTGCGTTCGGTGACAAAGCCGTAGAGCTTGATGTCGAGAATTTCTTCGGGGCTGAGCTGGGCTCTGCTGCCTTGGGCCTGGATTTCCGCTTTGGAAAACTCGTTGCAGATGTTGTTCAGATCGTGGATGACTTTCCATTGGCCGGATTGCATAGTGCGCGGACAGGTCCGGCGATCACGATCTTCCAGAATGCTCCATTCCTTCTCGACCTGACTGATCAAGTTGTAGCCCTCCGGCAGGCGGAAATCTTCGCTGAGGCCCAGTGATGCCGGGGGAGTGCCGGATTTGAGCGAGTCGACCGCGGTAATGAGATGTTTGAGCAGGGCAGTCGTCGAGACAAAGCGCAGGGTGGGGTCCGAGATCTGGTTTCGGCACCGTTTCAGGCCGTGGCCTTTGCTGGTATCGACGTAGAACGAGTGGATGTTCGGGTTATACAGGGTATCGATCTTGATCATCTCCGACCAGTTGTCCAGCCATTGGTCGACCAGTTCGATTTCTTTCGGGATCAGGCTGCCATTGCCGAATAGCGAAAGCAGAAGGGCCTGGCCGTATTCATGGGCAGGTGAGTGCTGGTATGTGTCGCCAGCGTATACCGTCACCAAGGTAGTGCTGAAATTGTCGAACTCGGCGATGCGATACAGGTTGTGGAGCCTGAGCCAGATCTTTTCATCGACCGGTTCATACCGGAAATAGCGCCATTTGATGATGTCGGTGAATCCGCGGATGGCGCGGGCGGTGATGAGTGGAATGTAGGGCTGGATTTTGCTGCCGCCCGGGTTGGCGACAAAATCCATCAGAAAGCCGTGATAGCTGCGGGTGATTTCCCAATAGAAGGCATGAATGGCGATCCAGAGCCGGGATTCGATGGTTTTGGACATGCGTGCATTGCGCATGTATTGCATGCACAGGGACGATTGCATGTCCTGGGTGGATTCGTCCAGGTGCATCAGCACCTGCAGCCGGTCCTTGGAAAAGTTTGACTCGGCGTGGTTGAACTGGATCAGGTTTTTGACCACCTGTTCCTGCGCGCTGTAGATATCACCGGCGGGCAGGTCCTGCATCCAGCGCGTGACGGTCTTGAGGTTGCTGAGTACCCCCTCGTCGTTATTGTTCTTCTTGAAAAAGCCGAACATGTCCCTGTGCCCTTATTCTTAACTAAGTTTTGAACCGACCCAATCGGTGACAGAAGCAAGGGCCGCATCCAGATTTTCGGGCTGACTGCCTCCAGCCTGCGCCATATCCGGTCGTCCGCCGCCTTTGCCGCCAACCTGGGCGGCAACATGGCTGATCAGCTCGCCAGCCTTGATCCTGCTGGTCAGGTCGGGTGTTACCGCGGCAATGAGCGCAACCTTGCCGTCAACCGCGCTGCCCAGTACCAATGCGCACGATTTGAGCTTGTCGCGCAGTTTGTCGGCGAGTTCGCGCAGCGATCTGGCATCGGCATTGTCAGCCTTGGCTGAAAGTATTTTAACCCCTTTGAAATCAACGGCGAGGTCCGCCAGGTCATCGCCCTGAGACGAGGCAAGCTTGGATTTGAGATGGGCCAGTTCCCGTTCCAGCGATTTCACGTTATCCATGATGTGCTGAATCTTGTTCGGCAATTCAGCGACAGGCACCTTGAAAGCACTGGCCGCCTGGCTTAGCAGGGCATCCTGGTCCTGAACCAGGTTGAGCGCGTTGTCGCCAGTCACTGCTTCGATCCGGCGCACGCCAGCGGCGACCCCGGTTTCGACGACGATCTTGAACAGGCCGATATCACCGGTACGAGTGACGTGGGTGCCGCCGCACAGCTCGCGTGAACTGCCGATGTCGAGCACGCGCACCTCGTCGCCGTATTTTTCGCCGAATAGCATCATGGCGCCCAGCTTCTGGGCCTCATCGATGGGCAGGACGCGGGACTGGGTGGCCGCATTGGCCAGGATCTCGGCATTGACGATCTGCTCGACCTTGCGGATTTCTTCAGCCGAAACCGGGGCGTTGTGGGCGAAGTCGAATCGGGTTTTGTCCGGATCGACCAGCGAGCCCTTCTGTTGCACGTGGTTGCCCAGCACCTCACGCAGGGCCTTGTGCATCAGGTGGGTGACCGAGTGGTTGCGCTGGGTACGGGCGCGGCGGACGCCGTCAACCATTGCGGCCACAGTGTCGCCATGCTTGAGCGTGCCGGTCTGCAGTTCACCGTGATGGCCGAACACGTCAGCCTGGATTTTTTGGGTGTCGGCAACGGCGAAGTGGGCAGGGCCGGCTTCAAGCAGGCCGCTATCGCCAACCTGGCCGCCGGACTCGGCGTAGAAGGGCGTGTTGTCGAGCACCACCACGCCATGCTGGCCGGCTTTCATCTCCCGCACCGGGCTACCGTCGACGTAGAGGGCGGTGATCTTCGCACCTTCGACGGCCAGCTTTCCGTAGCCATGGAATGTCGTCGGCTGGCCTTCATAGTCCAGTGCTGCCGCCATCTTGAACTTGCCGGCGGCGCGCGACTGTTCCTGCTGGTGGGCCATGGCCCTGTCGAAGCCGGCCTCGTCGACGGCGACGCCGTGTTCGCGGCAGACGTCCTGGGTTAGATCGAGCGGGAAACCAAAGGTGTCGTGCAGTTTGAAGGCAGTCGCGCCGTTGAAGGTCTTGCTGCCGCTGGCAGCGAGTTCCGCTTCGAGTATCGTCATGCCGTGTTCGATAGTCTCGAAGAAGCGGTCTTCTTCCATCTTCAGTACGTCAATGACTCGGGCCTGGTTTTCTTTCAGTTCCGGGTAGGCATCGCCCATCTCGACAATCAGATCGGGCACCATTTTGTGGAAAAAGGCGGCGCGGGCGCCCAGTTTGTAGCCGTGGCGGATGGCCCGGCGGATGATGCGGCGCAGCACATAGCCGCGGCCTTCGTTGCCGGGGATGATGCCATCGGAGATCAGGAACGAGCAGGCGCGGATATGGTCGGCGAGTACCTTGAGCGACGGGCTGTTCAGGTCAGCACATTGGGTCTCACGTGCGGCGGCCGCAATCAGCTTCTGGAACAGGTCTATTTCATAATTGCTGTGCACATGCTGGAGCACGGCCGAGATACGTTCCAGACCCATGCCGGTGTCGACGCTGGGCTTGGGCAGCGGGTGCAGCACGCCAGCCTCGTCCCGGTTGAACTGCATGAAGACGTTGTTCCAGATCTCGATGTAACGGTCGCCGTCTTCTTCGGGGGTGCCAGGAAGGCCGCCAGGGATTTGTGCACCGTGATCGTAAAAGATTTCAGTGCAGGGGCCGCAGGGGCCGGTGTCACCCATCATCCAGAAGTTGTCTGAGGCGTAGCGGGCGCCCTTGTTGTCGCCGATGCGGATCACCCGCTCGGCGGGTACGCCGATTTCCTTGGTCCAGATGTCGAAGGCCTCGTCATCTTCGGCGTAGACCGTCACCCAGAGTTTGTCCCTGGGTAGCTTGAATTCTTCGGTCAGCAATTCCCAAGCATAGCGAATGGCATCGTGCTTGAAGTAATCGCCAAAACTGAAGTTGCCCAACATCTCGAAGAAGGTGTGATGGCGGGCCGTATAGCCTACGTTTTCCAGGTCGTTGTGCTTGCCACCGGCACGCACGCATTTTTGCGAAGTGGTGGCGCGGGTGTAGGGGCGCTTGTCAAAACCCAGAAATACATCCTTGAACTGGTTCATCCCCGCGTTGGTGAACAGCAGAGTAGGGTCCTCGTGTGGAACGAGGGAACTGGACGGAACGATCGTATGCCCTTTGGAAGCAAAAAAATCCAGGAACCTGCGGCGAATTTCACTACTGTTCATGTTCTGAGCGGAGTTGGAATGATCATGCGATTGTAGCCAAGCCAGCCCGGAGTGGGAACGTGAACCTGAGCTCTCTGCCGCTTGTTGGACGGTAAATTGAAAAGGTGTGGTCTTTTGGATATATTAGCTATATCTAATATTAAATCCATTGAGGATAAAGTCATGTTTGGTGCTTATGGTGTCAAGGAAGTGGATGTCGATTTTCTGCACACGCGCAAGAACGACATCCATCTGATCGACGTGCGGACCGAGGCCGAAGTGTCGGCGGGTGCAATTGCCGGAGCAATTCATATCCCGCTGCATCTGCTGCCCATCAAGGCGCACGAGATTCCACTGGACAAGACGGTCGTGATCTACTGTCGCTCCGGCGCGCGCTCGGCACAGGCCTGCGCTTTCATGCAGCAGAAGGGCTATGACAACATGCACAATCTGTCTGGCGGAATTATTGCCTGGGCACGGGCCGGCAAGCCAATCAGCCAGCTTTCCTGATTTTTTCGGGGTTGTGAAGGCCGGACGGAAAGCGATCAAGTCACGTTCGGCCATTGCAATCGATCATCAACTGGTTTAATGTTGCCGGGCTAATTTAAAGGCAAACGCTTAAATTTATTTGTGAGAAGGAGCAGAAATGAATTTCGATAAAGATCTCGACGCTCGCGGTCTGAACTGTCCCCTACCAATTCTGCGCGCCAAAAAAGCGCTCAATGAATTGACTACCGGTCAAGTCTTGAAGATTCTCGCAACCGACCCCGGTTCCGTGAAGGATTTCGCTGCGTTTGCCAAGCAAACCGGCAACGAATTGCTGACCTCCAGCGAGGCCGGTGGCGAGTACACCTTCTTCATCAAGAAGAAATAATCTTGAAGCAGTAGCATGATAAGGGCCTCGTCACGAGGCCCTGTTTACGTCGAATGTCCAAGAGACGGTCAGCCGTTCAAGTTGTCCAACCCAGATTAAAGAGGTGGAGAGATGGAAGAGAAGAAACTCGCGATTATCGCAACCAAGGGTACCCTGGACTGGGCCTACCCCCCTTACATTCTGGCCTCCACGGCGGCCGCGCTGGGCTATGAAACCCAGATTTTCTTCACCTTCTATGGCCTGCAACTGGTTCGCAAGGACCTCAGCGCCCTCAAGGTCAGCCCGATCGGCAACCCCGGCATGCCCATGAAGATGCCCTTCGGCCCCAAGTGGTTCCGTGGCATCAACTGGAACATCCCCAATGCCCTGCAATGCATCATCCCAGGTTATGAGTCACTGGCCACCACGCTGATGAAGCAGACCATCGCCAACAACGGCGTGGCTACCATTCCCGAACTACGTGAACTCTGCCAGGAGGCCGAAGTGAAATTCATCGCCTGTCAGATGACCGTCGAACTGTTTGGCTTCGAGCACAGCGATTTCATCGATGGCATGGAATTCGGTGGTGCGGCGACCTTCTTCGAATTCGCTGGCGAGTCCGACATCTGCCTGTATATCTGATACAGAACAGAGTCACACCCACATTGAAAAGCCGCCCTTCTGGGCGGCTTTTCATTTCATGGAGGAAGAACTGCCAGGGGCTCGCAAAATAAGCATATTCTTATACTTTTCTGTTTGTTGCAGATTTGTAAATAGCCAGATAGCATGCCTCGCGCTTGACCCACTTTTTAACGCAATCACCCTGAGGCGGAGACACTTAAGATGACGTTTAACAAACTTGCGATTGCCCTGGCCGTGGCCGG
>JBBIJC010000007.1:43412-44656 GCA_037446165.1 Hydrogenophilales bacterium | reverse complement strand
GTCAGCTTGCGGTAGATGTCGGCCACCTTGGCCGGGAGCTGCGCCACGTCGTCCAGGATCACGTAGCGGGCCGCGCCGTACATGTGGGGCAGGTAGTCGCGGGCGTCCTTGTCGATGGTGATGCAGAACGGGTGGATACCGGCACGCTGGGCTTCGAGCAGGGCCATGCGGGTGTCCTCGATGCCGTAGGGGCCGCGATAGGAGTCGAAATAGTCGTCCGGCCGGCCGTCGGACAGGGTGATCAGGATCTTGGTGCGGGCCTCGATGCCGGTCAGCAACTTGCTCAGGTGGCGGATGGCGAAGCCCATGCGGGTGTATTCCTGCGGCGTGATGCCCGCGATTCGCGCCCTGACCTCGCCCGAGTAGGATTCCTGAAAGGTCTTGATCCGGAATAGCTCGCAGCGTTTCCGGGTGATCCCGGAAAAGCCGTAGATGGCGTAGCGGTCGCCCAGCCGCTCCAGCGCCTCGCACAGCAGCAGCAGGGCCTCGCGCTCGGCCTCGTTGATCCAGCCCTTGGTCGAGCCGGACATGTCGACCATGAAGGCGACAGCGATATTGCGTTCGGCACGATGGGTCTGCATGAACAGACGGTCGCTCATCTCGCTGCCGTCGCGCGAGTCGGCCAGCGCTTCGACCAGCGCGTCGATGTCGACTTCGTCGCCCTGGGCCTGGCGCTTGAGCAAGCGGTTTTCGTCGCGCATGGCCTCGAACCGATGCCGCAGTTGCTTGACCAGGGTGCCGTATTTTTCCAGGGTCTGGCGAGGGAAGTTGTCGTAGACCGGCTTCACGTCCTTTTCCCGCATCACGCACCAGTCCTTGCGGTAGTGCTGACGGCCCAGATCCCACTCGGGATAGAACAGCGCGCCTTCCTCGTGATAGGTGCCTTGCCAGACCGCGTCCGGGTCGGTCGGCTGGTCCTGATACAGGCTGGGGTCGTATTCGCCGTCGCCAGCCGGAACCAGATACTCGGGCGGGATCTCGCCGAAGTCGAGGAAGATCGAGGTGAGCAGTTGCTTCACATCGTCGGGCGGCGCCACGGGCAGGTCGTTCAGGGTCAGTTCGAAATCGAGCTGGCCCTGATCTTCCTCGGGCTGGACCGCGAATTCCGCTTCTTCCTTCGCATCCGTTTCCTGAGCTGGCGCGCGTCGGCGTTGTTCCTCCGCCATCTCGGCCAGTTTGACCCTTAGCCGGGCCTTTTCCTTCTCCAGGCGAGCGGCGCGGGCAGTCGTGACCGCCTCCGGATT
>JBBIJC010000007.1:0-43312 GCA_037446165.1 Hydrogenophilales bacterium | reverse complement strand
GGGCCTTTTCCTTCTCCAGGCGAGCGGCGCGGGCAGTCGTGACCGCCTCCGGATTTAGCCTGCCCTGGTAGCAGAAGGGCAGAAAATCCGGCAGCGCATAGGCCGTATCGAGCAAGGCCAGGCTGTCTTCCACTTCGGACCGGTCGTTCAGCTTGGCCACCAGGTCAGCCCAGCCCTCGGCCAGGCGGTCGCCGAGTTCCCGGCCCAGCCTGAGCATATCCCGGTGCAGTCCCGGCAGTTCGCGTGCCAGCCGGGCAGTCAGACGCAGGGTTTCCAGGCCATGGAACTGGGCCAGGGCACGGACTGGGTCCGGGTAATCGGCGAATACAGCTCCGAGATCCAGCCGCAGACTGCCAAAGCGGGTCTGGGCCCAGAGCAGAGCGACCATGGCCTTGGTCAGCTTGAAGTTGTCGGGGCGGCTTTCCAGTGCGGCGACGATGGCCGGCAGGACGATCTTTTCGCCGTCGGTCCAGGCGGCGTCGCCTTGCTCGACCTTGAGTCGGCGACCGGCAAGACCATGGACAAAATTGCCCAGGATGGGCGCCGAATCCTCGAACAGCGCGCCAGCGGCGTGTTCGTGCCGGTGCTGCATGAAACTGCCGGCCTTGGCCACGACATCGAGGGCAGCATACATGCCGGCCCGGTCGTACACGTCGCACAGGTGTACGGCCCAGGCCTCGATGGCACGCCGGTCCATGCGCCGGAGCATGTCCGGGGCCTGCTTGCCGAACCGGTGGGCCAGGGTGATGTGGGTGGTCGCTACCCGTTTGATCCAGTCCAGGATGAAGTCCTGGTCAGCCCGTTGCAGCCGACATAGCTCGCGGGCCATGGGTCCGACCTGGTGGAAGGTGAATTCGGTTTCCAGCCAGATATCGAGCAAAGCCTCGATTTCAACCCGTGTGCGCGGGGCATCCATCAGAACAGGGAAGCGGACAGTTCCTGAATCGCGGCCAGCATGTCCGGATCGTCAGTGACGGCCTGAGCCACGGCACTCTGGCAGGCGGTAACCGGATTCACGCCGCTGGCAATCAGCTTGGCGGCGTGGACCAGCAGGCGAGTCGAGGCGCCTTCGTCCAGGCCGCTGCCCTTCAGGTTGCGGGTCATGTGGGCGAACCGGACCAGTTTCTCGGCCAGGGCAGCGTCGACGCCGGATTCGCTGGCGACGATGCGCCGTTCCAGTTCCGGCTCGGGATAGTCGAACTCCAGGGCGACGAAGCGCTGCCGGGTGGACTGCTTGAGGTCTTTCAGAACGCTCTGGTAGCCGGGGTTGTAGGAGATGGCCAGGCAGAACTCAGCGGAGGCTTCCAGCAGTTGGCCCAATTTTTCCATGGGCAGGGCGCGGCGGTCGTCGGCCAGCGGGTGGATGACCACCATGGTGTCCTTGCGCGCCTCGACGATTTCATCGAGATAGCAGATGCCGCCGACGCGCACGGCGCGGGTCAGCGGGCCGTCGACCCAGACCGTCTCGCCGCCCTTGACCAGGTAGCGTCCGACCAGGTCGGAAGCGGTCAGGTCGTCGTGGCAGGAGACGGTGATCAGAGGCCTTTTCAGCCGCCAGGCCATGTACTCCATGAACCGGGTCTTGCCGCAACCGGTCGGGCCTTTCAGCAGCACCGGCAGCTTGTTGCTGTAGGCGGCTTCGAAGATGGCGATCTCCTCGCCGACCGGCTCGTAATACGGCTCACTCTGAATGAAGTGGGTCTCTGGGGTCAGTGAGTTCATGGCTGCTCTCGATTGGCCGGCTCAGCCTTCTCCGTCGCTGCAACCGCAATCGCCGGGCTGTCCGGGCGGCGCACAGTATTTTTCATCTTCGACCCGGTCCCGGTTGGCTTCGAATTCGGCCTTGATCGCCAGGGCCTTGGCCTTCAGCCGCTCGGTTCGGGCTTCGTAGATGCCGTCCTTTTCCTCGAGCGACTTTTCGTTGAACAGGACCTGGCGCAGGAAACGGTCGCCGAAGGCCAGCAGTTTCTCGTCGTCGGCGACCAGTTCGGCCATTTCTTCGACCGGGACGTTGTAGGTCTTGTTGAACGACTCGCTGATCACGAAGGCGCGGAAGCGGTCCAGATCGTAGCTGGCCATGAAGAACAACTGGTTGGAGATCATCGGCGGCTTGCCGATGGCGGGGCCGGCCGATTTCTTCTTCAGGATCAGCTGGCGCCAGCCGCGACCCTTTTCGTCGTATTCGGTGGCGCCCTGTGCGGCGCGGTATTCGTCGATGGTCTGCAGGTCCGGTTCCTGATGGCCGAAGCAGGTTTTTTCTTCAACCAGGGCGAAGGAGAGGCGGTCGACATATTCGTCGGATCGGCGCACTGAGAGCAGGGCGACAGGATAGTAGCGGCAGGCGGTGGGCCGGTCGTTGTACACGCTGCAGCCTTCTTCGACCATGAACTGACAGGCGGTGCCGCCTTCGACGCTGCGCAGCTTGACCCCGGGAGTGCCGTCCTTGTCCATCTCGAAGGGGACGGTGTGGTTCTGCAGGAACTCGCCCGAGGAGATGCCCAGGTGGTTCTTCAGACGCAGGATGTCATAGGGGGTCAGGGTGATGTCGATGTTGCTGCAGCAGGCGTTCCAGCACTTCACGCCACGGTGGCAGCGGAATTGGAGCGGGGTGTCGCCGTCGAGCATGGTCGGCATGACCGGGCTCTGATCGAAGGGGGCGTCATCGGCCAGGTTCTGAAAACGATCGTTGTAGTCTTGCATGGTTGTCTCGCTAGTGTTGCCTGCCTGTAGGAGTGGCTTCAGGGGCGAAGGTTCGCGGTTAAAGCCGCTCCTACAGGTAGGGTATTCGATTCCGTAAAGCAAAAACCGGGCGCCTTGTGAGCGCCCGGTTTTTTAAGCTAAAGCTGACTGCTTAGTGAGCAGCGGGCTTGAACAGCTTGGACTTGTCGACCAGATCGACGTGCTTGCGCTTGAAGCAGGTCCATTTCTGGGTCTTCTTGTCATAGATCGAGTTGACGAAGCAGTGCCAGTTTTCCTCGTCGACGAAGTTCTTGTCGGCGCGGTAGTAGAAGCCGGGGTAACGGCTTTCCTGACGGAACATGATGTGACGCATGTGAGCTTCCGCCGTAAGGATACGGTGGTAGTTCTCCCAAGCGCGCAGCAGTTCGTGCAGATCCTTGGCACGCATCTTCAGAGCGTCTTCCTTGAGCATGTCCAGCTTGTCGGAGGCCACGTTCAGCATGTGCTCGTTGGTGATGTAATAGGTCGCAACACCGGCAACATACTCGTCCATGATCTTCTGGAGGCGGAACTGCAGCATCTTCGGCGTGATGTAATTCGGGTTCACGTCGATGGCGGTGGTGTAGTCCTTGAATTCCAGGTAGTTACGGACCGGACGGTAGATTTCGTTGACCAGATCGTCGACGGTGGTGTCGAGCTCGGGTTTGAAATCCTTGTTGTCCAGGCAGTACTTGACCATGGCCTTGGCAGCCAGGCGGCCTTCGGCATGGGAGCCGGAGGAGAACTTGTGGCCGGATGCACCCACGCCGTCGCCGGCGGTGAACAGACCCTTGACCGTGGTCATGCCGCGGTAGCCCCAGTTCCAGCCAGAAGGCAGGTGGGCGGGGATATCGCTGTACTCTTCCGTGGTCGGGGCGCCGACGTCATCGGGACCGGAGGTCCAGATACCGCAGCAACCGGAGTGCGAACCCAGCAGGTACGGCTCGGTGGGCATCAGCTCGGAGTTCTTCTTCTCGGGCTCGACGTTCTCACCAACCCAGATACCGCACTGGCCGACGCACATGTCCAGGAAGTCTTCCCAGGCTTCGGCTTCGAGGTGCTTCACTTCGCGCGGGGTCAGCGTTTCACGCAGCTTGCCCAGGGCGGTGACGGTGTCCATCCAAATCGGACCGCGACCTTCCTTCATTTCCTTGAGCATCAGGTGGTTGCGCAGACAGGAAGCGGGAACGGCGGCCTGCCCGTACGGGGGGTAGTCGTTCAGCATTTCCTTGTTCTTGGTCATGTAGGCTTCGCCGAAGGCGTTGGTGGCCTGGGACTTGAACAGCAGGAACCAGGCACCGACCGGGCCGTAACCGTCCTTGAAGCGGGCGGGCACGAAGCGGTTTTCCATCATGGTCAACTCGGCGCCAGCTTCGGCGGCCATGGAGTAGGTGGAACCGGAGTTCCAGACCGGGTACCAGGCGCGGCCGGTACCTTCACCGACTGAACGGGGACGGAAGATGTTCACGCAACCGCCGGCGGCCAGCAGGATGGCCTTGGCCTTGAACACGTACAGCTTGTGGTCACGGGTGGAGAAGCCAACGGCACCAGCGATGCGGCTGGGATCGTTTTTGTCGTTGACCAGCTTGACGATGAACACGCGCTCTTGAATGCGGTCCAGGCCCAGGGCCTTCTTGGCGGCTTCAGCGACGATCCACTTGTAGGATTCGCCGTTGATCATGATCTGCCACTTGCCGGAACGGACGGGCTTGCCACCTTGCTTCAGCGGGGTCATGCCCTGGGCGCCGTCGTGACGCTCGCCGTTTTCGTCGGTCTTCCAAATGGGCAGGCCCCATTCTTCGAACAGGTGGACGGATTCGTCGACGTGACGGCCCAGGTCATAGGCCAGGTCGTCGCGGGTGATACCCATCAGGTCGTTGGAGACCATACGGGCATAGTCAGCGGGATCCTGCTCGGAACCGATGTAGGTGTTGATCGCGGACAAGCCTTGAGCCACGGCGCCGGAACGGTCCATGGCGGCCTTGTCGACCAGCTTGATCTTCAGATCGACACCGGTGGAAGCCTTGGCGGCCTCGGCCCAGCGCATGATTTCGTAAGCAGCGCCACAGTTGGCCATGCCGCCACCAATCATCAGGACATCGACTTCTTCCTGTACAACTTCGGGATTACCAAATTCACCAGCCATTATTCTTTCCTTTCCAATTACTTGCGGATCAGTTCGGCGGGATTACCAACACGGTAGCCATTCTGCTCCATGTGGTTGAAGAAGCCGGTCTGAGCGATCTTGGCCATGTCGGCTGCGGGCTTGCCGCCGTAAGGATCGATAGAGCCTTCGGGGGTGGTCCGGATCGGGAACTTGAAGCGCTTCAGCACGCCGTTACGGAACTTGATGGTCCACATGATGGAGTCGGAACCACGCAGGGGTTGCACGGAACCGCCCAGGGGGACGATGTCGGCGTAGTGGCGGCACTCGATGGCTTGCTGCGGGCAGATCTTGACGCAGGAATAGCACTCCCAGCACTGCTCGGGTTCCTGGTTGAAGGCACGCATGGCATGGCCGGTCTCGGAGCCATCTTTGTCCAGCTTCATCAGGTCGTGCGGGCAGATGTACATGCAGGCGGTCTTATCCTGACCCTTGCAGCCATCGCACTTGTCGGTACGAACATAGGTAGGCATTACTTATCACTCCTTGTTAGCTAACAATCCGCTTCTTCAGCGGTCCATTCAGACTCCGAACCCAACCTTGGCCGGGGCGTATCGCGATTCCGCTTCCGGCGGGTCCGGGATTCTAAATTCGATCCGGCCGGCCCGTGGGCCGGCCGGGCAATCAAGCCGCCGAGTGGCCCTTCAGCTCAACCTTGACGTTCTGTTCCGCAGTCAGGCTGGCATAGTACTTCTGCAGGACCTTGGCGACTTCTGGGCGGCTGAACTCGACCGGCAGATCCTGACCTTCGGACAGCATCGAACGCACCTTGGTGCCGGACAGCAGGATGCGGTCGTCCTTGGTGTGCGGGCAGGTGCGCTGGGAGGCCATGCCGCCACACTTCTTGCACCAGAAGGTCCAGTCGATGTTCATGTTGACGGTCTCGAGCGAGCCCTTGGGGATCTCGTCGAAGATCTTCTGGGCGTCGAACGGGCCGTAGTAGTCACCCACACCGGCGTGGTCGCGGCCGACTATCAGGTGCGAACAACCATAATTCTGGCGGAACAGGGCGTGCAGCAGGGCTTCGCGCGGACCGGCGTAGCGCATGTCGAGCGGGTAGCCGGCCTGGATCACGGTGTTGGGGGCGAAGTAGTTCTCGACCAGCACGCTGATGGCTTCGGAACGGACTTCGGCGGGGATGTCGCCCGGCTTCAGCGCGCCTAGCAGGGAGTGGACCAGCACGCCGTCCATGGTCTCGATGGCGATCTTGGCCAGATACTCATGCGAGCGGTGCATCGGATTGCGGGTCTGGAACGCAGCGATCTTGGACCAGCCCATCTTTTCGAACAAGGCACGGGTTTCGGCCGGAGTCATGAACTGGTCGCCGTACTCTTCCTTGAAGGTGCCGGTGGACAGAACCTTGACCGGGCCGGCCAGGTTGTACTTGCCCTGGGCCATGACCATCTTGACGCCGGGGTGTTCCAGGTCGGTGGTCTTGTAGACCTGCATGCACTCGTGAGCCTTGTCGATCTCGTACTTCTCGGTAACCTTCATGGTGCCCATGATGGCGCCGCTCTCACCGTCGACCAGGGCGATCTCTTCGCCGGCCTGGATGCTGTCGTCGGTGGACAGGGTGACCGGGATCGGCCAGAACAAGCCGCTGGCCATCTTGTAGCCGTCGCACACGCCTTCCCAGTCGGCGCGGGTCATGAAGCCATCCAGCGGAGTGAAGCCGCCGATGCCCATCATGATCAGGTCGCCAGTTTCGCGGGAGGACATCTTCACCTGCTTGAGTGTCTTGGCACGGGCCATCTCGGCGCTGAGTGCATCGCCGGAGAGCAGGAGAGGTTTCAGTTCGCCGCCACCGTGGGGTTTGACGAGTCGGGACATGCTGGCTCCTTACGCTGATTGTCTATGAAGGTTGGACTACTTATTGGGGCACGCAGGATAGCACGGCCCTCCCCCTGTTCTAATCCAAGTTATTTATTCACCAATTAACTTTTTCGATATTTTTGTATTTTTATAAGCCATTGTTTTTTCAATAAAAATTATTGTTGGTAGGACGAATGTGCCAGACTTGGCTGGCCAATGCGTGGAATGGCCTGCCTGATTGTGCCGACTTGGCTGGCAAACTGTCATAGCAGCGCAATCGAACGGTCGTAATCTGGTAGCCTTGCTGTAATGGTTTGGGAGTCGGTTCCCGGGCCTGGCGCGATGATAAACCGAGGATGATATGGACCTGATTTTATGGCGACATGCGGATGCTCAGGAGGGTGGCCCGGAGCTGTCGGATCTGGATCGTGAGTTGACCGCCAAAGGTCGCAAGCAGGCGATGGAAATTGGCAGATGGCTGGATGCGCGGCTGCCCAAGGAATGCCGCATTCTGGTCAGTCCGGCGATTCGCGCCCAGCAGACCGCAGCGGGGTTGGGGCGGCGATTCGAGACGGTGCAGGAGATTGAGCCGGGCGTCGATCCGACCGCGGTGCTGGCCGCCGCAGGCTGGCCAGACGCCAAAGGAGCGGTGCTGGTCGTCGGTCATCAGCCCACCCTGGGCCAGGTTGCCGCGATGTTGTTGTTTGGTGAAGCCAACGATCTCACCCTCAAGAAAAGCGGCCTGGTCTGGTTGACCAACCGTACTCGTCGCGGCGATCAGCAGGTGGTGCTGAAAGCCGCGATGACTCCGGAATTGATCTGAGGCTCAGTCCAGACCGAGTTGTTCGATCCAGGCCAGGGCCTGCAGGTGGTCCTTGGTGACATCCTCGGAACTGAGCATCAGCGAGTTCGCCAACTCTTCGATGCGTCCGATGTCCTGCGACTCGCAAGCCTCGGCCAGTGCCAGGACCGGGCCGTAGATCCCGGCGCGGGTCAGCAAGGCGTCGGCGATGGAATCCTGAATGATCAGTCGATCCATGATTTCATCCATGGGCGTGTCCAGCATGGCATCGAGCAGGGAAAACACCCCGGTGATAAACAGGTTGTCCTGATCGGACTTGGGCATGTAGTGGCCGCCGAGCAGCTCGCACAGTCGGCCGCGGGTGACCGCGGTGCGGGCCTGGGCCGGTGATGCGGGGTGAGTGCCGGCGGTGGCCAGCAACAGGGTCAGCCAGCGGTACAGAGGCTGCATGCCGAGTATGGATACGGCATGGCGGATCGACTGGATCTCGCAGGACAGGCCGAATCCGGCCGAGTTGATGTAACGCAGCAGTTTGAAGGTGAGGGCCACGTCGTTCTTGAACAGGGCCTCGATTTCCTTGATGTCGGCGCCTTTTCGCACCTTGTCCAGCAGTTGCAGGATGACGGCGTGGGCCGGGTTCAGTACCCGCGCCATCAGATGTTCCGGGTGAGCGAAGTAATAGCCCTGGAAGAAATGGAAGCCCAGGCTTTGGCACCAGTCGAACACCTCGCGGGATTCGACCTTTTCCGCGACCAGGCGGGCCGGCAGTTTGTAGAGCCCTTTTAATGCCTCGGCGGTTCCGGCCTGACCTAGTTCAGCGACATCCAGCTTGATGTAGGTGGCATAGGGCAACAACATGTCGACATTGGCCCCGGGCCGGTATTTGTCCAGGGCGAAGCGGAATCCGGCGGCCTTCAGTTCATCCAGTCGGGCCAGCAATTCGGGGCTTGCTTCGACGGTTTCCAGAATCTCGATGACGATTTTCTGGGGCGGAAGCAGGGATACGAAATCGCTCATCAAGGTGGCTTCGTCCATGTTGACAAAGGCCAGCTTGCCCTTCAGCAGCCACTCGGTTCCCATATCGAACAGGGTGGCGGCCATGACGTTCAGACCGGCCTGATAGGCGTCGTCGACGTTCGCCGTGGTCGAATGTGACGAGCCCCTGAACAGCAGTTCATAGCCAATCAGGTTGTGCTTGCCGTCAACGATAGGCTGACGGGCCAGAAAAGTGTCGTGGCTCATGGAGCGATCCGTGAAAAAGTAACCTCATTATTTTGCCGTCGCGACGGCCGTGGCCACCAGGACGGGTTCTAGGCGGCCTTGGCGAACAGGGCGCTGGGCGTATCCGACGGGGAGCTGGTGAGCAGTTCTTCCATGTCCAGCACCAGCACGATGGAACCATCGCCGGACAAGGTGGCTCCGGCAATGCCCTTGGGTTTGATGTCGGACAAGGGCTTGATCACCACGTCATCCCGGCCGACAAAGCCATCCACCGCGAGAATGAAGGTGCTGTCGGCGGCGTGCATCAGAACGCCGTAGGCGGGCGGGCGCTTGCTTTCCCAGCCGAGCAGGGTGGCCAGGCTGCGGACCGGCAGCACTTCCTCCCGCACCACCATGGTGGCGCGCCCGGAGACGCGCTGCAGCTCGTTCAGCCGGATGGGGATGATTTCCCGGACCAGAGAGAGCGGGACCGCGAACGACTGGTCGTTGAACCGGATCACCAGGACCGGCAGGATGGCCAGTGTCAGCGGCAATGAAATGGTGAAGGTGCTGCCCTGGCCAGGGACTGATTCCACGTCGATCTTGCCATTCAGGCGGGAGATGTTGGTTTTGACCACATCCATGCCCACGCCGCGGCCGGAGACGCTGGAAATCTGGTCTTTGGTGGAGAAGCCGGGCAGGAAAATCAGCTGCAGGCTCTGCCGGTCGTCCAGGCCGTTGGCAGTCTCGGCATCGATGATGCCTTTCTCCACGGCCTTGTTGCGGATCACGTCGGGGCGCATGCCCTTGCCGTCGTCGGCGATCTCGATGTAGATGTGGTCGCCGACCTGGCTGGCGGACAGGGTGACCAGGGACTTGACCGGCTTGTTGGCGGTCTGGCGCTCCTCCGGCGATTCGACCCCGTGATCGACGGCGTTGCGTACCAGGTGGACCAGCGGGTCGTTGAGGTCCTCGATCATGGTCTTGTCCAGCTCGGTTTCCTCGCCCGACAGCACCAGTTCGACATCTTTGCCCAGTTGCCGGGCCAGGTCGCGGGCCAACCGTGGGTACTTCTGGAACAGACGGCCGATCGGCTGCATGCGGGTCTTCATCACTGCGTTCTGCAGATCGGACACCAGCAGATCGAGCTGGCTGACCGCCAGGTCGAGCGCCTTGATGGTTTCCTGGTCGGTCTTGCCGTGCAGGATCTGGGATTTCAGGTTACTGATGCGGTTCTTGGTCAGGCCGATCTCGCCGGACAGGTTGAGCACCTGATCCAGACGGGCCGTGTCGATACGGATGGTGGTTTCTTTCTGCAGGCTCTGCTGCGGCGCGCCCCCGCTCGATCGGGCGGCAGCCGGTTCCTGGGCCGGAGCCGAAGTAGTGGGCCGAGCCGGCTCGGGTTGAGTCGGTGCGGCTGGCATATGGCTGGCGATGGGCTCGGGCGCAGGTGCAGGCGCGGCCGCCACCGGGGCCGGTTGCGGCATCGGGGCGCCGGTGAGTGCGGCATGCAGGGCGTCCCAATTGAGATCGGCTACTGTCGGTTGAGCCGCTGCAGGAGGTGCAGGTTGAGCGGCTGCGGGGGATCGTTCGGGTGCCTTGGCGGCCACCGGTGCCGAAGCCTTGACCGGGTTTTTTCCAGCCAGAGCTGAATCGAGATCGGCCAGCAGGCTATCTGTAGCAGGGGGCGGTTGCACGGCTTGCGCGAGGTGGCCGAACATGTCGCGCACCGTGCCAGTGGCGTCCATGATGACGTCCATCAGCTCGGGTGACAGATGCAGTTCGCCATTGCGCAACTTGTCGAACAGGTTTTCAGTGCGGTGACACAGATTGACCAGGGTTTCGACATTGAGGAACCCGGCGCCACCCTTGATGGTATGGAAACCGCGGAAGATATCGTTCAGCAGCGCCTTGTCGTCCGGGCGTTTTTCCAGTTCGACCAGTTTGTTGTCGACCCCCGACAAGAGTTCGCCCGCTTCCTGCAGGAAATCCTGCAGCAGTTCTTCCATGCCGCCGAAGTCGCTCATGTTCTTCTCCTTTGTCTCTCAGAACCCGAGACTGTCGAGTAATTCATCCACCTGTTCCTGGCTGGTGACCACGTCGGAACGGCCAGTGGAGTTGATGATCGGGCCTTCCAGCAGGTTGGGGCGAACCGCGTTTCGCTTGTCTTCCGGAGTGGTTTCCAGAAGCAGGCTGACCAGTTGCTTTTCCAGGTTTTGCGCTGCATCGAGTATTTTCTTGATGACTTGGCCGGTCAGATCCTGGAAGTCCTGGGCCATGATGATTTCCATCAACTGGCTGTTGACGACTTCGGATTGGGTCGGCACCTTGCGCAGATAGGCATGGGTGTCGGTGACCAGGGACTTGAATTCGGCTACCCCCAACTGCTTGGCGAACAGCTGGTCCCATTTGCCGGCCAGGTCTTTCGCGCCGCTGCTGATCTGGTTCTGGATCGGCTGGGCGGCTTCGGCGGCGTTGAGGGTCTTTTCGGCCGCCTGCGCAGTCATCGCCGCGATGTAGTTCAGTCGGTCGCGGTTGTCAGGCAGTTCGGTGGCAAACTTCTCCAGGGTCTTGTCGAAACCCAGCTCGCGGAGCAGGTTGTGCAGGCCACGGGTCATCTGGCCCAGTTGTTCGAACACCTTCTCGCTGTTGCCACTCGCGTCTGCCGTGCCGCCGCTTTCGCTCTCGGTCATGGCCTGGGTGATGCTGTCGAACAACGATTCCAGTTCTGGGGTGTCGTTTTCGGGGTTCGGCGCGGGCGCGGGTTCCGGCTTCGCCACCGCGGCAAAGGCAATGCTGTCGAACAGGGCTTCCAGTTCCGGGGAATCGTCGCTCATTGCTTGTCTCTCCTATCGCTGCAGCCGGTTCACATGCCGTACTTCTCGAAGATCTTGGCCATCTTTTCTTCGAGAGTTGCGGCGGTGAAGGGCTTGACGATGTATCCGGAGGCGCCACTCTGGGCGGCCTCGATGATGTTTTCCTTTTTGGCCTCGGCCGTGATCATCATCACGGGGAGATGCTTCAGCGTGTCATCCGAGCGAATGGCCTTGAGCAATTCGATGCCGGTCATGTTGGGCATGTTCCAGTCGGTAACCACAAACTGGAAATTGCCGCCACCCTTGAGCTTCTGCAGCGCGACCACGCCATCCTCGGCCTCATCCACATTGGTGTAGCCGAGTTCCTTGAGCAGGTTGCGCACAATGCGGCGCATGGTCGAAAAGTCGTCGACCACCAGAAACTTGAGATTCTTGTCTGCCATGTTGATCCTTAGATTGACGTAGTGTCAGTGTCCCTTATTTTACCTAGCGATTCAGAAGGGCGAGCACTGTGTCAGCCAATACCGAGGGATCGAACTTTGCCACATAGGCATCGACGCCCACCCGCTGGCCCATGGTGCGGTTGGCTTCGGAGGAAAGCGATGAGTGCATGACCACCGGAATGCCGGACAGGCGATTGTCGGATTTGATGTTGCGGGTCAACACGTAGCCATCCATTTCAGGCATTTCCGCATCGACCAGGATGAGCTGGATCTGATTGCGGACCGGGATGCCTTCGGATGCCGCACGGGTCGCGATGCCCTGCAGCTTGGTCCAGGCTTCGAGGCCATCGTTGGCCTGGATGTATTTGATGCCGAGCTTGTCAAGCACCATGACGATTTCCTTGCGCGCCACGGCGGAGTCGTCGGTAAAAAACACGGTCAGGTTGCGCTGGGCGTCGACCTTGGGCAGGTTGGGCACGATCTTCTCGCCCAGTACCTCGGACAATATGCGTTCCACGTCGAGGATGGAAACCAGCCGGCCATCGTCGAGCTCGGTAATCGCGGTGATCATGCCATCCTGGCCCGCCAGCATGTTTTCCGGCGGTTTTACCTTGTCCCAGTCGACCCGGATGATGCGGTCCACATCATCGACCAGAAAACCCTGGGTATGGCGTGAGAACTCGGTCACGATCATGGTTCCGCCCAGTTCGTCACGCGGGCTTTCGCCCTGGATGAACTTGATCAGGGAAATGACCGGGATGATGCTGCCGCGCAGGGAAATGACGCCTTCCACGCCATAGGGCATGTTGGGCGTCAGGGTGATCGGAGGGGTGGGGGAGACCTCCCGGACCTTGAACACGTTGATGCCGAAGAGTTCGTTCGAACCCAGCGAAAACAGCAGGAGCTCCATCTTGTTCGAGCCCGCCAGTTTGGTACGGGCGTCGATGGACTGAAGAAGTTGAGGGGATTCCAGGGGATTCATGGAGCGGCTCCGGCTCAGGTCAACAGACGGGAAAGGACTTCGGCCAGACGGGTAGGCTCGAACTTCGGTACGTATTCATCCACCCCGACCGAGATGCCCAGGCTCCGGTTGGCTTCCGAAGACAGCGAAGAATGCATGAGTACCGGGATGCCCGCGAAACGGGGGTCGCTCTTGATGTGCTTGGTCAGCACATAACCATCCATTTCCGGCATTTCCACGTCGGTCAGCACCAGCTGGATGTAATCCCTGACCGTCCGACCCGAAACCTCCGATTGCGCGGCAATCTTCTGCAGTTCTTCCCAGGCATGCCGGCCGTTGATGGTGGCGATGCCGTTCACGCCCAGCACTTCGAGGGTGCGCGAGATCTGATTGCGGGCGACGGTCGAGTCGTCGGCGTAGAGCACGGTGCGGTTGGTTTTTTCCAGCGGTTCCAGGTTGCTGAACAGGTGGCTGTCGTCGATGTTGGTGGTTTCGGACAAGATCTTTTCCACGTCCAGCATCATGACCAGACGCTTGTCCTTCAGTTCGGTTACTGCGGTCACCAGGCCGCCCATGCGCGCAATCAGCATCTGTGGCGGCACCCGCATCTCGGACCAGTCCAGGCGCAGGATGGTGTCCACTTCGCCGACCAGAAAGCCTTGGGTGTGACCGTTGTATTCGGTGACGATCATGATCGTCGGCGGGCTGTCGGTGGAAATGCCGATGTACTTGGCCAGATCGACCACGGGGACCAGTACGCCGCGCAGGCTGACCATGCCTTCCACGGCGGGCGGCATTTCCGGGGCGCGGGTGATTTCCGGGATGCGCATCACCTCACGCACCTTGAATACGTTGATCCCGAAGGTTTCCTTGCGCTTCGTGGCCAAATCCGTGCCCAGTGTGAACAGGAGGATTTCCAGCTTGTTCGCGCCAGCCAGTTTGGTGCGGGCGTCAATTCGGCGCAGCAGATCCGACATGTTGTTTTCCTTCACCCATCGGTGATCGTTGTCTATTCATACGGGGAGCGGAACCCGACCAATATAGCCGGCATTGGTGGGCCGGATCCCATACTCCAGGCTTATATCGGTAGATCTGGCAAAAACTTTAGTAGAACCGGCTGGTGGGTCGGCTACTTCGATTGCAGATAACGTTTGTCATCGAAGGTGGCGACCCATTCAGGCTTGTAGACTACCAGAACGGTCATGATCATTCCGGTGGCAAACGATTCGGCCCAGGCCATCAAAAAATAATAAGGCAGGTAGTTTTCCAGCAGGTAGTGCACCGAATAGCTGCCGGTGAGAGCCGCATAAGCCGTCGAGACCAGTCCGACCGTGACAATGGACAGTCCGCCGCCGAAGAAGCAATTGACGAAGATGTAGATGAAGAAATGATTGGGCAACTTGCGGTCCACGAAATGATAGATCGCCCAGCTGATCGAGACTGGCAACGCACCCATGAGCAGCAGGTTGGCCGGATAGGCATTGTATTGCCCGCTGTGGATGGTCAGCCCGCCGATGACCAGCGCCAGGGCGAGGATGGCAAACCAGGGGCGAAACATCAGGGTCAGCGCCGTGGCGCCAAGCAGGTGCAGGTTGAGGCCGGGCTTGACCCCGGCGTTCATCAGCCATAAGCCAAGCAGGACGACGGTGGCGCCCAGAAAGATGTTCAGATTGGCCGGTGTCAGGAGCATTCGCCAGGCCGCCTTGCGCCACATCAGGAAAAACAGCACCGCCAGCATCAGCCAGAGCACGGCGGACCAGCCAGCGGGAATGCTTGAGGAAACCAGGTTCACGGCACAGCCTCGAATATACTGGCGACCATTCTAGAGAACAGCAATGGACATGAGCAATGAGACTAGCCCTTTTCGACCTCGATAACACGCTTCTGGCTGGCGACTCCGATTTCGAGTGGGCCCAGTTCCTGATCGAGAAGGGCGTTCTGGACCGGGAGGTCTATGAGGCTCGCAATCAGGCCTTTTACGACCAGTACAAGGCCGGCACGCTGGATATCCATGAGTTTCTCGATTTTCAGCTCAAGCCGCTGGCCCGCCACCCGCGCGCCCAGCTGGATGCCTGGCACGACGAATACATGCGGGACAAGATCATTCCGATGATCGCCAGGGGGACGCCGGCTCTGCTGGCGAAACATGCTAGAGACGTGCAGGTCATCATCACCGCGACCAACAGTTTCGTCACGGCGCCGATTGCCCGCTATCTGGGGATCGGGCATCTCATCGCCACGGAGCCCGAACAGGTCAAGGGCGAATTCACCGGTGGAGTCGCCGGGATTCCATCGTTCAAGGATGGCAAGGTCCTGCGTCTGGAGCAATGGCTGGCCGGGCAGGGCGCAAACTGGGCCGAAGTCACCGAAAGCTGGTTCTACAGCGATTCGCTCAATGATTTGCCGTTATTGGGGCGGGTCAGCCATCCGGTCGCAGTCGATCCCGATGCCACGCTGAAGGCCCATGCGCAACGTGCCGGTTGGCCGGTGATCAGCCTGAGATAAGTGGATTAAGGCATTGATGACCTGCCGATAGGAGTCTGGAGCTGAGCGGGTCTTTTTTGTATAATTGAGAATCATTATCGATATTCTCTTGGAAAGGGCAACAATGAACATCATGGCCAGACCCATTGGTGTGAGTCTCATCGTTTTGGCGGGCTGGTCAGGCCAAGCTCAGGCATACCATCCACTGGTCGGCGACGATACCGGCACTCAAGGCGCTGGCGGCAATCAAATCGAGATTGGCTATGACTACGACCATCGCTTACTCGATGGTATGACAGCAGAAGGGCATGGTTTTCCGATCACATATACCCGCGGCGTTACCGATTCACTTGATCTCTATATCAGCACTACTCGTTTATCTGCCCCAGTCAGTGGCTGGGGCAATGTCGGTCTGGGCGCCAAATGGCGTTTTTATGAAAATGAAGCCAGCGGCTTGAGTCTGGGGCTTGAGCCCAAGGTGCAACTGCCGGTTTCTGCCGAAGACGAAGCCAGGGGCCTGGGCAATGGCAGGGCGTGCTACAGCCTGGCCTTCCTGGTGACCCAAAACACCTCGTTTGGGCAGGTGATCGTCAATCTGGCGGCAGGTCGGGATGACTTTGCCGACAGCACGATCATGGATCGGAAGACGACTTACCGGTTTTCCCTTGCACCGGTCTGGCAAGTCGCCGAAACGTGGCGCCTGACCCTGGATATGGGCCTCAAGACCAATCCGGACAGCACACAGAAAGCCCGCATGGGTTACGTGGAGGTGGGTACGATTTATTCACCCGACAAAGATCTGGACCTGAGCGTCGGCCTCATGCACGATGTGCTGGACGGTCCGGTCCGAAACACCACGGTCACATCCGAGGTGACCTGGCGGTTCTGATCCCAGACGGGCCGGCCTTACTCTGCTGCACCCTCCAGTCGTTCCCCAGCGTTGGCGCCATGACCGTGGTCGGCGCCGAGCAGCATGTACATCGCGGGGACGACGAACAGCGTAAACAGGGTGCCGATCGACAGGCCGGAGGCGATGACCAGGCCCATGTTGAAACGGCTCACCGCACCAGCGCCGCTGGCCGTGATCAGGGGCATGACGCCGAACACCATGGCGGCGGTGGTCATCAGGATCGGGCGCAGCCGTAGACCGGCGGCATGCTTGACCGCATCGAGCTTGGACTGGCCCTCGCGCTGCAGGTTGTTGGCGAATTCGACGATCAGGATTCCATGCTTGGAGATCAGGCCGATCAGGGTCACCAGGCCGACCTCGGTGTAGATGTTGAGGGTGGAATGGCCGATGCCGAAGTTGATGAACAGCAACGCTCCCGAAATGGCCATCGGCACCGACACCAGAATGATGATCGGGTCGCGGAAACTCTCAAACTGCGCCGCGAGGGCCAGGAAGATGATGACCAGGGCGAAGAAGAAGGTCAGCACCAGGCCACCCGATTCCTGAACAAACTGGCGCGAAGGACCGGCGTAGTCGAAGGAGTAGCCGGCCGGCAGGGTGTCCTTGGCCAGTTGCTTGAGTTCTTCCAGCGCCTGCCCCTGTGCCACGAACGGCAGGTTGACGCCCTGGATGGTAGCGGCATTGGCCTGCTGGAAGTGGTTGATTGTTTCAGGCTGGACCGTGGTCCGGAGATGGACGACCGTAGACAGTGGCACCATGCTGCCGCTGGCGGTACGCAGATAATAGTGATTGAGTTGATCCGGATTCAGGCGGAACTGCTGGTCGACTTGTGGAATGACCTTGTACGAACGGCCGCCCAGCTCGAAGAAGTTGACGTAGCCTCCGCCCAGCATCGCCGACAGTGCCGAACCGATATCCTGCATGGTCAGGCCCAGTTGCGCGGCCATGTTGCGATCGATCTCGATCCGGGTCTGGGGCAGGTCGATCCGCAGATCGGACTGCAGGAAGATGAATTTGCCGGTCTTTTGCGCATCCTGAAGGAATTTTTGCGAAACCTCGTAAACCTTGTCGAAGGGTTCGGATGAAGTGATGACGAACTGGATCGGCAGCCCGCGCGAGCCGGGCAGCGGCGGCGGCTGGAATACCGCGATCTGGGAGCCGGCGATCTGGCTCAGTTCCTTCTGCAATATCGGTTGCATCTCGGTCGCAGTCCTGGTCCGCTCGTTCCAGGGTTTGAGCACCATGCCGCCGATCACCTGAGCCGGCGAGTTGAGCTGGAAGACATGATCGGTTTCCGGGAACCCCTTGTAGGCATTGAATACCTGGTTGGCGTAGAGCTGTCTCTGGTCGACCGTGGCGGTCGGATTGTTGAAGGCGACCGAGATCAGCACACCCTGGTCTTCCTGAGGCGCCAGCTCGGACATCGAGGTCGAGTACAGATAGTAGATGGAGCCGAGGATGATGACAGCCATGACCATCGTGACCGGCAGGTAGGCGAGTGAGCCCTGCAGCGTCTGCTCGTAGCGCTTGTGCAGGCGATCGAAGCTTTGGTCGAGGAACAGGACCAGCCGATCCTGCCACTTGTGGCTTTGCGGGTCGGGCGCCCTGAGCAGGCGGGAGCACATCATGGGCGACAGGGTCAGGGCGATGATGGCCGACATGACCACTGTGCCCACCAGGGTGAAGGCGAATTCGGTAAACAGCGCGCCGGTCAGCCCGCCCATGAAGCCGATCGGCACATAGACGGCCACCAGCACGATGGTCATGGCGATGATGGGGTTGGCCAGTTCGCGCGCGGCGCGCACCGCGGCATCCATCCGACTCATGCCTTCTTCCAGGTGGCGGCTGACGTTTTCCACCACGATGATGGCATCGTCCACCACCAGGCCGATGGCCAGCACGATGGACAGCAGGGTGAGCAGATTGATGGAGTAGCCCAGCGCCAGCATGACCGTGAAGGTGCCGACGATGGACAGCGGAATGGCGACCAGCGGAATGATCACCGAGCGCAGCGAGCCGAGGAACACAAACACTACCACGGTGACGATGAGAACCGCTTCTACCAGGGTCTTGACCACCTCGTCGATGGACGAATTGACGAACCGGGTCGAGTCGTAGATGACTCCGCCGCTCAGGCCGGCCGGGAGTTGCGACTGGATGTCGGGCAGGACCTTGCGCACCCGGGCGATGACCTCGAGCAGGTTGGCGCCGGGGGCAACCTGGATGCCGACGAACACCGAGGGTTTGCCGTCAAAGGCGACCGTGGTGTCGTAATCATCCGAACCCAGGGAGACGGTGGCCACATCGCTCAGCCGAACGACCTGATCGCCGGACGATTTCACCACCATGTTCTTGAACCCGTCGAGCGACTTCAGGTCGGTATTGGCGGCCAGGTTGATCTGCACCATCTGGCCTTTTGAGTTGCCGGTGGAGGCGAGGTAGTTGTTGGCTGAAAGGGCGGCGTAGATGTCGCTCGCAGTCAGGCTGTAGGCGGCGAGTTTTTGCGGGTTGAGCCAGGCACGCAGGGCGAAATTTTTGGCGCCCAGGATCTCTGCCGTCTGCACCCCTTCGACCGATTGCAGGCGGGGCTGCACCGAACGGTTGATGTAATCGGTGATCTGGTTCGGTTTGAGCACCGCGCTGTTGAAGCCGATGTACATGGCATCGATGGTCTGGCCGATGCTGATCGAGAGGATCGGTTTCTGCGATTGCGGCGGCAACTGGTTGAGCACCGAGTTGACCTTGGCGTTGATCTCGGTGAGGGCCTTGTCCGGGTCGTAGTTCAGGCGCAGGTTGACGGTGATGGTGCTGACGCCCTGGACGCTGGACGAGGTCATGAAGTCGATGCCGTTGGCCTGCGCGATGGCGTTTTCCAGCGGCGTGGTGATGAAGCTGGCGACCAGATTGGCGTCGGCGCCCGGATAGGCCGTGGCGACCGTGACCACGGCGTTCTGGGTATAGGGGAACTGCAGTACCGGCAGCATGCCAATCGAACGCAGGCCGAGGACCAGGATCACCAGGCTGACCACGCTGGCCAGCACCGGGCGCCTGATGAAGATGTCAGTGAATTTGGTGTTCATGTGGGGCTGGCTCGACGATCAGGAGTTGGGTATCTGGGGATTGGCGTTGCTGCTCGGCTGCACACTGTTGTTGATCACGATGGGCGAACCGTTGCGCAGTTTGAGTTGACCGGCGGTGACTACGGTTTCGCCGGGTTTCACGCCCTGCAGGATGGCGACCTGATCGCCTCGGGTCAGCCCGGTGGTCACGAAACGCTGTTCGACCACCTGCTTGGGCTTGCCATCGGCGCCCTTGCCCTCGGCCTTGACGATGTACAGGGTGGCGCCATAGGGGTTGTAGGCCACGGCGGCGTTGGGCAGGGTGACGTATTGATGCGCCTGCCCCTGGGTGATGCGCACCGTGCCAAAGGCCCCGGGCAGCAACTCGCCCTGGGGATTGGGCACCCGTGCGCGCACCTTGAGGTTGCGGGTGGCCGTGTCCAGCTGCGGTTCGATGGCGGTGACCGTTGCGGCGAATGTCTTGCCCGGCACGGCGCTCGATTCGACGGTCGCTTTCATGCCGACCCGGATCAGGTCGATCTGGCTTTGGGGTACCGAGAAGTCGATGGCCATCGGGTCAAGTTTCTGCAAGGTGACTATCGCGGCGCCGGGTGCCAGATACTGGCCCAGATTGACCTGGCGGATACCGAGCTGGCCGCTGAATGGGGCGGAGATGGTTTTTTGCTCGATCAGCGCCTTCTGGGCCTGAACCTGCGCCTGTATGCCCTTGAGCGACGCGCTGTCGGCGTCAACCGTGGCCTGGCTGATGGCCTGAATCTTCAGTTGGGCCTGATCGCGTTTCAGGGTGATCTCGGCCAGCGCCGCCTGGGCCTGGAGTTGGGCCAGCTGGGCCTTCAACGGCGCCGGATTGAGTTCAACCAGTGGCTGGCCGGATCGGGCCTTCTGGCCTGAGTCGAAATGGATGGCCGTGACCAGTCCGCCGACTTCCGCGCTGAGCGATGCCTGCTGGTCAGCCGTGAAGCTGCCGAGGGCTTCGATGGTCGGTTGCCAGGTGCTTTCCTGCGCCACTGCGGTGGCAACTGTCTGCGGCGGGTTGGCCCCGCCCTTGATCGATTGGGCGATCATCTTGTTCTTGAAGCCTTGGAAGCCTACAACTCCGCCTAGGATCACCCCGGCGATGATGAGCATGATGATCATGCGTTTGGTGGTGCCTTTAGTCATCAGTCACTCCGTAATGGCGGTTGTCTTTTCGAGGTGCGGCTGCACCGGGTTCAATGTGCCGCCGCCCATGGCCTGGAACAGGGCGGCCGTGTCGCTCAGACGAGCCGCCTGGGCTGCGATCAGGTTGATGCGGGTCTGCTGGGCCTGCTGCTGGGCGGTGAGCAGTTGCAGATAACTGGTCGCCCCCAGGTCATATTGCTGGCTCTGCAGTGCGAGCGACTGCTGCGCAGCGCTGTCGGCGGCGGCAACGGCTTGCAGGGCCTGGGCGTCGTTTTCCAGTTGGCGCAAGGCATCCGCCACATTGCGCAGGGCCTGCAGCACAGTTTGCTGATAATTGGCGCCGGCCGCCTGCAAGCTGGCCTCGGCGGCATTCGCTCCCGATTTCAGCCCGGCATTGAACAGTGGCTGGGCCAACTGCCCGGCCAGGCTCCAGATCAGCGAGCCCGGTCCGAACAATGCCCCTGTGCTCAGCGCCTGGGTGCCCAGGCTCGCGCTCAGGCTGATTTGCGGGTAGAGATTGGCGACGGCCACGCCGTATTGCGCGGTGGCCGCATGGAGCAGGGCGGTCGATGCCTGGATGTCGGGGCGTTGGCGCAGAAGTTCCGAAGGCACCGCCACCGGCAGCGGGTCCGGCAGCCTGAACTCGTCCAGCCCGAAGCGTGGAATATCGGCTGCCCCTGGCGCCTGGCCGATCAGCACGGCCAGCAGATGATCGGCCTGCTCCAGCTTGTTGTGCAAAGGCGGCAGGCTGGCGCGGGTCTGTTCGGCCTGGGTTTGCAGGATCAGCACATCGGTCCTGGCCGCGGCACCCAGGTCGAAGCGCTTGCGGGCGATGTCGAGCTGGGCCTGCTGCGCCTTCAGTATGGTTTCGGTGGCTTCGATCTGCGCCGCTAGCTGTGCCTGGGCAAACGCCGTGGTGGTGATGTTGCCGGCCAGGGTCAGGCGTGCCCCGGCCAGCTGATAGCGCTGATAGTCGGATTGTGCGGCCAGCGCTTCGAGCGACCGGCGATTGCCGCCGAACAGGTCAATGCCATAGCTGACGGCGATGCCGGCGTTGTACAGGTTGTAGAGGTTTTGCGTCTCGCCGCGCTGCCCCATGCTGGCCTGGTTTGTGCCATTGCGGCTGGCGCCAAGTTTGGCGTTGACGGTGGGATACAGAGTCGAACCGGCCTGTGCCTGCTGGACCTGCTGTGCCTGGCGCAGGGTGGCCTCGGCCGCGGCCAGGGTTGGGCTGTTATGCTGTGCCTCGGAAATCAGGCTGTCGAGCCTGGGCGAGCCGAAGGCAGTCCACCAGTCGCTTGCCACCGCCTGTCCCGGCGCGAAATTTTGCGCGTGGCCCAGGCTGACCGGCGCCGACGTGGTTTGGGCCGGCAGAGGCTCGCGGGTATAGCTCGCAACTGCAGGCGCGGCAGGGCTCTTGAAATCGGGGCCGACCGCGGCGCAGCCGGCCAGTCCTGCGGAACCGAGCAAGAGCCAGAAAGAAGGTCCGGATAAAATCGATCGATACATGCCGTTATCCGTTCAGTATGCCTCGGAGAGGCGGTTTGGCCGGCTGTGCGGCTCAGCGAGCCGATCCCGATGGCGGGCCGAAAATGGGTGAGACAGGAACTCGTATTCCTGCCGGGTCACGAAGTCAAATTCTACATACATGCGTGAATGTATGTAAACTTAAGATCAGTTTTATTTCAGCGGGGATGTGATTGCATCATGGTTCGACGCACCAAGGAAGAGGCAAAGGAGACCCGTTCCCTGATCCTGGACACAGCCGAAAGCGCGTTCCGGGACCGAGGGGTGTCGCGCACTTCGCTGGCTGAAATCGCCAAGCAGGCAGGCGTGACCCGGGGGGCGATCTACTGGCATTTTGAAAACAAGGCCGATCTGTTTACGGCGATGTGCGACCGCGCCACCCTGCCGCTCGAGGCCCTGCTCGAAAACATGGCCGACCCGGATCAGCCCGATCCGGTCGGGTTGATGAAACGGGCCAGCACCCAGGCCCTGGCGATGGTGGAACTGGATGGCCGCTGCCGTCGGATATTCGAAATCCTGACCCTGAAATGTGAATACGTTGACGAACTGGCACCCCATGTCCAGCGCCGCCAGGAATGCCGCCGGGGCGCCCGCGAGGTGTTCAGGCTGGCCCTGGAAAATGCCCGGCAACGGGGCCAGGTGCGCGCGAACCTGGATTGTCATCTGGCGGCGAATGCCTTGCTCGCCTTTGTCGATGGCCTGATCCTCGACTGGGGACTGGAGCCGGAGGCCTACTCGCTGGCGCAGAAGGCCGGCCCCATGATCGACCTCTTTTTCTCCGGATTAGTCGGCGGCCAAGGTTAAAATACGGTTTTTATTCACTTATATAGACACGCATCATGGCCGGACATAGCAAATGGGCGAATATTCAGCACCGCAAGGGGCGTCAGGACGAAAAGCGGGGCAAGATATTTTCCCGCTACGGCAAGGAAATCACCGTCGCAGCCAAGATGGGCGGCGGCGATCCCAACTTCAATCCGCGTCTGCGCCTGGCCATCGACAAGGCCAAATCCGAGAACATGCCCAACGACAATATCGACCGGGCGGTCAAGAAGGGCACCGGCGAGCTGGAGGGCGTCAGCTATGAGGAAATCCGTTACGAAGGCTACGGCCCGGGCGGCGCGGCAGTTATTGTCGATTGCCTGACCGACAACAAGGTCCGGACCGTGGCCGATGTCCGACACGCCATGGCCAAGAACGGCGGCAACATGGGCACTGACGGCTGCGTGGCATTCCAGTTCAAGCATTGCGGCCAGATCATCCTGGAGCCGGGCAACGACGAGGACAAGGTCATGGAGGTGGCGCTGGAGGCTGGTGCCGAGGATGTGATCGTCAACGACGACGGCTCGATCGAGGTCATTACCGCCCCGACCGGCGATCTGGCGACCGTTAAAGAGGCGCTGGATGCGGCCGGCCTGAAACCCGCCATGGCCGAGATCACCATGAAGCCATTGAACGAGACCGAAGTCACGGGCGACGACGCGGTGAAGTTCCAGAAGATGCTCGACATGCTGGACGATCTCGACGACGTGCAGGACGTCTATATCTCAGCGATACTTCCGGAGTGATGCGGCCTTGCGCCTACTCGGAATCGACCCTGGCCTGCGCGTGACCGGCTACGGGGTCATCGAGAAGGACGGCCAGAAATTGAGTTACGTCGCCAGTGGCGTGATTCGCACCAAGGACGGCGAGCTTCCGGACCGGATCGCCACCATCTTCGCCGGCATCGGCGAAGTGCTCGCAGTATTCAACCCTGAAGCGGCGGCGGTGGAAAAGGTGTTCGTCAACGTCAATCCGCAATCCACCCTGCTGCTCGGCCAGGCGCGCGGTGCCGCCATCGCGGCGCTGACCCACGCCGGTCAACCGGTGTTCGAATACACGGCGCTGCAAGTAAAACAGGCGGTGGTCGGCAACGGCCACGCCGACAAACAGCAGGTAATCCATATGGTGACCCGTTTGCTGAGCCTGCCGGGCGAGCCCAGCGCCGATGCGGCCGATGCCCTGGCCTGTGCGATCTGCCATGCCCATGGCGGCATGGGGCTGGGTGCGCTGGTGACGGCCGGGCGTCGGGTGCGGGCGGGGCGGATGTCATGAACAAGATGGCCTCGATTCCCTCCGAACCCAGCCTTGACCGGCTGGGCAATCCGCTGCTGCGCTACTTCCTGGCTACCCGCCCGGCCTTCCTGACCATCACGCTGGTCGGCGTCCTGCTCGGGTTCGCCACGGCCTGGGAATCCGGTGCGCCGTTCAATGGCATTGTGGCGCTGGTCACGCTCCTGCTTGCCGTGCTGGCCCATGCCGGAGTCAACGTGCTGAATGACTATTACGACCATCTGAATGGCACCGACGAGGTCAATACCGACCGGCTGTTTCCGTTTACCGGAGGCTCGCGCTTCATCCAGAACGGGGTGTTGACCGCGCGTCAGACCCTGATCTTCGGCGCGGCACTCTTTCTGGTGGTGATCCTGGGCGGGCAATGGCTGTTGGTCCATGTCGGTCCGGGCCTGCTCTGGATCGGTCTGGGCGGCTTGTTCATCGGCTGGGCGTATTCCGCGCCGCCCCTGCAACTCAATAGTCGCGGTATCGGCGAACTGTGTGTTGCGGCTGGTTTCCTGCTCATCGTCGCAGGTTCGGATTTCGTGCAACGCGGTGTCTACCATGCCGCGCCCTGGCTGGTCGGGCTGCCCTACGCGCTGATGGTGACCAACATCCTATATATCAACCAGTTTCCCGATCGAGACGCAGACCTGGCCGTGGGCAAGCGCCATTGGGTCGCCCGCCTGACGCCCGACCAGGCCGCCCACGGCTATGGCCTGATCCTGTTGCTGGCCTTGGGCTGGCTGGTCGGCCTGATAGCGGCGGGCCGGTTACCGATTTGGAGCCTGACCGCCCTGCTGGCCGGGCTGCCGGCCCTCAAGGCCGCCAAGGACCTGCGCCATTTTGCCGCCCAGCCGGCCCTGCTGGCGCCGGCCATCCGCGCCACCATCGGCGCCGCGCACCTGCTTGCCGTCTTGCTGGCGGCCAGCCTTGTTCTGGGTAAATTCATATGATCGGACGCTTGACCGGCACCCTGCTGGAAAAACACCCACCGCAAATCCTGGTTGATGTGCAGGGTGTCGGCTATGAAGTCGATGTGCCGATGAGCACGTTCTACAACCTGCCTGCCCAGGGCGAGAAGATCGCGCTGTTCACCCATTTCAGCGTGCGCGAGGATGCCCAGCAGTTATACGGCTTCCTGACCGCCAAGGAACGCGAGGTATTCCGTACCTTGATCAAGATTTCGGGTGTAGGGCCGAAACTGGCCTTGTCCGTGCTGTCCGGGATCGGTGTGGATGAACTTGCCCAGGCCGTTGCATTGCAGGAAACCGGTCGTCTGGTGAAGGTGCCCGGTGTCGGCAAGAAGACCGCTGAACGTCTGCTGCTGGAATTGAAGGGCAAGCTGGCCGACGCACTGCCGAGCGTAGCCGGCAGTGCCGCCTCGGTTGCGCACGATGCGCTCAATGCCCTGATGGCGCTGGGCTACAGCGACAAGGAGGCGTTGCCCGTGCTCAAGCAGTTGCCCGAGGAACTGAGCCTGGAGGAGAGTATCCGCCAGGCCTTGAAGCTGCTCGCCAAAAAGTAGGCCTCGGCTTACGAAGCCAGCAGCCGGACCAGCGTTGTGCCATCGGCCGGGACCAGACCGTGGTCGGCCGGCACAACGATGCTCTCGGCCTTGCCGTGCAAGGCCGGAATGCTGTTCAGGTCCTGACTGGCACCGGGCACGACGGCATCACCCAGTCCATAGGGCGCGGCGCGGATGATCGAAACATATTTGATCGCCGGCTGGGGCTGATTGTTGAGCCAGAACAGCGTGCTGCCAGGAGTGGCCGGCGAAAGGTCAAGCAGTACCGGCCAGGAATCCTTGACCGCGTAATATTTCGAACCGCCGAAAATATCCTTCAGCCAACCAACCGGACCGCCCTCATGGGTCGCATCGACCGCCTGCAGGGCGCGTACCGTGCCCTGGTTGGGCGAAGCGATGGTGATCAGCCGATTGACCTCGCCGACACCCCCGCGAACCAGCGCCATCCGTGCCACGACGCCGCCTGCAGAGTGTCCGATCAGGGTGATCGGCTCTTTCGGGTGCCGCGCGCTGATGGCCTTCAGCGCAGCGCTGAGGATGTCGGACTGAACGATCAGCGCGGCGGTGGAAGGCAGCTCGATGGTGTAGAACTTGTTCTTCGCCATGGGTATTTGCGGTGGCAGCATGATGCCGTGCGGGCCGGGCAGAATGACGCCGCCCGGCTGCCAGCCGTTGGCCGCCAGCTGTGCGTTGATGCCGCTCACTTGCCAGGAAGCGGCACTGCCCAGATAACCGTGGACCAGCAAGGCCACCTCGGCACGCGCAGAATTCACAAAACAGGAAAAAATCAGAATCAGGACGGTTAGTGCACGAAGCATGACTGTTTCTCCTAACAACGCTGAATGTTATTGGACTGTATCGGGCGGTGGACGGTGGCCTGTCACCACGGTCATTTTACTCAAGCGCATTCAATAGTGTCATTTGCCAGTAACTTCCGGCATTGATTTTGTCCGAGCCGGTCTTGGCAGGCGCGGGTTTCTGGTTGTTCGGCCGTGCGTGGAAAACGTGTTCGAAGGTTGTCGATGGCGCGAGTTCAGATCCCTTTTGTTCTTTGCGTTCGACAGATGGGTCTGTACCATTGGCTCCCAGTCTGCGGGCATCCTCGCGACGATCCCTGGCTACCTTGATAATGATCTCAGGGTAAGTCCCAAGGGAATTGGTCTTTCCTGCGAAGCGGTAGTTGAATCGCCACCGTTTACCACCAATGCGGTTGACTAGCAGAAACAGGCCATTACCATCGAGCAGATGCATTGGCTTGCCGGTCGCTTGAGTTACACCAACGTCGGAAGTTACTCCAAAGGTGGCACCCAAAAATGAAGGAATTCAGTGGCTGTTGGCGGAAAGTTCTGGACATGAAAAAAGCCGCAAAACCTAGTGGTTGTGCGGCTTTCAGGACTGCATTTGTGCTTCTTGGAACTTTAACTGGTGCCCAGAAGAGGACTCGAACCTCCACACCGTTGCCGGCGCTAGGACCTGAACCTAGTGCGTCTACCAATTCCGCCATCTGGGCAAAGAGGGGCGCATTCTAGCGATGCCGATGCGCTGATGTCAACGGCGTTTCAATTTAATTTATGAGTTTTGAATGACAACTAAAAAAAGTACTGGCAAAGGTCGCGGGCAAAAAGGCTTGCGCTGGCAGGATCCCTTCCTGGCGCGCGAGCGGGAAAAATATGAAAACCCGCTGCCCAGTCGGGAGTTCATCCTGCAACTGGTGACCGAGGCGGGCGGGCCGTTGCCGGCGGACGATCTGGCCTTCCGGCTGGATATCGAACCGGATGAGGAGGCCGAGTCCTTCCGTCGCCGGCTGGGCGCCATGCAGCGCGACGGTCAACTGGTCATGAACCGGCGCGGCGACCTCTGTTTGCCGGACAAGATCGAGCTGAAGGCAGGACGGGTCGATGGCCATGCCGATGGTTTCGGTTTCTTCATCCCGGACGACAAGTCGGGCGACATGTTCCTCTCGGAAAAGGAAATGCATCAGGTCCTGCACGGCGACCGGGTGATGTGCCGGGAGCATGGCCTGGACCGGCGCGGGCGCAAGGAAGGCAAGATCGTCGAGGTGCTGGAGCGGGCCAACAGCCGGGTGGTTGGCCGTCTGTACCGTGAGCATGGCCACCAGTGGGTGGTGGCCGAGAACAAGCGGATCAACCAGGACATCGTGATCCCGCCGGCGGAGTCACTGGAGGTCAAGTTCGGTCAAGTGGTGACAGTCGAGATCGTTCAGCAGCCGAGCAAGCATTCTCCCGCCATGGGCCGTATTCTCGACGTCCTGGGCAACTATGCCGACCCGGGCATGGAGATCGAGATCGCCCTGCGCAAGCATGATCTGCCGTTCGAGTTCTCCAAGGAAGTTGCCACCCAGGCCAAGAAGCTGCCCAAGGGTGTGACCAAGCGTGATCTGGAAGAAGGCCGCGAGGATATACGCGACCTGCCACTGGTGACCATCGACGGCGATGATTCCCGCGACTTCGACGACGCGGTGTACTGCGAACCGATGGGGCGCGGGTTCAAGCTCTGGGTCGCCATCGCTGACGTGGCGCATTACGTGCAGCCGGGATCGGCGCTGGACAAGGAGGCCTATGAGCGGGGCAATTCAGTCTATTTCCCGCGCCGGGTCATCCCGATGCTGCCGGAGGAGCTGTCCAATGGCCTGTGTTCGCTGAACCCGCAGGTCGACCGGTTATGCATGGTATGCGAGATGGAAGTCGCCAGTACCGGCACCATCAAGAAATACCGCTTCTTCCAGGGCGTGATGCATTCCAAGGCCCGGCTGACCTACACCCAGGTCTGGGACTGGTTGAATGCCCCCAAGCAGGCGCCTGCAGATAAGGTCCACGTTCTGCCGCATCTGAACAATCTGTACAAGCTGTTCCATGTCCTGCTCAAGGCGCGCGGCAAGCGCGGCGCGATCGACTTCGAAACCCTGGAAACCAAGATGGTGTTCGACGAGGTCACCGGCAAGATCGAGAAGATCATTCCCTACGCCCGCAACGATGCCCACCGGATCATCGAGGAGTGCATGCTGGCGGCCAACGTGTGTGCCTCTGAGTTCCTCAAGAAGCGCAAGCACGCCACGCTGTACCGGATCCACGAGGGGCCGACCCTGATCAAGCTCAAGGCCCTGCACGAGTTCATGGCCGAGTTCGGCTTTGTGCTGGCCGGCGGTGACGATCCCCATGCCAAGGATTACGCCGAACTGCTGGCCAAGATCAAGGGCCGCCCCGACGAACAGTTGTTGCAGACGGTGATGTTGCGTTCCCTGCAGCAGGCGGTGTACAGCCCGGAGAACATGGGCCATTTCGGCCTGGCCTACGAGTCCTATACCCACTTCACCTCGCCCATCCGGCGCTATCCCGACCTGCTGGTGCACCGCGCCATCAAGGCTTGCTTGAACAGCGTGACCTATGCGCCCGGCAACTGGGAGAACATCGGCGCCCATTGTTCGATGACCGAGCGCCGTGCCGACGACGCGAGCCGTGACGTGGTGTCCTGGCTCAAGTGCTACTACATGCGCGACAAGCTGGGCGAGGAGTTCGATGGCGTGATCTCGGGCGTGACCAGCTTCGGTATCTTCGTGGCCCTGAACGATGTCTTCGTCGAAGGCCTGGTCCACGTTTCCGAACTGGGTCAGGACTATTTCCACTTCGATGCAACCCGGCACCAGATGCTGGGCGAACGGACCGGCAAGCGGTTCCGTCTGGGCGACAAGGTGCGGATCAAGGTGGCCCAGGTCGAACTGGAAACCTCCAAGATCGATTTTGTTCTGGCCGAAGAAGAAAAGCCCGGCGCAGCAACGACGGCTGCGGCCAAGAAATCGGCTGGCTCCGCCAAGGCCGCCAAGCCATCAGCAGATAAACCGACGGCAACCAAGGCCAAAAAACCGGTCTCCACCAAGAAACAGGGCAAGCAATGAGTCAGCGCACTTTGATCTACGGTTTTCACGCCGTCATTTCCCGCCTGCGCCATCACCCGCAAAGCATCCAGGTCATCTACCTGGATGAGGCGCGGCGCGACAAGCGGGCGCAGGATGTCCGCAAATATGCCGGCGACAAGAACGTCAAACTGGTCGGCAGCGAGGCGTCCCGGCTGGAAGAAATGGCCAAGGGCAAGTCCCAGGGCGTGGTCGCCTTCGTCGAGCCGATCCAGCTGGCCAAGAACCTGGACGAACTGCTCGAGGATCTGACCGAGCCGGCGCTGCTCCTGGTCCTGGATGGCGTCACCGACCCCCATAACCTGGGCGCCTGCATGCGCAGCGCCGATGCCTTCGGCGCCCATGCGGTCGTTGCACCGAAGGACCGTGCCGCTGGCCTCGGCGCGGTGGCGATCAAGGCGTCGAGTGGCGCGGCTGACAGCGTGCCCTATATTCCTGTGACCAACCTGGCCCGTGCCCTGCGTGAGTTGAAGGAGCGCAACATCCTGATCATCGGCACCGACCAGGACGGCACGCTCGCCGTCAACGAGGCGGATTTTTCCGGGCCGGCCGCGCTGGTGCTGGGTGCGGAAGGCGAGGGTATGCGCCGCCTGACCCGCGAGCATTGCGACTTGCTGGTGCGCATCCCCATGTACGGTCAGGTCGAGAGCCTGAACGTTTCGGTTTCGGCCGGAGTCTGCCTGTACGAGGCCCGTCGGCAGCGGAGTGCATTCGACAAATGATGAATCGGGACATAGAGGCGGGCTGGAGTCTGTTCAACCGTGGTGAATTGCTGTTCGGGCAACGGGAGATCGAGACGGTCCTGGATCGTCTGGGCGGAGAAATCAGCAACCGTTTGGCGGACTCATACCCGATCGTCCTCTGTGTAATGGGTGGCGCGGTGGTCTTCTCCGGCCAGCTGCTGCCGCGCCTGGGTTTCCCCCTGGAATTCGATTATCTGCACGCCACCCGCTACCGGGATGCCACCCATGGCGGCGGCATCGAATGGCACGCCTTGCCGCGCAAGGAAATCGCGGGCCGCACCGTGTTGCTGCTGGACGATATCCTGGACGAAGGCCATACCCTGGCCGCCGCCCGGGAGCGGCTGCTGCAAATGGGTGCCGGCAAGGTCGAGATCGCGGTCCTGGCCGAAAAGGATCTCGGCCACAGAAAACCGGTGCAGGCCGATTACGTTGGTCTGGTGGTGCCGAACCGGTATGTGTTTGGCATGGGCATGGATGTCCATGGGTTGTGGCGCAATCTGCCGGGTATTTATGCATTGAAGGAGGACGAGTAAATGCTGGCGATCATTGGCGGTAGCGGGCTTACCCAGCTTCCGGGGCTTTTGATCAAGCGCCGTGAAGTGATCAGGACGCCCTATGGCCAGCCATCGGGTGCGCTGACCTTTGGTGAACTGGACGGGCACCCGGTGGTCTTTCTCGCCCGGCATGGCTATGGTCATACCATTCCTCCGCATCAGGTCAACTATCGCGCCAACATCTGGGCGCTGCATGCCCAGAAAGTAACTCACGTGGTCGCTGCCGCGACGGTGGGTAGCATCCATCCGGAACTGAAGCCGGGGCGGCTGGTGGTACCGGACCAGATCATCGATTACACCCACGGCCGGGAAACCACTTTCGCCGAATACGGCAACCAGCAGGTCACCCATACCGATTTCACCTGGCCCTATTGCGAGTCGACCCGGCAATGCTGCATCCGAGCACTCAAGACAGCGGGCGAGGATTTCATGGCAGGCGGCGTATATGGCTGCGTGCAAGGTCCGCGCCTGGAAACCAAGGCCGAGATCGACCGGATGGCCAGGGATGGCGCCGACATGGTCGGCATGACCGGCATGCCGGAAGCCTATCTGGCCAAGGAAATCGGTCTTTGCTATGCCTCCATTGGCGCCTCGGTCAACTGGGCGGCCGGGCGCGGGGACAGCGAAACGGCAATCTCCGCAGAAGGCATCGACCATGCGATGAAGCAGATCATGGGCCGGGTACGCAATGTGCTGGCGTTGATAGCCTGTATGGACTTCACCTGAGCGAACACCTGCAAGGCAGTGGCGGAAGCCCAGCGTAAAATTTTTTTACGCAGCCCCTAAAGTTTCTACTTGGCTGTCCGTTAATGACTCAGACAACGGACTTTTCCGCAGTCGGAACGAGGAAGAATTCCTCGCTAATCAACCTAGAACAGGAGTTTTATCATGTCGAACGTCAATCTGACCTCCGCAATGCGGGCCAACCTTCTCAGCCTGCAACAAACCGCTCAACTGCAAGGTCAAACCCAGAATCGCCTCGCCACCGGCCTGAAGGTCAATTCCGCCCTTGATAATCCGGCCAGCTATTTCGCTGCACAAAGCTACAATCAGCGCGCGAATCAGCTCAGCACGCTGAAGGACAACATCGGCGAATCCATTCAGATGATCAATTCCGCCAACAACGGCGTCACCGGCCTGCGATCCCTGATCGGCAGCCTGCAAGGTCAATTGACCCAGGCCAGTTCGGCCGTCAACCAGTCCGGTAGCGGTGCCGTGATTTCCGGCGCAGTGGCTTCCTACAATACCCTGATCACCCAGATGGAACAGCTGACCCAGGACTCGACCTACAAGGGCGTGAACTTCCTGAACAGCGGTACTTCGCTTACGGTCAATTTCAACGAAACCTCGACCACGAGCATTACCCTGTCGGGCGTCGATGCTTCGACTGCGGGTCTCGGCATCTCCGGTGCGGCGGGTTCTGTCGGCGGATCGGGAACGTTGACATTCAATGATATTAATTCAGCCTCGAATATCGCAGCTGTCCAGACTTCGCTGAACAGCGCGCTGACCACGCTGCAGAAGGATGCTTCCACCCTGTCCAACAACCTCGCTGTGCTGCAGACTCGCCAGAATTTCATGTCGAGCATGATCAACACCTTGCAGGACGGTGCCAACAACCTGACGGCGGCGGATACCAATGCCGAAGGCGCCAACATGCTGATGTTGCAGACACGGCAATCGCTGGGTGTGACGTCCTTGAGCCTGGCGTCTCAAGCGGCCCAATCGATCCTGAGGCTCTTCTAATAGGGCTCTGAGCTGAGGGCATCACGACTGCTTCGGCAGTCTTGATGCCTGCAGACAGGTAGGAGGTCAAAATGGTAGCCAGTGTTGATAGCGTTAGCAGCCCGGTCTATACGTCGACCGTGGCTAATGCTGGTTCGCCTCAGGTGCAGACACCGCAACAGGATGTGCCCGCGAGCGGCGTTGGGACGAGTGCCGAAAAGGTAACCATCAGTCCCGCGGCGACGATTCAGTTGGGCCAGGATCAAACCATACAGGGTGGAAAGCTGATCAACCAGACTGATCAGACTTATGCCAAGCAGCAGGAACTGCTCAATAAAATGAGCAACCAGTTGCAAGGCATCTTGAAGCAGTTTCCTCCGTATGGTGCTGAAGATCCGCAGCGTGTTGCGTACTTGAGGGAGTTCAGCGGGCTCAAGAAAGAGATCGAGGCGCTACAGGTTCCGAAGGATCCCCAGGCAGAACAGGGGCTTCCAAAGGACCTGAGTGTGGCCGGGCAAGGTGGTTTGCCAGTCTTACCGACGCTCAGTGGAACATCCGCCAGTGATCAGCAAGTGGCGGCTGCGGCTGTGCAGGTGCAGTCAGCGTATGACCAGGTTACTGCCCATCGTCAGGCTCTGGCTCAGAGCGTACAGACCGCTTTGGGAGGGAATGCGTATGCCAGCCAGGTAAATCGCTTGTCTTGAGAGATGTGAGCCTTATCCATATGAGGCTTGATCTTCAAAAAATTAGAGGCCTGCCCTTTCTTCCGGAAGCGCAGGCAATTTTTTGCGTCCAAGATTCGGTTTGGGGCTCCAGCCTGAGCGACTACAATGCCGTGAACCGCTGCGTTCCGTTATCTGGAGTCATGCATGCCCCTTAGATTGAGTTTGCGTCCCAATGAAAAGTTGCTCCTGAATGGGGTTGTACTCGTGAATGGGGATGCACGGGCCGAACTGATTGTCCTGAACGATGCCGCGATCTTGCGCGAAAAAGAAATAATGACGGAGGAAGAGGCCGATACGGTCTGCAAGCAGATTTATTTTCTGGTGCAGGTTCTTTATATCGACCAAGCCAACAGCGCAGCTTACCAAGCTAAACTGGCGGTATTGATGGACCGGCTCGGTAGCGATGTACCTGTCATGTTCCCAGCGCTGGACCAGATGCGCGGTCTGATCATCAAGCGGGACTACTATCATGCGTTGAAAATCGCCCGCAGGCTGATTTCAACAGAAAAGGAGCTGTTGGAGAATGTCGGAAAATCCAATTAATGCCTACCAGGACATCGAAAAGGAAACACTTTCCGGACGGGAACTGGAAGCGTCGGTCCTGACCAAGGCGGCAACGCGTTTGCAGGCGGTGCAGGCGCAGTGGGACAGTGCGGAAAGAGGCGAACTGCTGGAAGAGGTCTTGCGTTACAACCAGCGGATATGGACGATTCTTCAGGTCGAGGTGAGTGATTCCAGTAATCCTCTGCCCAAGGAAATCAAGGAAAACCTGTTGAGCCTCTCCCTGTTCATAGACAAGCGCACGTTCGAAATCATGGCTTATCCTTCGGCGGACAAGCTCGACGTGCTGGTCAACATCAATCTGAATATCGCGGCGGGCTTGCGTGGCCAGTAAGTCGGCTCTTTCGACAATGCTTCAACAAGAACTTGTGTGTGGAGCAGGAGATGTAGAAGCGTACGAGCCCTTTCAGAATTACGCAGAATTTGCCACCTGTCCTCAGTGCTTTCCACAGAAGCGTGCACTATGAGTGTTACACCGAAAAATGATTTGATTCCGATCATTCAGGCCGGTCTTTGGCGGAAAGGCCGACCACTAAAGTTACATTTGGGTTGTGGCGAGCATTATCTCCCCGGTTACGTGAACATTGACTATCCACCCAGCGAACACAATTTGATGAATGTTCGCGCGGACGCTTTTGCAGATATCACCGAACTCGACTTTCCGCCGGCTTCTATAGACGAAATCCGCTTGCACCACGTCTTCGAGCACTTCAATCGCGTGACTGCGTTGGCATTGCTGATCAGATGGTCCGCTTGGCTGAAGGTTGGGGGACGACTTTACATCGAAACGCCAGATCTCGAAGGTAGCGCTCGCACACTTCTATCCGGGGCCTCGCACCGTGTGAAAATGGGCGTGATTCGCCATCTTGTAGGGGACCAGTCGGCCCCTTGGGCATATCACATTGATCAGTGGTATCCAGAGCGTTTTCAACGGACACTCTCTCAATTCGGCTATGAGCCCGTGCAGATGCGGAGCTGGAATTGGCCTCAGGAGCCATACCTTTCTAACGTCGAGGTTCTGGCAGTCAAGGCTCGTGACTTGCCTGTAGAAGCGATGCTAAGGGTAGCTGACCTTCTGCTGTTGGATAGTACTGTTGCAGCTGAAGAGGCGCCCATGCACGCCATTTGGAAGCAGCATTTGCGTGACGTGCTGGATGGAAAGCCAGTGCCGAAACCCACGAACATTCGTAAGCCGCAGGATTCGATTGCAGAGGACAGCATCGAATCGATTCTCGCAACCCACGCATCAGCACTTCCGTTGCAGGATATTCACAATTTCAATCAAAAGGGACGTGATGATTGGGTGCGTTCGAAGGCTTGGTTGGTACCAGCTGGCGCCCGCGTACTCGATGTGGGCGCGGGAACATGTCCCTACCGCAAGTTGTTCGAGCACTGCTTCTATGAAGCGCACGATTTCAAAGAATACGAAGGGATCAAGCTTGGCGGAACGACTGATTACGGTCAGATCGATTATGTTTCGGACATTACGGCTATCCCCGTGGCGGACGCTTCCTTCGACGTGATAGTCTGCACCGAAGTACTTGAACATGTACCCGAGCCTATCGAAGCGTTGCGTGAGTTTTCACGTATTCTGAAGCCAGGTGGGCGGCTATTGATCACGGCCCCACTCGGTTCCGGTTTGCACCAACTGCCATATCACTACTACGGTGGTTATACCCCAGAGTGGTACAAGCATTTCATGCCGGGGTTTGGTCTGCACGTCATCGAGATTTCGCCCCATGGGGGCTTTTTCAAGTTGCTTGCTCAGGAGTGCGCCCGTGTCGCTTGGACCTTGCCGCAGCACGAGAAACTGCACGGTGAAAACACTGAAGCCATACGTCGGCTTTTTGGCGAGACGATTCCTCGTTACCTATTCGGTTTGGAAGAGCGCTGTTTCATCGATCAATTCACGGTTGGGTATCACGTCGAGGCTATCAAGCAATCATCAAAGCAAACGGCCCTGCAAGACCATAATGGAGCATTCGCTTCAGTCACGGCTGGCCTCATTCCAAATCACGCTACGAAGCTAGTTGGCATTGTCTTTAGTAAAGATCGACCGCTACAGCTCGATGGCACTTTGAGATCGTTCTTTCGCCATTGCAAAGATCCTGACATTATCCAGTTGAAGGTCCTTTTTACGACCTCAGATAAGTCCATGGCTGTGGCCTATGCACATCTGGCAAAAGCCCATCCAACAGTGGAATTCGTGCGCGAGCAGGCCTTCAAGGCGGACCTGATGGCCTTGCTCGAAGGGGCTTCCGCTGTGCTCTTCCTTGTCGATGACAATATCTTTGTTCGTAGCTTTACCCTTGGCAGTATGCTCGCCGCTCTGCGTGCGTACCCTGAAGCGCTTGGCTTTTCCATGCGGCTGGGAGAAAACACTCGCAACTGCTACACTCTCAATCACACACAGCGACTGCCGACGTTTGACAGCCCCGAACCGGGGGTATTTCTATTCGACTGGACAAGCGCACAGCACGATTTTGGCTACCCACTCGAGGTGTCCAGTTCGGCGTACCGCGTTGATGAATTGCGATCCGTGCTCGAGAAGCTGCCATTCAGCAACCCTAATACGCTTGAGGCAAATCTTGCCAGCCAAGCCGTAAATTTTCGTGCGTCCTGCCCGATGCTTTCAGCAGTCGGTGGCTTTTTGTGCTCCAGTGAACAAAGTCCAGAAGGTCTTCGACAACCGTGCTGGTGGCAAGGAAGCATATTACATCGATGCGCTCGGCAAGTCGTTTGCGGAAGGCTGGAGGCTCGACGTGGCGGCGTACGATGCCTTTGTTCCCAACGGCTGCCACCAGGAAGTGGAGATCAAGCTATGCCGTGTGTCAGAGGCCTTGCCACTTGTCTCGGTAGTCATCCCCTGCTACAAGCAGGCACATTTTCTAGGCGAGGCGCTCGATAGTGTAAGAGCGCAAACCTACCCCAACATAGAATGCATTGTCGTTGACGATGGCAGCCCGGACGATACCGCTGCCGTTGTCGAGCGCTACATAGCAGATCATCCTAGCATTGCCCTTCGGCTTGTGTGCAAGGCCAATGGTGGCTTATCGGATGCACGCAATGCGGGTATAGCCAATGCGCGCGGCGACTACATTTTACCGCTGGACTCAGACGATCGTTTGCATCCGGACATGGTAAAACAGACTCTCAGTGCGCTGGAGCAGTCGGGTGCTGACATCGCCTACACCGATATTCAGCACTTTGGCGAGCGCAGCGATACTTGGCAGACCGGCCCTTTAACTCTGGTAGCTGAGCTTGCAGATAACCGCATTCCCTACTGTTCTCTTTACCGGCGGGCCGTGTTCGATAAGGTCGGCGGCTATAGTGCTGACTTGAACTCCTATGAGGACTGGGACTTCTGGATCGGTGCGCTGGAAAAGGGTTTTCGTGGGGTCAAGGTCCCCGGTGCGTATTTTCACTATCGCAAGTCGCCGTGCAGCATGCTGGTTGATGCCAACAAGCGTCGGCCATACCTCATCGCCCAGATCGTGCTGCGCCATCCAGCACTGTATGACGCTGCCACGATCAGTCAAGCGTGTGAGCTACTGAGCACACCCGCTGAGTCCGCTGCAATCCGTTCTGGCCGGCCTAAGAGGGTCCTGATTGCATGCGACTATTATTGGCCTTCAGTGGGTGGTGTCGAAACCATTGCAGCCAATTTTGGTAGCGCACTTGTTCAACTTGGATTTGAAGTGGATGTCGCAGCGCGTGCATTGCCTGAGCGGACTGTGGATATTTATCGGAGTATGCGCATTCATTCACTCGATGCGATCACTCCCGGGACCAATGGGTTGTCCAAAGCCTCAATACAACTTCGAGAGTTGATTGAAACGGGAAAATACTCTGCAGTTGTAATTCAGGCTGATCCGCTTAATTGGGTGATATGGTCTTTGGAGGGTTTGCGCAAGCCGGAGCATACGAAAGTCTTTGTTCAGCCTCTTATCAATGAAGAAGGTTACGCAAAATGGGCTGGCTTGCGTGATTTTCGCCAACGTCTTGGCGCCGTACTTAGGCGGTCGGATTTGGTTGTGTGCTTGACAAACCAAGGGCCAGATACTCGGTTTTTGAATGAAGAGCGCATTTCATTCATTCAACTGCCTAATGCCACTACTCCTGTAGAAACACTGATTGATTTTCGTAGGGAATATGGTTTTGATGTTAATAAGCCGTTATTGGTCCATGTTGCCAATCTTTGGCCGGTAAAAAATCATTTGAATCTTGTCTCTACCTTCAAGAAGCTTGAAATTGATTGCCAGCTAGCGCTGATCGGAAATCCTTCCAGTGATATCGACTATGTCAATCAAGTCCATGCGGCTGTGGCGGGTGATTCTCGAATCAAACTAATGCATGGGTTTGCCAGCGAACAAGTCGCAGCTGCGATGAAGGCAGCGGATTTGGTTCTTCTTGCTTCGCTGGGTGAAGTTTTCCCGGTCACAATCCTGGAAGCAATGAGCCATGCCAAAGCTTGGCTGGCTACACCGGAGTGTGGTGCTGCAAACGAATTGAGTGGCGGGATAATTGCGCCCCTAAAGGAATTTCCATGCCTTATTACCAAATTGCTACAAGATAGGGGCCTTCTTACCAGGCTTGGTGAGTTGGGTTATGCGCATTGGAATTGCTGCAATGATTGGTCTGTTGTCGCAGGAGCCTGGCAGCAATTGATTGTTCATGGCAGATTGACAAAGGATTTGGCTCCTCCAGACGTTGCTTGGACCGAAACTCTTCAAATCCGTAGCGAAATTCTGCAATCGCTGCCGTCAACGTCACTACCTCTAGTAAGTGTCATTGTTCCGACTTTTAATAGGCCACTCTTCCTTAAAGATGCGCTTAATTCGATACGTAAACAGACATACCCAAACTGGGAGGCGATTGTAATCAATGATGGCGGTGAGGATGTGTCCAATATCGTCCGGTCCATGCCCAGTAGCAAACGTTTTGTTCTTCTGGATCATGAATTTAATAAGGGAATGTCTGCTGCCCGGAATACTGGCCTGAATGCAGCTAAGGGGGAATTTATCTGTTATTTGGACGATGACGATATATTTAAACCAGAGCATCTCAAAATAGTAGTCGAAGCAATGCAGCGACTCAATGCAGATTTTGTATATACCGACTCAGAGTATATCGTTGAAGCACTAGATAATGGTCATCGTATTGAAAAAGATAGGCAATACCGTAGACCTGAATATAAAGCAGGGCAACTGCTTGTCCACAATTTTATTCCCGTAAATTGCTGGGCGCATAGAAGAAGTTGCTTGAAGTCTGTTGGGTTATTCGATGAGACTATATCCTCACATGAGGACTGGGAGTTTCTCATCCGAATGGGTATTCAATTCGAGTTGATTCGTGTCCCGGAGGTCACTGTTGAGGTACATCAGCGTGAGGTCGCTGACAATATGTTGCGCCGGTCTGGTCACCGGGAATTTTATGAAGAGATATACCGACGCTTTCCAGTGAGTGATCCTGATGTGATTGCTTTACGCGAGTCCATGCTTTCAAGATTCGATCAAGCTACGATTCAAAGGCCAGCTTCAATAGAAGGAATTTCTAATTCTGGCGTTCAAGATATTTCAGATGCATACAAAAGATGGCAATCAGCGCATAAGTACATGGAGAGTGGCTCTTTCTGGTTATCTGGGCGTATAGATGGTTTCAAGGAAAGCACAAGGTTTCATCTTGTCATCATCGTTCAAAGCGCGCCAACAGATCTGCTTCTTAATAGCCTTAAGTCTCTTGCACAGCAGTTATATGGTCATTGGCATTTGACCGTTGTTTCGACCCAGCTAGTCCCGGATTTACTATTAGGAACTCCTACAGTTACCTGGATACAAACTGTGCAGCAGGAACTCTTGCAAGTTGCTAACCAAGCAATGCTCGATAGAGATTCTGACTGGGTTGGGCAGTGGAGTGCAGGGGATCAACTAGCGCCACAGGCTTTTTTTATCTTCGCTGAAACATCTAAAAGGCATCCTGAGTTTCAAGCCATATTTAGCGATGAAGACAATCTTGACGCAAAAGGTACTTATTTCGCCCCTTTTTTTAAAACAGACTTTGACTTGGAACTATTGCGATCTGCACCGTTTGCATTGGGTGGCATGATCCTTGTGAGAAAGTCAAAATTTGCTGAACTGGGAGGATATCAGAGTGAGCTTGATGGAGCCGAGACGTATGATTTAATTCTACGACTTTGGGAAAGTTCAGGTTCTGCTGCAATTGGACATGTGCAGGATGTTTTATATCATCGTTCCACTGATGCAGAGCATGCTCGCAGGAGCGCTGAATTTATACAAATGGCAGGGAAGGTTGCATTGGACGAGCACTTCCTGCGTCTGGGTATACCGGCTGGGATCGAAGACGGCCTGCTAACGGGTACGGCACGGGTGCGTTACCGGCTCGCCGAGGAGGCTATGGTGTCTGTCATCATTCCAACCCATGACGCTGGCCCCTATGTCCAGCGTTGCTTGAATGCTCTGCGCAACAATACAGCCTACAAGAACGTCGAGGTCATCGTCGTCGACCAGGGCAGTTCCCAGCCGGATGCTCAGATCGTGCTGGATCGTATCGGCAGAGGCGAATGGGGCGATTCAGTGCGCTTCGTGAAATGTGGCGGCGATACCAGCCTGCCGGCCATGATCAATGCAGGCGCCAGGATATCCCGTGGCGAGTATCTGCTGCTCTTGGCGGATGCAGCGGCCCCATTGCAGCCAGACTGGCTGGGCGACATGCTCGGTTATATGGCTCAGCCAGATATTGGGGTGGTGGGGCCCAAGATGGTCGGCTCCGATACCAAGGTATCGTTTGCGGGTTACATTCTCGGACTGGATGGAAGGATTGCGGGGATGCATGACCTGCACCAGCCGATCGATGCTCCCGGCTACTTTGGCCGCCTGCTGTTGCCCAACAGTCCTTCGGCAGTTTCGGCAGCATGTCTGCTTACGCGTAAATCGTTGTTCGATGAACTGGGCGGTTTCGATGAGGCGGAGCTTGCCAATGACAGCAGCGATGTCGATTACTGTTTGAAGGTCTGGCAGTCGGGCCATCGCGTGGTCTGGACGCCGTTCTCGGTCATGCTTCTCGACCACGTCGTCGAGCCGCCCAAGGGCGAGGCTTTGGAAGATGCCGAGATCGAGGGCCAGAGGGGCAAGATACTGTATCTGCCATCCAAGTCTTCGCAGACGATGCTCGATCGCTGGCGCGACCGGATCGCATTCGATCCCGCCTACAACCGGAATCTGAGCTTTACGTCGGGTGCATTCGAACCCGAACCCGTGCCGGCGCTGACGTGGGATCCCGCGTACAGGCCACTTCAGCGCGTTTTCGTGCTGCCGGCAGATCGGTGGGGCTGCGGCGAATATCGGATCATCGCACCGCTGAGAGCGCTGGTTAATGCAGGAAAAATCCAGGGAGTCGATTCGGACGATTACGTGTCCTTGCCGGAATTGTTCCGGATGGCGCCCGACTCGGTTATTTTCCAGCGCCAGATCAAGGCCGTTCAGGTCAGGCTGATGGAAATGTATCGCCGCAATTCGAAGGCGTTCCATGTTTTCGAACTGGATGATCTGTTCACCAACATCCAGTTGGGGAATTCCGCCAGGAGGGAGGTGCATCACAAGGATCTGGTCAAGGTATTTCGCCAGGCCCTGAATCAGTGCGACCGTTTCGTCGTATCCACGGACATCCTGGCCGAGGAGTATTCGAAATACAAGAACGAAATCGTCGTGGTCCAGAACCGTCTCGAGCGCGCCAAGTGGGGCGGTTTGTCCGGCAAGCGCAGGCAGGGTCGCAAGCCGCGTGTAGGCTGGGCCGGGAGCACCACTCATGACGCCGACCTGGCCATCATCGCCGACGTGGTCAAGGCGTTGAAGGATGAAGTCGAATGGGTGTTCATGGCGTTGCAGCCGAAAGGCGCCGAGAACATGGTCGAATTCCACGCCGGTGTGCCGATCGGGGAATACCCGGCCAAGCTGGCCAGCCTGAACCTCGACCTGGCCCTGGCGCCGCTGGAGGACGTACCGTTCAACCACGCCAAGAGCCATTTGCGGCTATTGGAATATGGCGTCCTGGGTTATCCCGTCATTTGTACCGACATCACGCCGTATCGCGGCCCCTATCCCGTCACCCGGGTCAGGAACCGGTACAAGGACTGGCTCGACGCGATCCGGGAGCATATCTCGGACATGGATGAACTGGCCCGACGCGGCGATGCCTTGCGGGATCATGTCAAAGCCAACTGGATTCTCGAAGACCATCTCGATGATTGGCTCAAGGCCTGGTTGCCGAACTGACCTGGGCCTCTGACATGGAATTGACAATCACCTGGCCTGAACTCTTGATCGCCATCGTCCTGGCAACCCTGGTGTATCTGCTGGAGACCATCCTGTTGGCGCGGCGTCGTAGTGGGAAGAACTCTGGAGAGCTCCGCGGCCTGAGCGACAAGATCAATGAACTGCAGGTCGAACTGGCGGCATTGCGGAATCGGATTGATGTCCTGGAAAATCATGGTCACCAGCCTCAGGAGACGAAAGCCGGCGAGGGTAATGCCACTTACGACTACGCCGTGCAGTATGCCCGCCAGGGCATGATCGCGCCCGAGATCGCAGCCCGTTGCGGGATTTCCCAGGATGAGGCGGCGCTTATCGTCGCTTTACATCGAACCGGCAATCAATAAGGCCCTAAACGGTGCCTTTCTTACCACCTTGATTTGTCTAAAGAATGCCGAAAATCCGCCGTTAAATATGCGTAACGGGTGACTTGCCCGGATTAAATGTTGGTCGCTGATTCGACGGTGTGAGGTAGTCGTGAACATAGGCGCATTGCCCGAACTGATTCTGTCCTGGTTGAAGAACCAGGGCACAGACCTTTTGCAGCCTGGCAAGGACCAGTCTGTCGCCGGCCAGTTCAAGTTCGGGCAGCAATATGACGCTCAAGTCCTGGAAAACCTGCCGAATGGCCGCAGCATCGTGCAGGTCGGAGATCAAAAGCTGGATATGGCGCTGCCGCAGCAGGCGAAAGCGGGCGATGTGGTGAAACTGACCTATGTCCAGCCAGGGCCGAGGCCGACATTCGTGCTCAGTGCCCAGCAGGTCGGCGTTACGCAGCCCGTTTCCGTAAGCCAGGCTGCGCAGCAGGTCAACGCCTTGAATCGTTATGTGCCGGTCGACAGCGTTTCCGCGGCTCCGCCCGTGCAGGGCAGTGCTTCAGTGACGGTCGCCCAAACCCCAGTCGTCATTGAACCGGCGGCCAAGCCCATCGTGTCCAATCCGGCGCTGCTGCTGGCCACCACGCCTGCCGCAAACAGCGTCGCCGTACTTACAGTGGAAGTCATGCCGCCGCCGTCGGTGGCCATAACCGGCGAGGCCGTGACCGG
>JBBIJC010000006.1:0-51530 GCA_037446165.1 Hydrogenophilales bacterium | reverse complement strand
AATATGTGCGTGACTGGCTGACCAACTCGGGCTGGAACAAGCAGGCACCGGGACCGGAACTGCCCGCCGAGGTCGTAGCCAAGACGGCCGAGAAATACGACGAGGCGTTGCGGCGGCTAGTCGACTGAAGCCTGCTTCCGCATCGTCCCCGCCACCAGTTTGTATTCGTACAACCGGCAATCCAGCGGCCCGTTGTAGAGCGGGATGCGCCGGCTGGCGGCGAGTCGCATGTGTTTTGGAAACTCAGTGTCGGCCGAGATGAAGTAGGCCGACCAGCCGGAGAAATGCTGCTTCATGGCACTGCCCAGATCGGCGTAAAAGGTGGCATCGGAATCCAGCCGAACGCCATAGGGCGGGTTGCTGACGATGACGCCTTCATCGGCCGGTGCCGGGATTTCCATGACGTTGCCCTCACGCAGGGTGACGCATTCAAGCAGTCCTGCTTCCTTGAGATTCAGGCCGGCGGCACGGACCATGGCCGGGTCGATGTCGCAGCCGTAGATCGGCAGCTCGCGCTTTTCGCCCTGTGCCGCCTCGGCATCCTTGCGCAAGCGGGTCCATTCCACCTTGTCGAAGCTGATCAGGTTCTCGAAGGTAAAGTGCCGTTTCAGGCCCGGTGCCATGTTCAGGGCCATCATTGCGGCTTCGAGCAGGATGGTGCCGCCGCCCATCATCGGGTCGAGCAGGGGCAGGTCCGGCGTCCAGCCTGACAGCCGCAAGAGTCCGGCTGCCAGGTTTTCGTTGAGGGGCGCGGGCGCGGGTTCGACCCGGTAGCCGCGCCGGTTCAGGGGATCGCCGGACAGGTCCAGGTAAAGCGTGTAAGCGTCCCGGTCCAGGTAGAGCAGGATGGGCACCTGGGGCGAGCGCGCATCGACGCTGGGACGCAATTCGCAATCCTCCCGGAATCGGTCGCAGACCGCGTCCTTGATTCTCAGGGTGGCGAAATTGAGGCTCTTGAGCGGGCTGACATGGGCTACGGTGCGGATCGCGATGGTGCGGTCCACGGCGAACCAATCCGGCCAGGCCAAGCGGTGCGTGGCCTGATACAGGTCATCCTCATCCCGGTACTGACCGCGGTCCACCTGCCACAGCACACGAATCGCCAGCCGGCTCCACAGGTTGACCTTCCAGGCCAGGGGCAGATCGCCGGAAAACTCGACGCCGCTGGAACCCGGCGCCACGTCCATCGCACCGATTTCAGCCAGTTCCTTGGCCAGTTCGGCCTCCAGCCCGCGCGGACAGGGGGCAAAGAATTTCAGCAAGGTCGGGGCCTTGGGCGGGCTTCGACGGCGGGGGGCCTCATTCGCGGCCTCGTTCCGTCTGCCGGAACTTGGCGGCCGCTCGCCATGCTCCTTTGGGGCTGCCTTCAGACTGGCAGGGCCGCGCCGCTTGGCTTTTCCCTGATCCGGACCACTCGCCTCCGCAGGTTTCGCAGCCGGCTTGCTGCGGTCCCGCTGCAATGGGCTCCAGCGGGCGGGCTTGCGTTTGGCATCAGCCTTTTCACCTTCCGGCTTGGTGGTCAGGGTGAGTTTTTTGCGTGAGGGCTTATCTTCGGGTGATGACATGTCGTTTTGTTATCGGTTTATCGCGGCGTCTGCCGGGCTTGTTCCAGCAGCTTTTCCATCTCGCGCCGGTAATACAGGTAATCCATCTCCGGACAGGGCGCGCCGAGCCGGGTGGCAACGGCGGAAACCTGCCCACGATGATGGGCGTAATGGGTGAACAGGTGGGTGAGCATGTCCCGAACCCACATGGTCCTGGGCTGGCCGTCGCTACTGCTGAACTGGATTTCGTCTTCGAAAAAAATGTCCGGCTGCGCCTCCAGCCACTCCTGCAAATGTCGGGTTTCGTGGCGCATGGCGGTTTGCAGTTCGCGCCAGACCGGATAGCGGATTTCCCGTAAATTCACCGGCGGGCTGGCGCCCTGCAGGCGATCCCGCCAGAGCTGGCTGACCACCAGCATGTGGTCGACGGTGTGGTGGATGCTCTTGAAGAACAGACCCTCGTCACGCTCCAGCACCTCCGGCTTGAGATGGCCGAGCGCATCGAACAGGACATTGTTGGCCCAGTTCTGATAATCCGCCTGGACCACGAAGTAGCTTTTCCAAGTGTACATTTCGTCCTCCCTTCAGGGCACGATGCTCACCGGCGTGGCCTTGTCCTGCCATTCCAGCCGGGGGGCCATGGCCTGGGTCACACTGATCCGTCCCGACGCGTCGATGCGCAACACTTCGCTGATGCCCATCTTGCGGGCCATATCCCGCCATTGCGTCGCGCCGCCGACGAAGATCGGCTTGCTGGCCTCATCCGAAATGGTTCCGGCGTGAGGGCCATGGGCGATGATGGTCACGGCCTGGGTATCCTGCACCGGCCAGCCGGTGCGCGGGTCGATCAGATGGCAATAGCGTACGCCGTTCAACTCGAAATAGCGCTGGTAGTCGCCGGAAGTGCCGATCGCCTCGCCGTCATGTAATTCCAGGGCAGCAATCGCACCGGCCTGGCGTGGATGCTGGATACCCACCTTCCAGGGACGGTCATCGTGCTGGCCCAGGGCGATGATGTTGCCGCCGATGTTGATCAGCGCGCTTTTCACCCCCTGGCTGCGCAGGTAATTGGCCGCCACATCCAGCGCGTAGCCCTTGGCATAGCCGCCCAGATCGATGCGCACCGCCGGGTTGGTGCTGGTGAAGTGCGTACCTTCGATGTGGACGTCGCTCAGGCGCGGATTGGCCTTCACCAACCTTTCGATTTCTGCCTTGTCGGGCATGTGCGGCTTGAAGGTGTCGGACTGGAAGCCCCACAGGTGGATCAGATTGCCGATGGCCGGATTGAACAGCTCATCACCCTGGATGGAATCGCGGGTCGCGTCCTGCAGGATGGCCGCCAGTTCGGGCGACAGCGTGCCAGACACGGGCGACTTGGCCAGTTTCTCGTTGAGCCGCTGCAGATCACTTGGCTCCCAGGCATGCAGTTTGTGATGCAGGCGGTCGAATTCGGCCAGGACGTGGTCGGTGACCTGACGCGCCTTGGCCTCCGGCTGGTCGGCGATGGTAATGTCGACCAGGGTGCCGAACACGTAGGCCTGCTGCTTGTACAGTTGCGGATGGCCGCAGCCCGCAAGCATTGCCACCAGAACAAAGGCAAGCATCAGGCGCATTGTCGCTCCAAAGCATCGATGAACAGCGATGCCACATCACATCCAGCCTGGTCGGTGATTTCCCGGAAGCAGGTCGGGCTGGTGACGTTGACTTCGGTCAGCCAGTCTCCGATCACATCCAGGCCGACCAGCAACAAGCCTTCAGCTTTCAGCACTGGCCCCAGAGCGGCGGCGATTTCGCGGTCGCGTTCGGTCAGAGGCCTGGCCACGCCGGTGCCGCCGGCGGCGAGATTGCCCCGCGTTTCGCCGGGTGCCGGGATGCGGGCCAGCGAGTAGGGCACCGGCTCGCCGTCGATCAGCAGGATGCGTTTGTCGCCGTCCGCAATCTCCAGGATGAAACGCTGGGCCATGATCTGGCGGGTTCCCAAACCGGTCACGGTTTCAAGAATTGCACCCAGATTGGGGTCGCCAACGCGCAGCCGGAAGATACCGCTACCGCCCATGGCGTTGAGCGGCTTGACCACGATGTCGCCCTGCTCGGCCAGAAACGACCGGATTTCGCTGGCGAGGCAGCTCACCAGGGTCGGCACGGTGAATTGCGGGAAGCGGGCTATGGCCAGCTTCTCGTTGAAGTCGCGCAGGGCGCGTGGCCGGTTGAACACGCGGGCGCCGTCGCGCTCGGCCATTTCGAGAAGATAGGTGGCGTTCAGGTAGCCCTCATCGAAGGGCGGGTCCTTGCGCATCAGCACGGCGCCGAAAGCGCTCAAGTCACGCCATTCCGGTTCGGCCGCTGCAAACCAATCGGGGGAGCGACCGGTTAGCCTCACGGCGCGCGCCACGGCCTGCACCTTGCCATCACGCCAGACCAGGTCCGCCAACTCGCAGGCCCACAGGCCATGGCCGCGCCGGGCGGCCTCCACCATCATGGCGTAGGTCGAATCCTTGTAGATCTTGAACGTGGCCAGCGGGTCGGCAACGAACAGCAATTCCATCAGATCACCACTTCGGGGTGGAACTCCGGATCGGTATCTTCCAGCTCGATCGCCGCCGCCATCGCCGCCAGCCGGGCCAGCACGCCGTAGGTGTAGAAGCGGTTGACCGGGGCATCGGGCCGGGCCGTGACGTCGGGCAGCGAACAGGCCTGGTCGAAGGCCAGCGGCACGAAATGCATGCCTGGTGCGTTCAGGTTCTCGTCGACGCCGCGGCTGGTGTGGACGCGGTAGAAACCGCCGACGACGAAATGATCGATCATGTAGATCACCGGCTCGGCCACCGCGTCGTTGATCGACTCGAAGCTGTACACGCCCTCCTGGACCAACACCTGGTCCACCGCCAGGCCCTCCTTGACCACGGCCATCTTGTTGCGGGTCTTGCGGTTCAGGTCGCGCACGTCGTCCACGCTCTTGGCGGTAAGGATGCCCATGCCGTAGGTGCCGGCGTCGGCCTTGACGATGACGAAGGGGTCCTTGTCGATGCCGTATTCCTGGTACTTGACCTTGATCCGCTTGAGCATCGAATCGACGTGCGAGGCCAGGCATTCCTCTCCGTCGCGGGCCTGGAAATCGACCTCGCCACAGACTTCGTAATAGGGATCGATCAGCCAGGGATCGATATCGATCACCTGGCCGAAATCGCGCGCTAGTTGCGAGTAGGCCTTGAAGTGGTTTGACTTGCGCCGCACCGCCCAGCCGGCATGCAGCGGCGGCAACAGGGTCTGGTCCGGATCGAGCCCCTTGAGGATGTCCGGAATGCCGCCCGACAGGTCGTTGTTGAGTAGCACAGCGCAGGGGTTGAAGTCATTCAGTACCAGTCGGTTGCCTTCGCGCCTCACCGGCTCCAGCTTGAGCACGCCGCCGTCCGGCAGGTCGAGAATGAGCGGCTCCGTCAGGTCGGGGATCAGACTGCCGATGCGCACCGTGAGGCCGGTCTTGCGGATGATGTCGGCCAGGGCCGCGACGTTCTGCAGGTAGTAGGCGTTGCGGGTGTGGTTCTCGGGGATCAGCAGGAAGCGCTGGGCCGAGGTGCACATCTTCTCCACCATCACCTGCGCCGCCTGCACCGCCAGCGGCATGAAGGCCGGGTTCAGGTTATTGAAGCCGCCCGGGAACAAATTGGTGTCGACCGGCGCCAGCTTGAAGCCGGCGTTGCGCAGGTCGACCGAGGAATAGAACGGCGTGGCGTGGTCCTGCCACTGGCTGCGGAACCAGTGCTCGATCGCCGGCTGGGCCGAGATGACGTGTTTTTCCAGATCCAGCAAGGGTCCGGTGAGGGCTGTGGTAAGGTGAGGAACCATGATTACTCGTTAAAATGCCATCTTCCGATTGTAATCCAAGGCCGGCCGCCGCTCCCGTGTTCCATATCGTCCTGTTCCAACCCGAGATACCGCCCAACACCGGCAACATCATCCGATTGACCGCCAACACCGGCTGCAAGTTGCATCTGATCAAGCCATTAGGTTTCGAACTGACCGACAAGCACATGCGGCGAGCCGGGCTGGATTATCACGAATATGCTGAATTGCAGGTCCACGAAAGCTGGGGAGCCGCAAAGGCCATCCTGCCACCGAACCGCTACGCCATGACCACCAAGGCCTCGCAGCCGTTTTATGAAACGACGTTCAAGCCTGACGACGTATTCGTATTCGGCCCCGAAACGCGCGGGCTGCCCGAGGAGGTGCTGGCAGATTTCCAGCCGGCGAACCGCTTGCGGCTGCCGATGCGGGCTGGGCAGCGCAGTTTGAATTTATCCAATGCAGCTGCGGTGGCGGTGTTTGAGGCGTGGCGGCAGAATGGGTTTTGGGGTGGGGGAGAATGACTACTCGTCCTTGATTTCCCGATTCAACAACGCCGCCACCGCCTCTCTGGGCGGCATTTCCTGATCAAGGATGCCGCGCACCGCCTCGGTGATCGGCATTTCCACGCCCAGTTGTTTGGCCAACCGCGCCACTTCTCGCGCCGTGGTGACGCCTTCGGCGACATGGCCAAGCTCACGCAGGATGCCTTCCAGGCTCTCGCCCCGCGCCAGCTTGAGGCCGACCTGACGGTTGCGAGACAGATCGCCGGTGCAGGTCAGGATGAGGTCACCCATGCCGGACAGGCCCATGAAGGTATCCTGCCGCCCGCCCAGACGCAGGCCCAGACGGGAGACTTCGGCCAAACCGCGAGTAATCAGAGCTGCGCGTGCGTTGAGGCCAAAACCAAGGCCGTCGGAGATGCCGGCGGCAATGGCGATGACGTTCTTCACCGCGCCGCCGACTTCGACGCCGACCAGGTCATGGCTGGAATAGAGGCGCATCCGAGCCCGATGCAGGTCCTGTGCTGCCTGACGGGCGAACTCGGCATTGTGCGAGGCCACGGTCAGCGCGACCGGCTGGCCGGCCGCCACTTCCTGGGCGAAGCTGGGCCCGGACAGGGCGGCTACGTCGGCAGGTTCCGGCCACTCTTCGGCCAGGACTTCGTGCGGCAGCTTCATGGTGCCGGTCTCGAAACCCTTGCACAGCCAGATCAGCGGGGCGTTGACCTGGGCCAGGCGAAGCTGGCGCAGGAGGTCGCGGAATCCGGAGGTCGGCACGGCGACAATCAGATAATCGGCGTCCTGGATGGCATCCGCCAGGACCGCGGTTATGCCCAGGCCGGCGAGCGCAAATCCGGGCAGGTAGCGGTCATTCGCGCCATCCAGAACCATCTGCAGGGCATGTTCCGGATTTCGGGTCCAGAGCTGCACCGCCGCGCCATCGGCCAGGTGAATGGCCAGGGCCGTGCCCCAGGCGCCGGCTCCGAGTACCGCGATTTTCATGGCGCAGGGCTCAGTGTGTCGTTTGTTCCGGTTGAGCCTGGGCCTGGGCGCGTTGCTGGAGGTACAGGGCCTCGAAGTTGACCGGCTGGAGATACAGCGCGGGGAAGCCGGCACGGGTCACGGCTTCGGATACCGTCTCGCGCAGGTAGGGGAAGAGGATATTCGGGCAGGCCACGGAAAGCATCGGCTCCAACGCCTCCTGCGGCATGTTCTTGGTACGGAAGATGCCGGCCTGATGCGACTCGATCAGAAAGGCTGTCTTGTCGCCAATCTTGGCGTTGACCACGGCGGTCAGGACAGTCTGGTAGACGCCTTCGCCAATGGCTTCGCTCTGGTTGCGAAGTTGCACATCGATCTGGGGCGCAGCCTGTTCCAGGAAGATCTGCGGGGCGTTGGGCACCTCGATCGACTGGTCTTTCAGGTAAACCTTCTCGATATTGAAGACTACGCCTTCGACTTGCTGCTCTTGTTCGCTCATTTGGGGTTCCAGATCTGGTTGCGGAGGAGAAAAGTTGGCCAATTATAGCCGCTTCATGTGACCGATTTTGTGGCTTAGAGATGCGGCCGCAACCAGGCCGCCAGTTGCGGCCCGGGCAGCGCGCCGGACACCCGGTCCAGTTCCCGGCCGGACTTGAACAGGGCCAGGGTGGGAATGCTGCGGATGTTGTGCCGTGCGGCCAGATTCTGCTCGGCCTCGGTGTTGACCTTCACAAAACGTGCCTTGCCGGCATATTGGCCGGCCATCTGGCTGAAGGTGGGGGCAAACTGCTTGCACGGACCGCACCAGGGCGCCCAGAAATCGACCAGGATGGGCAAACCGTCGCGGGCCAGAAACCGGTCGAAGTTGGCCGCAGTCAACTCGATCGGCGCCGCGGGCAGTACCAGACTGCCGCATTTGCCGCATTTCGGTTGGTCGTCGAGGCGCTCGGCGGGGACACGATTGATGGCGCCGCAGTGTGGGCAGACCAGTTCCATGATGGACTCCTGAAGGTTCGATCAGGAGAGAGATGGCGCCGAAGCGCCGGATTTCAAGCGGCGAGCCGAGTCAATCCGCCAACAAGGGGTCCAGTTCGCCGCCGGCATCGAGGGCCGACATATCGTCGAAGCCACCGACATGTTGGTCGCCGATGAAGATCTGCGGCACGGTGCGCCGGCCGGTGATCTGGATCATCTTGTCGCGTTGCGCCGGGTCCAGGTCGATGCGGATCTTCTCGATCTCGGTCACGCCCTTCTTGTTGAGCAGGCGCTCGGCCATCTGGCAGTAGGGGCAGACGGCGGTGCAGTACATCTTCACATTAGGCATGTCATTTCTCCTTGGGGAATCCGGCCTGTTCCCAGGCCATGATGCCGCCGGCCAGGTTGTGCACGTTCTCGAAACCGGCCTTGCGCAACATGCTACAGGCGTGGCCGGACCGATTTCCACTGCGGCAGACCGCGACGATGGGTTTGTCCTTGTACTTGTCGAGTTCGGACACGCGCTTGCCCAGCTGACCCAGAGGGATGTGCTTGGACTTCGGGATGTGGCCGTCGGTGTACTCCGAATTCTCGCGCACGTCGAGCATCAGGGCATCGTGGTTGAACAGCATCACCGCTTCCTGGGGGCCGATCTGCTTGACGCCGGACAGACGACCCATCAGGCCGCCGCCGATCAACATGTAGCCAGACACCAGCGTCAGCAGGATCAGCCAGATATTTTGTTGGGCAAAATCCATCCCGTAACCTCAATCCAAATCAGAAAGGCGGCAAGTGTACCTTAGCCGCCGCAAGTGCCGTTGCCCGACTTGAGGCCCAGCTTCTTGAATACGAACTCGGGCGGGCAGAATCCGGTGAAACCGGACTGGAGCAGGTTGAGGCCGATAAAGGCCGTGAACCAGAGCCAGGACATCTGGCCCAGGTTGATCTGACCCGTCACCTGGGCCAGGCCGAGGGACAGCAGGATCATGACACCGGCCAGGATGCGGGTAGCGCGTTCGACGGTCATTGGAATTTCTCCTCTAGAAAGATCAGGCAGTCTTGGTTTGCAGGCGACGCTGCCACAGGTAATACATCAGCGGGATAACGACGAGCGTGAGCGCCGTGGAGGCAAAGGTACCGAAAATCAGGGACACCGCCAAGCCGCCGAACACCGGGTCGGTGATCATGATCGCCGAGCCGAGGATGATCGCCAGCGCGGTCAGCAGGATGGGCCGGAAGCGCACCGCGCCGGCCTCAATCACCGCAGTTTCAAGGTCGTAGCCCTCCTTGCGGTATTCGAGGATGAAGTCGATCAACAACAGCGAGTTGCGCACCACGATACCGGCCAGGGCGATGACGCCGATCATCGAGGTGGCGGTAAAGGCTTGCCCGGTCACCCAGTGGCCCGGAAACACGCCGACCAGGGTCAGCGGGATGGCGCCCATGACGATGAAGGGCAGGGCAAACGACTTGTAGTAGCCGACCAGCACCAGGTAGATCAGGATGATGGCGACGATGAAGGCGGAACCCAGGTCGCGGAACACGTCCAGGGTCAGGCGCATTTCGCCGCCCCAGAGCAGGGTGTTGTCGACCACGTCCTTCGGGCTGGCCTGGACGAAACCCAGGTTGCCAGTGGTGAAGGTCACGCCATTGGGCAGCCTCTGGCCGTCGATCATCTTGTCCATGGCCAGTACGGCATAGACCGGGCTGGACTTGAGCAATTCGCCGCCGACCATGACAAACGGGTGCTGGTCACGGTCGTAGATCGGCTTGGCCGAGGTCACCCGTTTCACCGTGGCGATGGCGGACAGCGGCACCTGTTTGCCCTGCGGGTTGGCGATGCGCAGGCTGAGCAGGGTCTCGGGTGTGGCGCGCAGCTCGCGCGGCAACCGGACCTTGATGTCTACCGGTTCGCGTGCGTCGACCGCATGCAAGGTGCCGATGTTGAAGCCCGAGACGTAGTTGCGCAGCAGTTCGGCTACCTGGCCCGGCGCTACGCCGGACATCAGCGCCTTTTCGGTATCCACTCTGACTTCGAAGCTTTCAGCGTTGGCGGTGACCGAATCGTCGGCGTTGATCATGCCGTAGATGCCCTCGAAGTCCTTGTCGACGAAGGCCGCCGCTTCGCGCAACTTGTCGTAGTCCGGGCCATACAGTTCGGCCAGAATCTGGGCCTGAACCGGCGGACCGGGCGGCGTTTCATAGAGCTTGATCTTGGCCGTAGGGAAATGCTTGCGCACCGCCATCAACTGCGCGTCCAGCTCATTGGCGATCTGGTGCGAGGTGGTGCTGCGCTCGTGCTTGTTGACGAAGTTGACCCGGATCTGGGCCAGGTTCTGACCCTTCTTGATCAGGTCGCCCCGGACCAGCGCAGCGAAGTCGATCGGCGCGGTCATGCCCAGGAAGGTCTGGTAATTGGTCACATAGGGATACTTGCTCAGCACCCGGCCCACATCGCGCGCCACCTGGTCGGTCGCGGCCAGGGCGGTGCCGGCCGGCATATCGACCTCCAGCAGCATGGTGTTGGTGTTGTCGTTGGGCAGCATCTTCAATTCGACGCCAAACATCGACAACGGCCCGTTCAGGCCCGAGGGGCGGATGAACTGCCAGGCCGGCATCAGCATGGCGCCGATCAGCAGGACCAGCACGATCAGGAAAGTCAGGTTGCGTTTGCCGGACGACTTGATCAGCGGAGTCAGGACCGCAACGTAACCGCGGTGCAAGGCATCCTGCTCCGACTCGCCCTCTTCTTCGAGACTGGGCTTGCGCGCAGCCTCTTCGCGGGCCGCCTTCTTGGCCAGCCACATGTTGGCGGCCCAAGGCACGACCATGTAGGCGATGACGATGGAGGCGATCATGGCGACCGGCACATTGAACGGGATCGGGCCCATGAACGGACCCATCATGCCGGTCACGAAGGCCATCGGGATGAAGGCCAGGATCACCGCGATGGTGGCGACGTTGGTCGGGTTGCCGATCTCGTTGGTGGCGCAGACCACGGTGTAGCCGAAATCCTTGACGTTGCCCCGGTGCAGGTGGCGGTGGATATTCTCGATCACCACGATGGCCGCATCGACCAGCAGTCCCAGTGACAGGATCAGCGCGAACAGGGTGATCCGGTTGATGGTCTGGCCAAACGCCAGGCCGACCGCCAGGACCACAAACAGGATCAGCGGCACGGTCAAGGTGACGATGCCGGCCTCGCGCCAGCCCAGGAAGAACACCAGGATCACCACCACCGAGCCGATGGCAATGCCCAGGTGTGAGACCAGCTCATTGACCGCCTCGTTGGCCTTCTCGCCGTCGTCGCGGGTGACGGCAACCTCGATGCCTGCCGGAATGGCCTGTTTCTTCAGTTCGTTCAGCTTGTCCAGCACCGCGTTGGCAACCACCACGGCGTTGGTGCCGGCCTTCTTGGCGATGGCCAGGGTCACGGCCGGATTTTCGTTTCCAGCGGGTTTCCCGGCCGCCGAACCCCAGGCAAAGCGGGTGGTTTCATCGACTTCGGCCGGGCCGTCTTCAATCCTGGCAACATCTTTCAGATAGACAGGCCGTCCCGCCGTGGACACGCCCACGACGATCTTGCCGACGTCATCCGCCGAACCCAGGAAGCCGGACATGCGCAGCGGTCGGGCCAGGTTGTCCTGCACCAGATCGCCGAGCGGGGCCGAGACGTTGCTGCCGCGCAACATCTTGTCGACCTGGTCGAGGGTGAGGCCGGCCGCATCGAGGCGCTGAGCGTCGAGCCAGACGTTGACCGCGCGCGGGCTGCCGCCGACGACCTGGGTGAAGGACACGCCGGGCACGTTGCGCAGCTGTTCCAGCAGGCGGTCCGCGACCTCGCGCAGGCGGTTGTCGTCGGTCAGCGCCGAGGACAGGGTCAGGGTCATGATCGGCACGTCGTCGACGTTGATCGGCTTGACCAGCGGCTGCATGGCGCCTTGCGGAATGCGGTCCATGTTCTGCATCAGCTGGTTGTAGAGCTTGACCAGGCTGTTTTCCTGATTCTGGCCAACCTTGAACTGGACCGTGACCACGCCGAAATCGTTGGTCGCGTAGCCAAAGGTGTGATCGACACCCGACTGGGCATTCATGATCGCTTCCAGCGGCTTGACGATGAGATTTTCGACCTCTGCCGGCGACGCGCCTGGCTTGGCGACGATGATATTGGCCGCCGGCACCACGATCTGAGGGTTGTATTCGCGTGGCGTGACCATCAAGGCCAGCATGCCGGTCAGCGATACCGCGATGATGGTCAGCAGGGTCAGTTTCGAGGTCAGGAAGGTCCTGGCCAGCTTGCCGGCGATGTTCGCTGGCATGTCGTTGATGACATCACTCATCGCTTATCCCCGGACCAGATCGCCGTTGTTGACGGCCGCCGCATTGCGGGTCACCACCCGGTCTCCGGCGGACAGGCCGGAAAGGATCTCGATCTGGCCGTTGTCGGCAGTTCCGGTACGCACCATCCGGTATTCCGCAGCCCCCTTGTCGTCGAGCACGAACACGCCGGTGATGCCGGCCCGGTTGAGCACCGCCTCCTGGGGAACCTTCAACACAGTTTGTTGACCGGTCGGGAACAGCACACGGGCAAAGGCCCCGCTGCGCAGGTTGGGCGCACTGGCGTCCAGCTTGACCAGGTGGCTATGCGAGGTCGGATCGGCCGCCGGCGACAGGCGGGAAATGGTGGCGATCACCGGCTGGGCCTGGCCATCGACTTCCACCTTGATCTTGGCGCCCAACTTCAGGCCGGAATAAATTTCCTCAGGCACCGAAGTCTGCACCTGCAGGCGAGACTGGTTTTCGACCAGCAGGATAGGATGGCCCGGTGCGGCGATATCACCCTGATTGGCGAACTTCTGCACCACGACGCCATTGATCGGCGAACTCACCACCGCATAGCGCATCTGGCCATTGGCGGTCTGCAGGCCGGCCTTGGCCTGCGCGGCGCGGGAGACGGCGATGTCGTAGCCGAGCTTCATCTTCTCGTATTGCTGACGGGTAACCACCTCATCCTTGTACAGGGCGTTGAACCGGTCATAGTCGGCCTTGGCATCCTGCATGGCCTTTTCGGCCTGATCCAGACCCAGACGGGCCTGGGTCACACCACCTTCGATGTCCATCGGGTCGATGGTGAACAGGCGCTGGCCGGCCTTCACCGTTTCGCCTTCGGTCACCGCGATGTCCTTGATGTAGCCCATCAGCCGCGAGGCAACCTGGACCGATTCCTGAGCCACGATCGTGCCCGGCATGGCGCTGAGCACCGCGCTTTGCGAAGGCTGCAGGGTGACAACCCCGGCCTGCACCGCATGCTGAGCCGCAGCCGGGGCCGCCTTGTCGTGGCCTCCGCCACAGCCTGTCAGGCCCGCCGAAGCAGTAAAGGCCAGCGCCATGGCAAATACGAAGGGATTCAGCTTGTTCATCGGTACATTCCTTACAATTTATCGGCGTCTAGCACGCCTACGGCGAGTTTCAGTTCGGCGCGCTGTACGGCCTGGTCATAGTGGGCGGCGACCAGATCGGCCCGCGCCTTGTCCAGTTGTGCCTGCGCAGCAAGCAATTCGATCATGGTGCCCAGGCCATTCTCATAGCGTTTCTTGACCAGCCTCTGAGCCTCGGCTGCCTCTTCGAGGCCCAAGGTGCGGGCGATGGCCTTGGCTTCGGCTTCCTCGGCCTGGCGTTTGGCATCGCCAACCTTGTAGGCGATGCCATTGCTGGCCTGCTCGAGCTTGGCGCTGGCCTCAAGACGTTGCGCCTCGGCACGGTCCACCGCACCCTGGCTTGCGCCGCCGTCAAAGGCGGTCCAGCTCAACACCCCTGCCGCGGTATAGGAAGAGGCATCCGGATTCAGCGTCTTGCCGTTCCAGTCCTGGCGCAGCATGACGTTGAATTGCGGCCGCTTGCTGGCGCGCGCCGCCGCCGCCGCCGCTCTGGCGCCATCGGCCTGACTACGCAGGGCTTGCAAACCCTGATGATTGGCCAGCGCGTCCTTGCGCAGGGCATCCACATCGCCCGCCAGCATTCCGGGCATGACCGGGGCACCGACATCGAGCGGCTCGGACAGTGGCTTGCCCAGCAGCAGGTGAAGCTGGTCCAGTGCCGAGGCTTCAGCATTGCGGGCCGCGATCAGTTTCAGTTTCACTTCTTCCAGATTGACCTTTGCGGTCAACAGGTCGCTTTTGACCGCCAGGCCCTGTTTCAGCAGCTGATTGGAAATGCGGACATATTCTTCCGCGGCGAGTTGCCCTTGTTGGGCTACCTGGACATAGGCGCGCGCGGCATGTACCCCTTGATACGCCTTGAGCACGTTTTCAGTCAGCTGCTGGCGAGCGACCTGATCACCGGACTGAGCCGCCCTGACGAAGGACTGGGCCTGTTTGACATAGTCACCCACCATGCCGCCGTTGTAGACCGGGATCAGCAGCTCGATGCGTGGGTTGATATTGGTGACATTGCCGGGGTAGTTGAGATCGTGCGGCGCGACGCTGAAGATATTCGGATTACTCGAATTGAAATCACGTAAACCGAAATCGCCGAATGTGGCCTCGCGCTGCCCCAGCTTGATGCCGAACGCATTCAGCGCATCATTGGTTCGGGTAGCTGTCAGCGACAGGTTCAGCTTCGGCCAAAAATTGCCTTTGGCCTGCCGCACGGCGGCTTCGGCCTGCTGAATCTGGGCCTGGGACACGGCCATGTCGGGGTTTTGCGCCAGTGCGATGCTGACGCACTGTTTGAAATCCAGGGTTTCCGACCGGGCGCTCGATGTGGCCGCGGCGAGCGCGACGACCAGTGCGGCCCGGCGCAACGGAAATGACACCATAATCCATGCTCCTTGCTGAGAGGCAATCTCCCGGCCACTCACAAGGGCCAGGAATATTAGCGGACGCTAATATTACACATCAGAAAAACTTATGTAAATATAAGCCTGATTCAGCAATGATCAAGCATTGCCTATTTCGTGAAACCGCAAAAAACGTCGCGCATGATGCTGATCAACTGCAAGGTGCGCGTGTCGGCCACGCGATAGAAGACCCGGTTGGCATCCTTGCGGGTACGCAACACGCCTTTGTCGCGCAGAATGGCCAAGTGCTGGGATATGTTGCTCTGAGACGTCCCCACATTGTCGACAATACCTTGAACGCTGACTTCACTATCGCCCAGCACGCAGAGTATCTTGAGCCGTAGCGGGTGCGACATGGCCTTCAGGGCGCGCGAAGCCTGCTCAATGTGTTCGTCTTTTTCGATGAGTTCCGTACTGGACTCCATGATTAAATTTCTCCAAATGCCAATGCACGGATGCCGAACGCTTCCGTAAACTTTGTGTCGTATTCAAATATACTAAAATACTACACGTGAAATGAAATTATTTCTGCGATAAAATATACTAATGCCACCTAACGTACTGCCCGCACTCCTGATCATTCTCGACGGTTTCGGTTACAGCGAAGAAGCCGCGAACAATGCCATTGCCGCCGCGCACAAACCCAATTGGGACAAACTCTGGGCCGCTTATCCCCATACCTTCATACACGCATCAGAAGCAGCAGTCGGCCTGCCCAGGGGGCAGATGGGCAATTCCGAGGTCGGCCACCTGAATATCGGTGCCGGTCGCGTCGTCTACCAGGAATTCACGCGGATCGACCTGTCTATCGAATCCGGCCATTTTTTTGAAAACTATGGCCTGCTCGATGTCATGGAGAAGGTCAAGGCCAACAAATCGACGCTGCATGTCTTCGGCCTCCTGTCCGATGGCGGTGTACACAGCCATGAAGGGCACATCCATGCGCTCATCGACATGGCCGCGGGGTCCGGGGTGGAGAACGTTTCCGTCCACGCCTTCCTGGATGGCCGCGATACGCCGCCGAAATGTGCCGATGTGTATTTGCGGCGCCTGCAGGAAAAGCTGGATGCGCTGGGCATCGGTCGGATCGCCACCATCTCTGGCCGCTATTTCGGCATGGACCGTGACAACCGCTGGCCGCGGGTGCAAGTGGCCTATGACCTGATCACCCTGGGCAAGGCCGACTATCACGCCACCTCCGCCCTTGAGGGCCTGGCCATGGCCTACAAACGCGGGGAAACCGACGAATTCGTCAAACCAACGGTGATTACCCCCCCCGGCGAGGATCTGCCCCGGATGCACGACGGCGATGCCGTGGTGTTCATGAACTTCCGTTCAGACCGTGCGCGACAGATTTCCCGCGCCTTCCTGTTCCCCGATTTCGATGGCTTCAAACGCGAATACGTACCCAAGCTGAGCGCGTATTGCACGCTCACCCATTACGGCGACGAATTCCATGTACCCGTTGCCTTCCCTCCGGTGCGCCTCCACAACGGCTTTGGCGAATACATTGCCAATTTGGGCCTGCGCCAGTTGCGCATCGCCGAGACCGAGAAATACCCGCACGTCACTTACTTTTTCAACGGTGGCGAGGAAACTGTCTATCCCGGCGAAGACCGCATCCTGGTCCAGTCCCCGCCGGTCGCTCACTACGACGAAAAACCCGAGATGAGCGCCTTTGAGGTCACCGACAAGCTGGTCGAAGCCATCCAGAGTCGCCGGTATGACGCCATCATCTGCAATTACGCCAATGCCGACATGGTCGGCCATACCGGCAATTTCGACGCCGCCCGCCAGGCTGTTGAGGCCCTCGATATCTGCCTCGGGCGGGCAGTGGAGGCCATGCAGTCGATTGGCGGCGAGGTGCTGGTCACGGCGGACCATGGCAACGCCGAGTGCATGCTCGATGTTGCAAATAAACAACCTCATACCGCCCATACCATCAATGTGGTGCCCTTCCTCTATATCGGCCGCCCCGCACACCTGGCCGAGACCGGTGCCCTGGAAGATATCGCCCCCACCCTGCTCAAAATGATGGGGCTGCCTCAGCCGCCACAGATGACAGGACATCCGCTGGTGGTCTTCGATAAACCCTAAGTGCTGCGTTTTCTGATCCTGCTGGTTTTCCTGCTGCCGGGCATCGCCTGCCCGGCGACCAGTGACAAGCAAAAAGAACTGGAAGACCTGCGCAACCAGATAGCCAAGCTCAAGGATGATGTTGAGCACGCCTCGGCCGACCAGTCGGAAGCTGCCGACGGCCTGCGTGATTCGGAACGCCGGATTTCGGACGTCAATCGCAAGCTGAGCGAACTACTGAACAAGGAACAACAACTCGGCGCCTCACTCGGCAAGCTCAATCAGGAGCACCGCGCCACCGAAGCGCAGTTACGTGCCGAGGAACAACAGCTGGCTGCACTGCTCCGGCAACGCTACCGCCAGGGCGGCGATGATGCCACCCGGCTCCTGTTGAGCGATCGCAATCCCGGCGAGGTTCAGCGCGACCTGGAGTACTACGCCTACATCGGCCGCGCCCGGGCCAGTCTGATCAGCGCGCACAAGGCCACCCTGGATCACTTGAGTGCCGTGGAGAACAAGACCCGCGACCGGAAGGCTGATCTTGAACAGGTCAAGAAGACTCAATTGACTCAGCGCAAGACACTGGCTCAGGAAAAACAGGCGCGGCTGACGACTTACAACCAACTGTCTGATCAGATCCGCCAGCAGCACAAGCAGATCGACAATCTGGTCCGCGACCAGTCCCGCCTGACCCGTCTGATTGCACACCTGCAGCGGCTGGCTGATGAAGCCAGGGCCAGAAAGGCCGCACCGCAAGAAAAAACCACCAAACAGCAAGAACCCCGGCATGGCCGGACTGTCAAAGAAGTGGCCAGCTCGAACCTGGCTGGGCTCAACTTTCCGGCACTCAGAGGCAAACTCGCCCTCCCCGTGGCGGGTGAAATCATGGCCCGGTTCGGCCAAGCGCGCGCTGGCGGCGGCCCATCTTGGAAGGGCTTGTTCATCAAGGCACGGTCCGGCCAGCCAGTCCGCGCTGTGGGCAGCGGACAGGTGGTGTTTGCCGACTGGCTGCGGGGCTTTGGCAATCTGCTGATCGTAGACCACGGCGGCGGCTACCTCAGCCTGTACAGCAATAATGAAAGTCTGTATAAACAGGCGGGAGATAGCGTCCGGGCGGGAGATACCGTCGCCACGGTGGGCAACACAGGAGGCCAGGAGGAATCCGGCCTGTATTTCGAACTGCGCCACCAAGGGCAGCCCTTCGACCCATTGAGCTGGGTCAGATGATTTAGAGAATGCAATTTATGACAGGTAAATTCAAACAATTCGGACTCATCGGCCTCGGCGCTGCGGTCGGCGTAGCGCTTACCCTGAATTTTTCCGCCATAGCGGAACGTCAGCCGGAACCACTGCCCATCGACGACCTGCGTGCCTTCACCGAGGTTTTCGCCAAGATCAAGAGTGACTATGTCGAGCCGGTCGAGGACAAGAAACTCATCAACGAGGCCATCAACGGCATGTTGTCGGGCCTGGACCCGCACTCTACCTACCTCGATCCGGAGGCCTTCAAGGAGTTGCAGGTCGGCACCCAGGGTGAGTTCGGCGGTCTGGGCATCGAAGTCGGCATGGAAGACGGTTTCGTCAAGGTTGTCTCGCCCATCGAGGACACGCCGGCGTTCAAGGCGGGCGTGAAGTCCGGCGACCTGATCATCAAGCTGGATGACACCCCGGTCAAGGGCATGACCCTCAACGACGCGGTCAAGCACATGCGCGGCAAGCCCGGCACCGACATCATCCTGACCATCGCCCGCAAAGGCGAGACCAAGCCGATCATCGCCAAGCTGACCCGTGCCGTGATCAAGATCAAGAGCGTCAAGCGCCAGCTGATCGAGCCGGGCTTCGGTTATGTCCGCATCACCCAGTTCCAGGAGCACTCTGGCGAGAATCTGGTCACAGCCCTGAAATACCTGGAAGAGACCAACAAGGGTCCGCTCAAGGGCCTGATCCTGGATCTGCGCAACGACCCGGGTGGCCTGCTCAACACCGCGGTCGGGGTGTCAGGCGCCTTCCTCAAGGCCAATGACCTGGTGGTCTATACCGAAGGCCGCAGCGAAGACGCGAAGATGCGTCTGGTGAATGCGCCTCAGGATTACATGCAGCGTGGCGATACGGATTACCTGAAGAACCTGCCGGCCTGGGCCAAGACCGTGCCCCTGGTGGTGCTGATCAACGGTGGTTCCGCCTCGGCCTCGGAAATCGTCTCCGGTGCCCTGCAGGATCACAAACGCGCCCTGATCGTCGGCACCCAGAGCTTCGGCAAGGGTTCGGTGCAGACCATCCTGCCGCTCAACAATGGCAGCGCGATCAAGCTGACTACCGCGCGCTACTACACGCCCAACGGCCGCTCGATCCAGAACAAGGGCATCACCCCCGACATCGTCGTGGAAGAAGCCACCATCACCAAGGGCGACGATGGCCAGAACCTGGAAATTCATGAAGCCGATCTGGAGCACCACCTCACCAATGTTCAGGATGGTGATGCCAAACCAGCCCCTAAGGCCAAGAAGGATGGCATGACCGACAAGGCCAAGACCGACTCGGAGACGGGCGACCCGAAGGAAATTGTGTCCAAGAAGGATTACCAGTTCAATCAGGCCCTGACCTTGCTCAAAGGGGTTTCGCTGCTGCAAAGCCGTTAACGGCGGATGGACGATAGCCAGCTACTGCGCTATTCCCGTCACATCCTGCTGGACGAAATCGGCATCGACGGCCAGGCTCGCCTGGCCGCATCCGGTGCACTGATCGTCGGTGCGGGCGGGCTGGGCTCCCCGGTTGCGCTCTACCTCGCTGCAGCTGGCGTCGGACATATCGTGCTGGCCGATCACGACAGCGTCGATCTCACCAACCTGCAACGCCAGATCGCCCACGACATGAACAGCCTGGGCGAGAACAAGGCCAGCTCAGCCGCACGGCGCATGGCCGCAATGAACCCCAAGATCGAGATTGAACCCCTGGCCGAACGGCTGGAGGGTGATGCGCTCGCACGTCGTGTGGCCAGCGCCGACGTGGTACTGGATTGTTCCGACAACTTCGCCACCCGCCATGCCGTCAACCGTGCCTGTGTGCAACACCGCAAAGCCCTGGTTTCGGGCGCGGCCGTCCGCTTCGACGGCCAGATCAGCGTGTTCGACCTGCGCGACGCGACCGCACCCTGCTATGCCTGCCTGTTTCCGGAACAAGCTGAGGAGCCAGAAATGCGCTGCGCGGAATTCGGCGTATTCGCGCCGCTGGTCGGCGTCATCGGCGCGATGCAGGCCGCCGAGGCGATGAAACTCCTGATCGGAATCGGCCAGAGCCTGTCCGGCCGGCTACTGCTCTACAATGCCCTTGGCGCGGAATGGCGAACCATGCGCCTGAAAAGAGATCCTGCCTGCCCGGTGTGCGGTCTCACGCCATAACCGGCACGGTCAGTGCCCGCATCAACAAACCCCAATGGGCGGACCAGCTCTCCAGCGGCATCCGGGTGAACCCGCTTTTCACGAATTGCTGCCAGCGGCCCTGAACCAGGGACAGAACCATGTTGGCGGCAGCGGTCGCGTCCAGCCCCTCGATCATGCCGGGCTGGCTGGCCGCGATGCGCAGGGACTGACGCAGACTGGCTTCCACCCGATCGAGCAGTTGATTGACTCGTGCCTGCAGGCGCGGATTTTCGTTGACCAGGACCTCGCCCGTCAGCACTCGGCACATGCCGCGATTTTTCTCGACAAAACCGAGCAACAACTGGGCAATGGCTCGCGCCTGTTCCAGACCCGAGGCTTCATCCGAAGTTATGCGGTTGATCAGCGAGAACAGGGTCGATTCGATGAATTCGATCAACCCTTCATACATCTGAGCCTTGCTGGCGAAGTGGCGATACAGGGCCGCCTCGGACACCCCGACCCGGGCCGCCAGAGCCGCCGTGGTGATCTTTTCTGCCTGCGGCGCCTCAAGCATTTCCGCCAGGATCTGGAGGATTTGAAGTTTGCGTTCGCCCGGCTTGCTCATGCCTCGGCCTCCGCGACCGGATACGGCATCGGCCTGAAGCCAAGTTGCGGGCCATCCGGTGCAGCCAGCCGCACATTGCCGCCCTCATAACTGCTGATCTGCATCACCACCAGCAGATCCGACCCGCCGCCCGGCGCAGGGGCGGCATTGGCCACTATCCCGGCCGCCTGGGTTCCGAACTCCGGGCTGAACACGGCAGTGCCCGGCGTCGCTTCGGCCTCGACATGGGCCAGGTACAGGCGGCGTTTCTGCTTGCCCAGATATTGGGTCCGGGCCACGATTTCCTGGCCGGGATAGCAGCCCTTGGTGAAACTGATCCCGTGCAGGTCCGCCATGTTGGCCATCTGCGGCACGAACTGGTCCTGAGTCTCGGGCACGACGCTGGGAATGCCGCCATCGATCATCAGCCACTCCCAGGCGGAGGAACCAATCGGACGTGCCTTGGCGCTCAACTTTTCCCACGCCGCGGGCGCTTCGGTCGGAGCAAGGAAAAGGTCAAAACGGTCGTCACCCAGACGCACTGCGAATCCAATCTCTGCATGGGCCACGGCCATGACCCCCGGTCCGGGCGTCAGACCCAGTGTCTCGACCAGCAGGGCGCCGGCGCCCTTGCCGGACAGACCCAGCCGGATCCATTCGCCGCCCGCGTCCCAGGCCTTGACCTTGGCGCGCAGGATGAACATGGTCAGCCGCTTCTGGATGGTTTCACGTATCGCCTCCGGCAACATGACCAGCGCATCGTCCTTGCGCCTGAACACCAGAAAATTGGCCAGCATCCGTCCCTTGGCCGAACAGTAGGCAGCGAACACGGCCCGTTCCGGGCTGAGGCCCCGCAGATCGTTGGTGACCTGGCCGTGCAAGAAGGTCAGCGCCTCTTCGCCCGAGAAGCCGATCAACCCCCAGTGAGACAGGTCAGCCAGTACCAGGCCGTCTTTGGCCGCCATCAGTTCGCCAGGCAAGTCGCCGAAATCGCTTACGCCATCCGCACGGAAGCGGGCGCCGCGACTTTGCATAAATTCAGTCCAGTGTGGAGTCATGATCAAATCAAAAAGGGAGAGGGAAGGGTCGGTAAGTTAATGGTCACTTCGCGAATTGACAAGGCGGGCCGCGCGTAACCGTCTATGCAAAAGGGGCTGGGCTGTGACTCGCTTCGGTAGAAGGTTATCATCAGACCAGCCTTTTAGGAGCCGCCAGATGAAAAGACTTATCCTCACCACCGCCCTTGTATTTTCATGTCCGGTCTGGGCCGATGCCCCGATGGACGATCGGTCGATTGCCGCCGAGCGTGTCGAAGCCGCACAGCTCCGCGCAGACCTCGCATGGCGTGAACTGGACACCACCAGGCACCAGGTCACCCAGGCCCAGCAAGACCTCAGCGATGCCGAAAATGCCGATCGTCTGGCGCAACAACGCGCGCTGGAAACCGCCAGGAAACTGCAGGATGCGCATGATCGCCTGTCCGCAGCCCAGGAAAGCCTGAAACAGGCCGAAGCCGCTCAACAGGATGCCGCCAAGAATCTCGACCAGGTCTGGGGCGGCAAGGCCAAACCCCGGTAAAACTTACAGCAGGCTGACCTGCGGCAAGCGCTCCACCACCAGGGTGTGCAGGCGCCGGCTGTCGGCCCGGGTGACCCGGAAACGATAGCCGTCGATCACCACGTGCTCGCCCCGCTTGGGCATGTGGCCAAAGGCATGGGTCACCAGGCCGCCGACCGTATCGAATTCCCCATCGGAGAATTTCGTGCCCAGAATGGTATTGAGATCCTCGATCTCGGTCTGTGCCTTGACCCGCCAGGTATCGCGTTTTTCCAGGAGGATGTTGTCCTCGTCCTCGTCGTAATCGTATTCGTCCTCGATATCGCCGACGATCTGTTCCAGCACGTCCTCGATGGTGACCAGGCCGGCGGCGCCACCATATTCGTCGACCACGATCGCAATGTGGTTGCGTGAGGAGCGGAATTCCCGCAACAACACGTTGAGCCGCTTGGACTCCGGCACGAACACCGCCGGACGAAGGATTTCGCGCAGGTTGACCTCCTCGTCGGTGCACAGCCTGAGCAGATCCTTGGCCAGCAGGATACCGACCACGTTGTCACGGTCGCCATCGACGGCGGGAAAACGGGAGTGCGCGGTCTCGATGACAAATGGGAGCAGCTTTTCGGGCGGATCATTGATGTCCACCACATCCATCTGCGCGCGCGGGATCATGATCTCGCGCACCTGCATCTCGGACACCTGCATCACCCCTTCGATCATGGACAGGGCATCGGCATCGAGCAGGTTGTTGTCGTAGGCGGCGTGGAGCAGTTCCAGCAGCTCCTCGCGGTTGTCCGGCTCGGGGGAGAGCCAGGCGGTCAAACGTTCTATCAGACTAGGTCGTGGACTACTGTCGTCACTCATGATTCAAGGTATGGATCGGGATATCCCAGTCGCATCATAACAAAACTTTCCAACGCTTCCATGACAGTGGCCTCGGCCTCAGCTTCATGGTCGTAGCCTTGCAGGTGCAGCATGCCGTGGACGACCAGATGCGCGTAATGCGCTTCGAGCGGCTTGCCCTGCTCGGCGGCCTCGCGGGCCACAACCGGCGCGCACAGGACGATGTCGCCGCTCATCGGCTCGCCTCCATATTCGAAGGTCAGCACGTTGGTGGCGTAGTCCTTCTCGCGGTAATCGCGATTGAGCTGGCGGCCTTCCTCGGCATCGACGATGCGCAGGGTCGCCCCGGCATCATGCGCCAGCGCAGCCCTGGCCCAGCGCCGCAGCTGAGCCCGACCCGGCAGCGCCGCTTTATCGACGGCATATTGGATCGCCAATTCCAGCACAGGCGCGTCAGTCGTCATTCCACACCTTTTTGCCAGGCGTCATAAGCATCGATGATGCGGGCCACCAGCGGATGGCGCACCACGTCTTCATTCAGGAACTCGGTGAAGGCGATGCCCCGGACTTCCTTCAGCGCGAACCGGGCTTCGACCAGACCGCACTTCTGGCCCCGGGCCAGATCGATCTGGGTGACGTCGCCGGTCACCACCACCTTCGACCCGAAGCCGAGCCGGGTCAGGAACATCTTCATCTGCTCCGGCGTGGTGTTCTGTGCCTCGTCCAGGATGATGAAGGCGTGGTTGAGAGTACGGCCGCGCATGAAGGCGAGCGGGGCCACCTCGATCACGCCCTTTTCGAACTGCCGGGTGGCCTTGTCGAAGCCCATCAGGTCATACAGAGCATCATAAAGCGGGCGCAGATAGGGGTCGACCTTCTGCACCAGATCGCCGGGCAGGAAGCCGAGCCGCTCGCCGGCCTCGACCGCCGGCCGGACCAGGACGATGCGCTTGACCAGATCGCGCTCCAGCGCATCCACCGCGCTGGCGACGGCCAGATAGGTCTTGCCGGTGCCGGCCGGGCCGATACCGAAGGTGATGTCGTGTTCCTGGATCTGGCGGATGTACTGGTTCTGGCGCGCGGTACGGCCGTGCAGGCCGGTGCGCCGGGTCATCAGCACCGGCATGTCGCTTTCGGCGTCTGTGGCTGTTGCGGGTTTGTGCGCTACTTCCACCAGGGCCAGCTGGATGTCATCAATGTCCAGCGGCTTGCGTGCCCGCTGGTAGAAATCCTTGAGCAGCTTCGCCGCCTGCTCGACCAGCCGGTCCGGACCGGTGATGTTGAACACCTCACCCCGGCGGGCGATGTTCACATTGAGCGCCGTCTCCATCTGGCGCAGGTTTTCATCGAGTGCGCCGCATAGATTGGCCAGCCGATGGTTGTCGGCCTCGGGAAAAGTGACTTGCATGTGTGTTGGTGGAAGCCTCAGTGCTCTGAGGTTAGCACTTCGCCGCGCAAACTGTTTGGCAACGCCCGGGTAATCGTCACATCGACGAAATGGCCGATCAGGCGGGCGGGGCCGGCAAAGTTCACGACCCGGTTGTTCTCGGTGCGGCCCATCAATTCGTTTTCGTCCTTCTTGGACGGCTTTTCCACCAGGACGCGCTGCACTGTGCCGACCATTGCCTCGCTGTAGGCCTTCACCTGTTTGTCGAGCTGGGCCTGCAGGCGATAAAGACGTTGCAGCTTGGCCTCCTGCGGCATGTCGTCGACCAGGCTGGCCGCCGGCGTACCGGGCCGCGGGCTATAGACGAAGCTGAAGGAATGATCGAAGTTGATCTCTTCCAGAAGCCGCATCGTGGCCTCGAAATCCTCATCCGTTTCGCCCGGGAAACCGACGATGAAATCCGTGGCCAGCGAAATGCCGGGCCGGGCCTCGCGCACCTTGCGGATGATGCTCTTGTACTCCAGCACCGTGTAACCACGCTTCATGGCGGCCAGGATGCGATCCGAACCGGACTGCACCGGCAGATGCAGGTGCGACACCAGCTTCGGTACCTTGGCATAGACGTCGATCAGCCGCTGGGTGAACTCACGCGGATGCGAGGTGGTGTAGCGGATGCGCTCGACGCCTGGCACCTCGGCCACCAGTTCGATCAACAGGGCAAAGTCGGCAATCTCGTCGTCATGCATGACACCCCGGTAGGCGTTGACGTTCTGGCCCAGCAGGGTGATTTCCTTCACCCCTTCCGAAGCCAGATGCGCCACTTCCGCCAGCACATCGTCGAGCGGGCGGGACACTTCCTCGCCCCGGGTAAAGGGCACCACGCAATAGGTGCAGTACTTGCTGCAGCCTTCCATGATCGAGACGAAGGCCGTCGCACCTTCCACCCGGGCCGGCGGTATGTGATCGAACTTCTCGATCTCGGGAAAGGCGATGTCGACCTGCGGCCGGCCGGTCAGCTTGTTCTTCTCGATCATGGCCGGCAAGCGGTGCAGGGTCTGCGGACCGAACACCAGATCGACGTAGGGCGCCCGCTGCACGATGGCCGCACCTTCCTGGCTGGCAACGCAACCACCGACACCGATCACCAGGTTCGGATTGCGCTGCTTCAGATGCTTGACCATACCCAAATCGGTGAACACCTTCTCCTGGGCCTTTTCCCGCACCGAGCAGGTATTGAACAGGATGACATCCGCCTCTTCCGGATTGTCGGTCGACTCGTACGGCTCAGCCGCACCCAGGACGTCAGCCATCTTCGCCGAGTCGTACTCGTTCATCTGGCAACCAAAGGTTTTGATGAAGACTTTGCGGGTCACGTTCAGGTATGGGGTACGGGAGTATGGGAAAGTGTGGTGGTGATGGGCGGAGTCGAACCGCCGACCTGTGGGTTATGAATCCACCGCTCTAACCATCTGAGCTACATCACCACGCTTTTCTCGTTCGTCGCGACCACCCTTGCTGACAAGGATTCACGGCTAAAAACGAGCCGCGCATTATCCTTTCGCACCCGACTTAATGTCAAGAATTACAAGGGGTTGGCCGGTAGCCACGGACGGGGCGCACTATGCGTGACCGCCAGGCGGCAGTCGCCCAGTGCCAGAACTCATCCGGGTTGGCGAAATCGACCGGGGGCGTCAGACCCAGAAAACAGGCCGATGCCCTCAGTGCAGCAAGCGGTCTTTCATCATCGGCAGGGGCTGCCAGCGTCTGCTTGGACAGCTTGTCGCCATGTTCGTCCAGGACAACAGGCAGATGGGCGTAACGGATCGAGGGCAGGTCCAGCGCCTGTTGCAGGACGATCTGGCGTGGCGTGGAGGTCAGCAGGTCAGCCCCGCGAACGATGTGGGTGATTGCCTGTTCGGCATCGTCCACCACCACGGCCAATTGGTAGGCATAGACGCCGTCGGCCCGTTGCAGGACGAAGTCACCACATTCCTGCACCGGATCGCAAGCCACGCGCCCCTGGATGGCATCGTCGAAGACAACCCGGCCCTCAGGCACGCTGAGCCGCAGGGCCGCAGGGCCGTTCGCCACAGCCTGGTCCCGGCAGGTGCCCGGGTAGACCGGACCATCGACACCCCGCCGCGCACCTTCCGACAGGGTCTTGCGACTGCAGGTGCACCGGTAGATCAGGCCAAGCCGCTGCAATTCCGACAGGGCCGCCCGGTAGACCTCGCCACGCTGGCTCTGGTACATGACCGGTCCTTCCCACTGGAAGCCGAAGGCCTCCAGCGTACGCAGTATCCGGTCCGTGGAGCCAGGCATCTCGCGGGGCGGATCGACATCTTCCATGCGCACCAGCCATGCGCCGCCATTCGAGCGCGCGTCCAGATAACTGGCCATGGCCGCCACCAGCGAACCGAAGTGCAAAGGTCCGCTGGGAGTGGGCGCGAAGCGGCCGCGATAAACCTGTGACGCCATGATCAGCCGGCGCCCTTCACCGCGTGGAACTGCTGGCCCAGCAGTTCGGCATGACGGCCGACATAGGCCAAGCCACAGATCAAGTTGAATGAGGCGATTCCGCGCAGCGCGAACAAAGCCACCAATGCGAGGTAAATCCGGCGGATAATGGCTGCCGCCCTGGCCCTGAAACCGCTGGTCGGCACCATGGCCGCCACCGGCACGGCAAACGTCCGCCAATGGCCTAATACGTAGCCGTGCAGTTTCAGATATGGGATTTTGGATTCCATAAGTGGGCGGTGAAGCCTAAATGCCTGTTGACGCAACAAAATTTAGCCAATTATAGTGCTGGGATGCTTGAAAAACTGGACACTTTGGAAGCGAAACTCACGCAATTGCTGGAACACCACCAGGCCTTGCGTGCGGAAAACACGCGACTACGCCAGGAGGTTGTAGCCGCTGAAAATGCCAACAAGATTCTGACCGATCGACTGGCCGAGGTTCGGGGCCGGATGGAAAACCTGTTCGACAAACTGCCTGATTGATCACGATGCCACCCGCCAAAACCGTCAGCCTGGACGTCACCATCATGGGACGCGAGTTTCGGGTCTCCTGCCCGGAGCCCGAAAAACTCAGCCTCATGGAAGCGGCCGGCTATCTGGACCGAAAGATGCGCGAGATCCGCGACACCGGCAAGGTGATCGGCGTCGAGCGCATCGCCATCATGGCCGCGCTCAACATCACCCACGACTACCTCAACGCCCAGCCGGTCGAGCCCGATGCAGAAGAAGTCCGGACCCGAATCGACCGAATCGGCGGACTGCTTGATCAGGCGCTGGCTCAGCAAGATAATCTGTTCTGAGCCCTGCCGCGTTCGCGAGGCTGGCGTATTCTTTGAACCGATGCGCTTGTCGCATGGCAGCAGTCATCAGCGGTGGGCGTGCGCGTGGCCTGGTCCATGTACCCGAAACCGATGTGCTGCAGCCGTCTTGAACCACTGGGTTCAGGATTTGCCTGCCGGACGGCGTACGCGGGGCTCACTTCTGCCATGACCACCAACAAGACCGACATCCGCCGCCAGCTACGCCGCATACGCAATGCCGTGCCCGACCAGTTGCGTCAGACAGGCGCGCGCAAGGCCCTGCGCCTGGCGCTTCATCACCGTCTGCTGTCCGGTAAGCGCCGCGCCGGGTTTTACATCCCGGCCAGGGGCGAGTTCGACTGTCTGCCGCTGATCGACCGGGCGTTGCATATGGGGATGGCCTGCTACCTGCCCATGGTGCCGCCCGCGCGCCAGAAAAAACTCTGGTTTTCAAAGCTTGGCGACGGTCCGCATTGGGCGCTCAACCGCTACGGCATTCCGGAATATGTCCGGCACAACGGCCGCATCCGGGCCTCGACGCTGGATATCCTGTTCATGCCGCTACTGGGTTTCGACCAGCAGGGCTACCGGATGGGCATGGGCGGAGGCTATTACGACTCCAGCCTGGCCTATCTGGCGAAACGCCGTCTTTGGCGCCGGCCGCTGCTGATCGGCCTGGCCTTCGAGGCGCAGCAGGTCGATCGCCTGCCGACCGACCCCTGGGACATCCCGCTCGATGCGGTCATCACCGAGCGCCACTGCCACCGCTTCCGACGCGGTTGAACCCTATTCGCCCAGGTAGGCCGCTTTCACCATGGGATTGCTGGCCAGTTCACGACTCGGCCCGGACAGGACCACCGTCCCGCTTTCCATGACGTAGCCGCGCTGGCTGACCTGCAGCGCGAGGAGGGCGTTCTGCTCGACCAGCAGGATGGTGACCCCCTCGCCGGCGATCTCGGCGATGGTCTGGTAGATCTTCTGCACCATGAGCGGGGCCAGACCCATGCTCGGTTCGTCGAGCAGCATCAGGCGCGGCCGTGCCATCATGGCGCGGCCCAGCGCCAGCATCTGCTGCTCGCCGCCGGACAGGGTGCCGGCCAGCTGGGTGCGGCGCTCGGCCAGCCGCGGGAACAGGGCATAGACCCGGTCCCGGTCCTGCCGCACCCGGGCCATGTCGCGCCGGGTGTAGGCGCCCATGTCGAGGTTCTCGGCCACACTCAGGCGGGCGAAGATGCCGCGCCCCTCCGGCACCAGGGCCAGACCGGCGGCCGCGATGACGTGGGTCGGCCGGCCGTTCAGGCGCTCGCCGGCGAAGCGCACCTCGCCGGAGTGATGGACCAGGCCGACCAGGCCCTTGAGCGTGCTGCTCTTGCCGGCGCCGTTGGCGCCGATCAGGCAGACCAGTTCGCCCTCCTCGACCTGGAAGTCGATGCCGCGCACGGCCTGAATGCCACCGTAGCCGACCTTGAGTCCCTTGACCTCGAGCAGGCTCATCCTGCCGCCTCCTCAACGGTATGGGCATTTTGCGCGAAGCACTTCGGCGGCTGGCGGCATTTGCAGCCGGTCGCACCTTCCAGAAGGCACTGCTCCCTGCTCATGCCGCCCCGCCCAGATAGGCCGCGACCACGGCGGGGTCGCGGCGCACCTCATCCGGCACGCCCTCGGCGATCTTCCTGCCATAGTCGAGCACGGCGACCCGGTCGCAGACGCCCATCACCAGCTTCACGTCGTGCTCGATCAGGAGCAGGGTGATGCCCGACTCGCGCAGCCTGATGAACAGCTCACCCATCTCGCGCCGCTCGTTCGGGTTCATGCCGGCCACCGGCTCGTCCAGGGCCAGCAGTTTCGGTTCCGTGGCCAGGGCGCGGGCGATCTCCAGTCGGCGCTGGTCGCCGTAGGCGAGGTGGCTGGCCAGGGTGCGGCTGCGATTGCGCAGGCCGACGAAGTCAAGCAGCTCCATTGAACGATCATGGATGGCGCCTTCCTCGGCCCGGCTGCGCGGATCACGTAGCACCGCGCCGAGGACGCCGGTGCGGGTGCGCACGTGGCGGCCGACCATGACGTTCTCGAGCGTGCTCATGTTGGCAAACAGGCGGATGTTCTGGAAGGTACGGGCGAAGCCGCGGCCGACGATGTGATGTGGCTTGCGGTTGTGGATCGGCGTGTCCTGCAGGCGGATTGCGCCCGCGCTCACCGTGTACAGGCCGGTCATGCAGTTGAACAGGGTGGTCTTGCCGGCGCCGTTGGGGCCGATCAGGCCGTAGACCTCGCCCGCGTTCACCGAAAGGGTCACGCCCTCCAGTGCATTCAGGCCGCCGAAGCGCTTGGTCACGTTGTCGACGGCGAGCAGCGTCATGCTCATGCCTGCACGTCGTAAAGGCTGGCCTGTTCCTGCTCGGCCACGCCGTCCTCGGCACGGAACTCGCGCTTGCGCTGGCGCGAGGGCAGCAGGCCGGCCGGGCGGTAGAGCATCATCGCCACCATGGCGATGCCGAACAGCAGCATGCGCAGGTCGTTGGGATCGACCACGACGCGGCCGAGCGCGGCGCGCTGCCAGTCGCCGACGTAGCGCAGGGCCTCGGGCAGGACGGTGAGCAGCACCGCGCCCAGGATCACGCCGGGGATGTTGCCCATGCCGCCGAGGACGATCATGCACAGGATCATGATCGACTCCATCAGGTTGAAGCTCTCCGGGCTGATGAACCCCTGGAAGGCGGCGAACAGGCCGCCGGCCAGGCCGCCGAAGGTGGCGCCCATGGCGAAGGCGAGCAGCTTGATGTTGCGGGTGTTGATGCCCATCGCTGCGGCCGCGATCTCGTCCTCGCGGATGGCGGCCCAGGCCCGGCCGATGCGCGAGTCCTGCAGGCGCAGGGCGACAAATATCGTGAACAGGGTGAAGGCGAGGAACAGGTAGTAGTAGAGCGTGGGCGAGAACAATGGGATGCCGAGCACGATGTGCTTGTCGCCGAGCGAGAAACCGCCGATCGAGATCGGGTCGATCAGGTTGATGCCCTGCGGCCCGTTGGTGATGTTGACCGGCTGGTCGAGGTTATTCATGAAGATGCGGATGATCTCGCCGAAGCCCAGGGTGACGATGGCCAGGTAGTCGCCGCGCAGGCGCAGGGTGGGCGCGCCGAGCAGGACGCCGAAGCTGCCGGCGAGGAGCGCACCCAGCGGCAGCACGACCCAGAACGGCAGGTGCAGGCCGAACTGCGGGCTGCCCAGCCAGGCGAAGAGATAGGCGCCAAGCGCGTAGAAGGCGATGTAGCCGAGGTCGAGCAGGCCGGCGTAACCGACCACGATGTTCAGGCCCAGGGCCAGCATGGTGTAGAGCAGAGCGAAATCGAGCACCCGGACCCAGCCCTTGCCCAGCCCGGCGCCGACCACGAAGGGTAGTACCGCGAGCAGGACCGCCAGCATGGCGAAGGCGAAGGTCGGGTGCTTGCTGGCCCAGTCACGCACGTTGCGCAACCCTTTCTCCCAGCAGGCCGGACGGCCGGAACACCAGCACCAGGATCAGGACCAGGAAGGCAAACACGTCCTGGTAGTTGCTGCCCAGGAAGCCTCCGGTCAGATCGCCGATGTAGCCCGCGCCGAGCGCCTCGATGACGCCCAGCAGCAGACCGCCGACCACCGCCCCGGCGATGTTGCCGATGCCGCCCAGCACCGCCGCCGAGAAGGCCTTGAGGCCGAGCATGAAGCCCATGTAGTAATGCGCCAGGCCGTAGTAGGCGCTCACCATGATGCCGGCCACGGCGGCCAGCGCCGAGCCGATGATGAAGGTGGCCGAGATGACCGTGTTGACGTTGACGCCCATCAGCTCGGCCACCTCGCGCGATTGCGCGGTGGCGCGCATGGCGCGGCCGAGCCGGGTGCGCTCGACCAGCAGGATGAGACCGGCCATGATCAGCACGGAGAGGACGACGATGACGATCTGCAGGTCGGTCACCACCGCGCCCATGACCAGGTGCGGCGTGTGCGGCAGGATGGACGGGAAGGAGATATAGCCGCGGCCCCAGATCAGCATGGCACTGTTCTGCAGGATGATCGACACGCCGATGGCGGTGATCAGCGGCGCCAGCCGGGGCGCGCGGCGCAGCGGCCGGTAGGCGATCCGCTCGATGGTGTAGCCGAGCGCCATGCAGGCGGCGACCGCGGCCAGGATCGCCAGCAGCAGGACCAGCGCCACCGGCAGGCCGGCGCCGAGCAGCGGCACCATGACCGCCAGCGCCACCATGGCGCCGATCATGGTCACCTCGCCGTGGGCGAAGTTGATCAGTTCCAGGATGCCGTAGACCATGGTGTAGCCCAGCGCCACCAGGGCGTAGATGCTGCCCAGGACCAGGCCGTTGACGAGTTGCTGCGCAAAGATATCCATACTCAGCCCTTCTCCGCTGCGGAGAAGCGGGCGGTCATTTCACGGTTTCGAGAACACTCCAGGCGCCGTTGACGACCTTGTACAGGGTGACCGAGCCGCCGGTGATGTCGCCCTTGGCGTCGAACCTGACCGGACCGGTCACGCCCGGCATGTCGGTCCTGGGCAGTTCGGCCAGGACCTTGGCCGGATCGGCCGAGTCAGCGCGCTTCATGGCCGCCACCAGTGCGTTCACCGCATCATAGGCATAGGGTGCGTAAAGCTGGATCGGACCGTACTTGGCCTCGAACCGCTTCTTGAATGCCTCGCCGCCGGGCATCGATTCGAGCGGCACGCCGGGCGAGGAAGCGATCACGCCCTCGCCATCGGCGCCGGCCAGCTTGAGGAAGTTGATGTTCTGCATGCCGTCGCCACCGAGCAGCTGGGCCTTCAGTTCCAGGCGCTTCATCTGCTGCGCCATGGGGCCGGCCTGCGGGTCCATGCCACCGAAGAAGACCAGATCAGGCGCCTTGCCCTTGATGCTGGTCAGGATGGCGGTGAAATCAGTCGCCTTGTCGCTGGTGTACTCGCGTGCCACGACCTCGGCGCCCGCCGCCTTGGCGGCCTTCTCGAACTCGTCGGCCAGGCCCTGGCCGTAGGCGGTGCGGTCGTCGATGACCGCGACCTTCTTCGCACCCAGCTTGGCGACGGCGTACTGGCCAAGCGCCGTGCCCTGCTGGGCGTCGTTGGCCATGACCCGGTATGCGGTGTTGTAGCCCTGCGCGGTGTAGGCGATTGCGGTGGCGGAAGGGGAGATCTGGGGGATGCCGTTGTCGTGGTAGATCTTGGAAGCGGGGATGGTGGTGCCGGAATTGAGGTGGCCGATGACCGCCTTGACGCCCTCGTCGACCAGCTTCTGGGCCACCGTGGTGGCGGTCTTGGGATCGGCGGCGTCGTCCTCGCTGACCAGCTCCAGCTTGACCACCTTGCCGCCGAGCTTGAGGCCAGCGGCGTTGGCCTCGTCGACCGCCAGGCGGGCGCCGTTGTCGTTGTCCTTGCCGATATGCGACTGGGCGCCGGTGAGCGGCGCCACCGAGCCGATGCGGATCACGTCTTCGGTCGAAGCCGCTGGCTTGCCCTGACCACAACCGACCAGAACCCCGCTACAGGCAATCGCAACGGCGGCCAAACCCAGATAACCCAAACGCATGATCAACCCCTGACGAAACAACGAATTGCGCGATTTATACCACAAGGGGAGGCAGCATCCGGGCTGGAAACGAAAAAGGCCGGTCAAACCGGCCCTGTTCAGCAGTTCGACCAACTTATAGCGACATGATCCACTTGGCGAGCGCCTTGGCGTCGTCGGCACTGACGTTCTGCTTGGGCATGGCGAACGTGCCCCAGACGCCCTTGCTGCCGTTGTTGATCACGCTGACGATATGGTCCTCGGCCTTGGCATCGCCTTTGTACTTGTTGGCGACGTCCTTGAACATCGGGCCAAACACCTTCTTGTCGACCTGGTGGCAGCCCATGCAGGCCTTGGCGGCAACGGGCGCTTCGGCGGCGGAAGCCATGCCGGAAACGGCCAGCAGGGCGGCGATGATCAGTGCAGTTTTCATTAATTTCTCCAGTTAGGGACATGAGCCGGCGCGATTCGCATCTCCAGGTCCGGCTGTTTGGCGCATCTTAATTCATAGCGTAGCTGGATAAAATAGCCGTCAGGTCAGTTATTCGAACTACTTCCGGTAGGCAATTCACGCCGGCGCAAATGTACCCGGTCACGATCTCCCGCTCCGGCTTGACCAGGGTCGGCGGCAGATTCGCCATGCCATTGGGGATGGCGCAGATCAGGGTGGAGTCCGGGCTGTCGCCTGCGCTCTGCCGCATCCAGTCCCGCAATTCGGCCTCGGGGCCGCGCAGCACCACGATGGTCGGCGGCTTGATGTTTTCCACCAGGGCCCTCAACAAGGTCGGCGCCAGGGCCGGCTGGCTGGCCAGGCTGGCCTGGAAGCAGCGCAGGGTGCGTTCGGCGGCGTCCAGATAGCGCACTTCTCCGACCAGATGGCCAAGCCGGCCCAGGGCCAGGGCCGCCATGCCGTTGCCCGAGGGGATGGCCTGGTCGTGCAGTGGCCTGGGCCGAAGAATCAGCTTTTCGTGGTCGTGTGCAGTGAAATAGAAACCGCCCTGTTCCGCATCCTCGAAACGGGTCAGCAGGGCATCGGCCAGTTCCTGCGCCCAGGCCAGGTCTTCCGGGCGGAAGTCGGCCTGCAGCAGTTCCAGCAGGGCGGCGAGCAGAAAAGCATAATCGTCGAGATAGGCATCGAACCGGGCGCGGCCGTCCTTGTAGCTGGCCAGCAACCGGCCATCCTGCCAGGCCCGCTGCTTCAGCGCCTCGGTCGCCTGTCGGGCCAGCGCCAGCCAGTCCGGCCGGTTCATCCGGCGCGCGGCGCGGGCCAGGCCACGGATCATCAGCGCGTTCCAGCTGGTCAGCTGCTTGTCGTCGAGGCCGGGCCGGACCCGTCCGGCGCGCGCCTTGAACAGCTTGGCGCGGGCGCTGTCGAGCAGCTCTTCAGCCTGATCGGGTGCGATCCCGAGTTGTTTGACAACCCTGGCCAGCGGCATGACCACGGCCAGGTGCCAGGCCTGGTCCTCGAAGTTGGCCGGCCGGTTCAGGCCCCAGTGGGGCGCGGCCACGGCGTATTCGTCCGCGCTCAGCAGGGCTTGGACCTGATCTGGCGTCCAGACGTAGAACTTGCCTTCTTCATGCTCGGAATCGGCATCCAGCGCGGAGTAGAACAGCCCTTCCGGCGAGCGCATCTCGCGCACCAGCCAGTCCACGGTCATTTCGGCGGTGCGGGCAAACAGCGGTTCGCGGGTCTGTGCCCAGGCATCGGCATAGAGACCGAGCAGCGGGCCGTTGTCATAGAGCATCTTCTCGAAGTGCGGGATGAGCCACCGGGCGTCCACCGAGTAGCGGTAGAAACCGCCGCCGAGCTGGTCGAAGAGGCCGCCCTCGGCCATCCTGGCCAGGGTGAACAGGATCTGATCGCGCGCCTCTTCGTCGCCCCGGTGCAGCATGAACTCCAGCTCCGCCGGGCGCGGGAACTTGGGTGCAGCGCCGTAACCTCCCCACTCGGCATCGAAACCGGATTTGATGTCCGCAATGGCCTCGTGGACGGTGCGCTCGGCCAGTTCCAGCGGCGCCGGGCTGCCAGGCGCCAGGTCATTCAGCGCCCGGCGTACCTCGACGTTTTGTGTCTCGATCTCGTCACGCTTTTCCCGCCAGGCATGGGCCACGCCTTCCAGCAAGGCGGGGAAGCCCGGTAGGCCGAAGCGCGGCTCGCAGGGAAAATATGTGCCGCCGAAGAACGGGGTCTGATCCGGCGCCAGGAACATGGTCAGCGGCCAGCCGCCGGACTTGCGGGTCAGCATCTGCAAGGCGGTTTGATAGATCTGGTCCAGGTCCGGGCGTTCTTCCCGGTCGACCTTGATGTTGACGAACAGGCGATTCATCACCTCCGCCACGGCCTCGTTCTCGAACGATTCGTGGGCCATGACATGGCACCAGTGGCAGGACGAATAGCCGATCGAGAGCAGGATCGGCTTGCCTTCACGGCGGGCGAGTGCCAGCGCCTCCGGCCCCCAGGGGTGCCAGTCGACCGGGTTATCCTGGTGCTGAAGAAGGTAGGGGCTGGATTCGTGGGCGAGTGCGTTGGGCATGGCGGGCATCACTATTGAGAGGCCCACAGTTTAGTGCCAGCCGGCCATACCCGACAAATTCCATCGGGTTTAATTCGGCTTGGTGTCCAGTCTGAAGCTGGCATGGCAGGCGTTGCAGTTTTGCAGGGTCTCGCCCAGCTGCTTCATGCTGTGGCCGGCATCGCCCAGGCCGTCGGCGTCGATGGCCAGGTTGTCGAAGCCGATGTGGGTGGCGCGGCCCATTTCCTTGAACTCCATCGGCAATCTCATGCGCAGACTCATCGGCACATGCTTGTCCCCGGATATGCCCATGGCACGTGCCGCCTTCGCCACTGCCTTCATGTCGTTATCGGCCAGGCCGCTGCTGATGGCCTGGACGCCTTCCAGGAAACCGCGCATTTCCTCCCTCACCGCGGCGGCTTCTGCGGCGGTGAGGGTCAGCGGCGTGCGCGCATCCTCGGCATGGACGGGAAATGCGGCAAGACAGAGTACGGTGCAGAGCAGGTAGCGCATGATGTTTCCTTTCAGATGGAGTGCAGGATGTCATTGGTTGCGTCGGCCATCAGCCGCATCTCCGGCTCCTCGACCAGGTAAGGCGGCATGAAATAGACCGTGTTGCCGATGGGCCGGATGAACAGCCCTTTGGCAAGCGCCTGACGATGAAAGTCCAGGCTGAATCCGGGCGGGGCATCGGCCACGTCGAAGGCCCAGATCATGCCCGCATTGCGGAAATGGCGCACCCTGGGATGATTGCGCACCTCGGTCAGCAGCGTCGTGAACTGTTCTGACCGGGTGCGGTTGGCCTCGATCACGTTGTCCTGCCCAAAAATATCCAGCACCGCCAGCGCCGCTCTGCAGGCCAGCGGGTTGCCGGTGTAGGAATGCGAATGGAGAAAACCCCGGGCCGTCTCGTCATCGTAGAAGGCAGCATAGACATCATCCGTGGTGAGTACGGCTGAGAGCGGCAGATAACCGCCGGTGATGCCCTTGGACAGACAGATGAAATCCGCGATGGCACTCACCTTGGGCACCGCTCCCTCACCCCCAGCCCCTCTCCCGGAGGGCGAGGGGAGAATGCCACCCTGTTCGCAGGCGAACATCGTCCCGGTCCGGCCGAAGCCGACCGCGATTTCGTCGGCGATGAGATGAACGTCATGCCGGTCGCAGACCTCGCGCAACCGGGTCAGATAGGCCGGATGGTGCATGGCCATGCCGGCCGCGCCCTGGACCAGCGGCTCGAAAATCACCGCCGCCGTGCGATCGGCATGATCGACCAGCCAAAGCTCCAGGTCGGCCGCCGCGCGCAGGGCATAGGTCTCGGCCGACTCGCCCGGTTCGGCCAGGCGCCAGTCCGGACTCATGGCCTGATGGCTCTGGCGCAGCAGCGGCGCATAGGTATCCTTGAACAGCGCGACATCAGTGACCGACAGCGCGCCCAGGGTCTCGCCGTGGTAGCCGTTGCTCAGGCTGACGAAACCGGTCTTGTCCGGCTGGCCGGAATTGCGCCAGTAATGAAAGCTCATCTTGAGCGCGATCTCGGTCGCCGATGCGCCATCAGAACCATAGAAGGCATGGCCCAGGCCGGTCAGACGCGCCAGCCGCTCGGACAGTTCGACCACCGGCGCATGGGTGCAGCCGGCCAGGATGACGTGCTCGATCCGGCTCAATTGATCGACGATGGCGGCATTGATGCGCGGGTTGGCGTGGCCAAACAGGTTCACCCACCAGGACGAGATGGCATCGAGATAGCGCCGACCGTCGTAATCGATCAGCCAGGGGCCCTCGCCGCGTGCGATCGGCAGCGGCGGCGCCGCCTCCAGTTGCTTCATCTGGGTGCAGGGATGCCAGAGCGCGGTCCGGGTTCGGTCCAGCCAGTCAGCGTTGGGGGTAAGCGGGTTCATTTTCCGTTCCGAAATGTTCCGGGTGCAACTGAATCAGCAAGCAATATTTGGACTTTGCCATAAGGTACGCACCTTTGCCTGCGCCATCTATAAACCCGCTTGCCCGGCCGTTGCGCAATGTTGCACTCGCAATGCAATGTATCTTATTGATTCATATAAATATAAAAAACACTCCTAGCAGACCGAACGTCTTCAGCTGCAACAAAGTGCAACATCAAGCAGCACTTGACTAAACGACATCATCATATAAATCAAATAGATACGGTTGGCATACGGCTTGCCATGAGTTAAAACGTGGTTTTTCCCGGCATGGCGACAAAACCCCGCCGTCAAGCGCACCCGCGTGCGCTGGCAGAGTGTCCGGGCTGAGATGTTTGACGTCTCCGGCCCAAGCAGAAAATGTAGATCTTGGTAACGGGCCCCCCCGCGAACCGAGGAGATGACGCAGCAATTTGCCTGATCTGATTACCCGGCAGGAAACGACGGGCATCCAGGGCTAGTGGATTGACTGCGCTGTAGTAAAGGCGAAGGAAGGCCATTCAACCTTGAAAGGAGTCAAAATGAAATTCGATATTCGTGGCAAAAAGAAACTGCTGGCCATCGCCATGCTTGCCGGTCTCTCATATGGCAGCCTGGCTGCGGCCGCGCCCTGGGATGGTCCTGGCTGGGGCAATAACGGCTGGGGCGGCCCTGGCTGGGGCAACAACGGCTGGAACAACGGCTGGGGAAATAATGGCTGGAATGACGGCTGGGGCAATGGCTCTGGCCGCGGTTACGGCAATGGTTACGGCAATGGTTACGGCAATGGTTATGGCAACGGCAACGGCTACGGCCGCGGCTACTTCGGTTTCAATATGGGCGGTAACGGCTGGGGCTGGGGTAACGGCAACGGCAACACCTGGGATGGCTGGAACGGCAACAACGGTTGGGGCAATGGCTGGAACAACGGCTGGGGCAACAATAACGGTTGGGGCAACAACGGCTGGGGACCCTGGCGTAGCGGCTGGTGGTAATCACTTAAAGCCATGTCGGGCGGAGACATCCGCCTGACATGGCAAATAGGTCCAAGTTCTAGGAGTCTCGCATCATGCTAAGCAAATTAGCCAACTTGATCGTCTGGTCCCCGCTTATCCTGTTCGCTCTATTTCTGGTTTATCGCCACTCCGACACGGTCAAGGCGACCGTCGATCATGCTGTCAGCCCGGCCAAATCGCTTGTCGGTCAGGCCAAGCCCAATGGCTCGGTCCCCGATGCCCAACTGGATCAGGCTCGGAACGCCTACACAAATGGCGATGTCACCGCCGCAGTGAATGGCTACAAGACCTATATCGAACAAAATCCAGGCAATCCCGATGCGCACGGCGAACTGGGCAACATCTTCTACGCGATCGGCAATTTCCCCGAGGCGGCGCAGGCGTATTACAACGCGGCCAATCTTCTGATTGACCAGAACCAGGCAGACCGGGCCGCTGAACTGATCCCGCTGATTGGCCAGCTTAATGCGCCCCTGGCCAACGACTTGTCGGCCAGGCTGGCTCAGAATAACGGACAACCCACCGACGCTGAACAAGCCGGCGCGCAGGAACAGGCCACGTTGCCCCCGCAATCCGACCCTCGCTACAACTGAGACGGCGAACGCGCGAAGCCGGACACCTCCGCCTCAACGTGTCAGCGTAACCTCAGTCGCCAGCCCCTCCTGGCGTTGCGCCACGTCAAATGCGCGCCGCCAGTCGATCCGGCCGGTCAGGCGGTTGCTTTGTGCCAAGCTCTGGATCTCCTCCAGCGGGTCAATGCCGCGTTTGTAAATATCCGGATGCACTTCGACAAATACCCGGCCATCGCGCGTTTCAGCCAGCAGCGTGGTGCGATAACTGGATACCACCTCGGTGCCGACCTGGGCCCGTTTGGACAGCGCCTCAATATCATCCGGCAGTGCCCGGATGCAGCCATGGCTCAGAAAACCATAGACGCTGGCCGGTGCGATGGTGCCGTGGATGCCGTAACCGGAAGCGCTCAGCCCGATCCAGTGGCGCCCCAGCGGGTTCTTGGGACCAGGTGGCACGCGGCTGATGACGGCCTTTCCTTCTGCCCGCATTTCATCCTGGATCGAGGGCGGCACCAGCCAGGCCTTGTCGGTCTGCACATCGACCACCTTGAAATCACCCGACGGCGTCGGCCAGTCCGGTTTGCCCAGGCCGACCGGAAAGGCGGTGACCAGTTCGCCCTGCTGGAAGAAAAACAGCATGCGCTGGGGCAGGTTGATCACGATCCCGTCCGCGCGCCATTCCGGAACGATATGCAGGTTGTAGATCCAGACCTCATCTCCGGCCTGTAACGGGGCATTCCGATCCAGGTGATTATCCCTGGCCAGAATGAATGAGGACACACCGAAACGGGAGCCCAGCCGGCTCAATTTGTCACCGGCCTGGGCCACGTAGGGAAAGATTCCACCGGTGAGCGTATGCGAAAACGCGCCGACCTCATCGGCGACCGCGCCCTGCCCGGAGAGCAACAACATCAGACTCAAAACGGTGCTGACCCTCTGCATGGCTAAGAAACTCCTCTATATCGGCTTGGAGAACGACAATTAATGCAATCTTAACAAGCACGGGGCTTGAAATCCCCCGCTACCGTCCATATTATCTGGCACTCAAAGGATGAGAGTGCTAACAGCCCGATCCGTTTGTTAACCCGAAATTTTGAACCAATCGAATTTCAGTCAAGGAGCCATCGATGAAAATTCGCCCTTTGCATGACCGCATCATCGTCAAACGCATGGAAGAAGAACGCAAGACCGCCTCCGGCATCGTTATCCCCGATTCAGCCGCCGAAAAACCCGATCAGGGCGAAGTTGTCGCCGTCGGCCCCGGCAAGCGTGACGACGGTGGAAAGCTGATCGCCATGGACCTGAAGGTCGGTGACCGCATCCTGTTCGGCAAGTATGCCGGCCAGACGGTCAAGGTCGAAGGCGAGGAACTGCTCGTCATGCGTGAAGAAGACGTCATGGGCGTGGTCGAGAAGTGACGCGCAGGTCCCAGAGTGCGTAGCACGATGGGACAACCGCGTCATCCCCGCGCAGGCGGGGATCCAGCCCCAAAACACTGGGTTCCCGCCTTCGCGGGAACGACGAACCGAATCAAATAAGGAGTAATCAACAATGGCAGCTAAAGACGTACGTTTCGGCGACGCCGCCCGTTCCCGCATGGTGAACGGCGTCAACATCCTGGCCAACGCCGTTAAAGTGACCCTCGGCCCGAAAGGCCGCAACGTGGTGCTGGACCGCTCGTTCGGCGCCCCCACCGTGACCAAGGACGGCGTGTCCGTCGCCAAGGAAATCGAGCTGAAGGACAAGTTCGAGAACATGGGCGCCCAGATGGTCAAGGAAGTCGCTTCCAAGACCTCCGACATCGCCGGTGACGGCACCACCACCGCCACCGTGCTGGCTCAATCCATCCTGGCCGAAGGCATGAAGTTCGTCGCCGCCGGCATGAACCCGATGGATCTGAAGCGCGGCATCGACAAGGCCGTCGTCGCCCTGACCGAGGAACTGCGCGCCATTTCCAAGCCCTGCACCACCAGCAAGGAAATCGCCCAGGTCGGCTCCATCTCCGCCAACTCCGACTCCAGCATCGGCGACATCATCGCCAGCGCCATGGACAAGGTCGGCAAGGAAGGCGTCATCACCGTTGAAGACGGCACCAGCCTGAACAACGAACTGGACGTGGTCGAAGGCATGCAGTTCGACCGTGGCTACCTGTCCCCGTACTTCATCAACAACCAGGACAAACAGATGGCCGTGATGGAGGAGCCCTTCATCCTGCTGCACGACAAGAAGATCTCCAACATCCGCGACCTGCTGCCGGTGCTGGAACAGGTTGCCAAGGCCGGCAAGCCCCTGCTGATCATCGCCGAGGACATCGAAGGCGAAGCGCTGGCCACCCTGGTCGTGAACAACATCCGTGGCATCCTGAAGACCGTCGCCGTCAAGGCCCCCGGCTTCGGTGACCGGCGCAAGGCGATGCTGGAAGACATGGCCATCCTGACCGGCGGCACGGTGATCGCCGAGGAAGTCGGCCTGTCCCTGGACAAGGCCACCCTGCAGGATCTGGGCCGCGCCAAGCGGATCGAAGTGGGCAAGGAAAACTCCACCGTCATCGACGGCGCCGGTTCCGCCGATGCGATCAAGGCCCGCATCGTCCAGATCAACAAGCAGATCGAGGAAACCAGTTCCGACTACGACAAGGAAAAGCTGCAGGAACGCAAGGCCAAGCTGGCCGGCGGTGTTGCGGTGATCAAGGTCGGCGCTGCGACCGAAGTCGAAATGAAGGAAAAGAAGGCACGCGTCGAAGACGCCCTGCACGCCACCCGTGCAGCCGTTGAAGAAGGTATCGTTCCTGGCGGCGGCGTGGCCCTGCTGCGTGCCCGCGCCAAGATCACCAAGCTCAAGGGTGACAACCACGACCAGGACGCCGGCATCAAGATCGTCCTGCGTGCCATCGAACAGCCCCTGCGCGAGATCGTCTACAACTGTGGCGAAGAAGCCTCGGTCGTGGTCAACAAAGTGCTCAACGGCAAGGGCAACTACGGCTACAACGCTGCAACCGGCGAGTACGGCGACATGATGGAAATGGGCGTGCTGGACCCGACCAAGGTAACCCGCACCGCGCTGCAGAATGCCGCGTCCGTTTCCGGCCTGATGCTGACCACCGAGTGCATGGTGACCGATCTGCCGGAAGACAAGAAGTCTGGTGCTCCGGACATGGGCGGCATGGGTGGTGGTATGGGCGGCATGGGCGGCATGGACTTCTAAGTCAGCCCCCTGACCGTCTCGACAAAAGCCCCCGCGAGGCAACTCGCGAGGGCTTTTTCTATAGGTCGCCGGGGAAAATCGACCCGCCTCTGAACTTCTTGCGCAGCAGGAACTCCTAGATGGCACCTCGTACCGACATCACCGGCTATCGGCGCTGAGCCGGCTGTCATTCGCAGCCGGGAAGCCAACCAAGACTATTCAATGAGGGTTTTGATGTTATCAACCATTCCGCTACGCACCCTCGGTGTCCTGATGCTTGCTGCCTTGTCAGTGACCCACGTTCGGGCACAGGCGTTGCCCGTCATACCCGATGCGCCCAATGTGGATGCGCGCCACTATGAATTGCTGGATCCGAATTCAGGGCAGGTGCTGGCAGCCCGCAGTGCCGAGGAAAAGGCGCCGCCCGCCAGTCTTACCAAACTGATGACGACCTATCTCGTCTTTGAGTCGCTGGCCCAGGGCAGCCTGAAGCTTGACCAGCAGATTCCGGTCAGCGTGGCCGCCTGGAAGGCCGGCGGTTCGACCATGTTCCTCCAGCCCAATCTGCCGGCGACCGTGGAGCAGATGATCCGCGGCATGGTGGTGGTTTCCGGCAATGACGCTGCCGTGGCGCTGGGCGAGGCCGTGGCTGGCAACTCCGACAGTTTTGTGCAGATGATGAACGCCACCGCACGGCAGTTGGGCATGACCGAAACCCATTTCGAAAGCGTCAATGGCTTGCCCAATACGACCAATCTGGTCAGCGCACGGGACATGGGACTGCTCGCTGAAGACATCATGCGGCGGTTTCCCCAATATCTGCACTATTTCGCCGAACACTCCTTCACCTACAACAACGTCACCCAGGCCAACTGGAATCCACTGCTGTTCAGCGATGCCACCGTGACCGGCATGAAGACCGGGCACACGGACGAAGCCGGTTATTGCCTGATTGCGACCGCCGTGCGCAATCACCACCCATTGGTGGCCGTGGTGCTCGGCTCGACGACGCGCAAGGCCAGTGCCGAAGCGGCCGAGGCCCTGCTGGATTACGGGTATCGGTTTTTCGAGACGCATCAGGCGTACAAGGCCGGACAGGTGATCGGCACGGTGCAGAACGATCAGGCGAGCCCGGCCCGGATTCAGCTTGGCGCCGCCTCGGATGTCTGGGCGACCGTACCGCTGGGGCGGTATGGCGCGCTCAAGCCCAGCCTGGATGTACCCGCGAACCTGGCCTTGCCGTTGAAGCGCGGCCAGACCGTTGGCCGGCTGATCCTGAGCGACGGCAACCAGGCAGTGGCCGAAGCTCCGCTGGTGACCCTGACCGCAGTTGACAAGGCCAGCTGGCTGGGCCATTGGTGGAACAAGGCCTTGACCGCCAGCCACCTCCGCTGACGAAATTCCCGACTACTTTCCAGCCGGCCGCTGCGAGTGAAAGGTCAGCGGGACCGACGAGGGCGGCGTGCTCTTCAGGATATGCTTCTTCATCCGGCCCCTGACATGCATCTCGCAGGCCCGGCAATCGAAGGTCAGGGTCAACTTTTCGTTGCCGTTGACCAGCACCATCGGCTCGGCCCGGACCTGGCCCTGCACGCCGGTCACGCCCTTGGCCTGCTTCGGGCACAGGCTGAACGAATAGCGCAGACAGTGCTTGGTGATCATCAATGAGACTTCGCCGGCTTCCTCGTGGGCCTCGTAGGCGGCCTCGATCAGCTTGACCCCGTGCCGGGCGTAGAAGGTGCGCGCGGCGTGGTTGTAGACGTTGGCCAGATAGGAAAGCGTCTCCTCCGGGTAAGGCACGGGCGGTTCGACTGCGGGCCGACGCTGCGGCCGGACATAGGCGGCCTGCCGCGCGACTTGCAGCTGTTCGATAGCATCCCTGCGGAGCCTGTTGGCCAGCGAGGTCGGCACGAACCAGGGCTGGCTCCATTCGACGACGAGTTCCCGCAGGCTGAAATCGGTGTTGCCGAATCGGCCCAGTTGGTCGCGTAAACCGGCTTCGGCCTTGTCGGCCTGCTGGGCCGGTTGCTTCTCGAAGTCGACTACGGCCCGGGCCGCGATGCCGTCCTCGTCGGTCAGGGTCAGCTCGAAACCACGTGGGGTTTCGACGAAGCGGGCGCTCACCTCGATCCGCCGTTCGGCGGAGATCCTGTTCAATGCCTGTTCCCAGGCGTGGTCGCGGTTGCGGCTGATGGCGACACCAACCTTCAGGCCGGGCAGGTCGACCATCCGCTCGTTGGGCGAAACCCTCCACAGCCGGCCGCGCAGGTGTTCAACCACGTTGGCCTGCAGGCCGACCACCTCGCGCTTGTTCATATAGGTCAGGCCATCGCCATTGGCCATGGCCGCATCGGCCTCCATCTCGAACCCGTTCGGGCCGAGCTTGATCACCGTGCCCAGCGGCAGGCCGACGAAGGCCGGGCTGTCGAAGGCGCCGATGTCGGCCTTGCGCCCGTTCGAAAAGTAATCGGTCGCGCCGCGGTGGAAGGTCTTGTCCGGGTCCGGTTCGAACAACAGAGTGGTGCGACCGTTGGAGGTGCGAGCCAGGTCGGGCCGCTGGTCGAGGATCGCGTCGAGCAGTTTCCGGTAGTGGCCGGTGATGTTCTTGACGTAGCCCATTTCCTTGTAGCGGCCTTCGATCTTGAAGCTGCGCACCCCGGCGTCGATCAGGGCATGCAGGTTCGCGCTCTGGTTGTTGTCCTTGACCGAGAGCAGGTGTTTCTCGAAGGCCACCACCCGGCCCTGGCCGTCTTCCAGGGTGTAGGGCAGGCGGCAGGCCTGCGAGCAGTCGCCCCGGTTGGCGCTGCGCCCGGTCTGGGCGTGGCTGATGTAGCACTGGCCGGAGAAGGCGACGCACAGGGCGCCGTGGATGAAGTGCTCGATCACCACCTGGTCCGGCACGGCGGCACGTACCGTGGCAATCTCCTGGATGGTCAGTTCGCGCGCCAGGACGATCTGGGAGAAGCCGACGTCGGCCAGAAAGCGGGCCTTTTCCGGCGTCCGGATGTCGCATTGGGTCGAGGCATGCAGGTCGATCGGCGGCAGGTCCAGTTCGAGCAGGCCCATGTCCTGCACGATCAGGGCATCGACGCCGGCCTCGTACAGTTGGTGGATCAGCCTGCGGGCAGGCTCCAGTTCGCTGTCGTGCAGGATGGTGTTGAGCGTGGCGAAGATGCGGGCATGGTAGCGGTGTGCGAATGAAACCAGCCCGGCAATATCGCTGACCGAGTTGCCCGCGTTGTGCCGCGCGCCAAACTCCGGCCCGCCAATGTAGACCGCGTCGGCGCCGTGCAGCACGGCCTCGCGGCCGATGGCGACGGTCTTGGCGGGGGCGAGCAGTTCGAGGCTACGGGCGGTCATAGGGGCGCGACTATACCGCCTCGGCGTGATGCGGGAAACGGACGACGAACACCGTCCCCGAACCCGCTGCCACATCTTCGATTTCCACCGCAGCGCCGTGTCGCTGGGCGACCTCGTTGACAATCGCCAGACCCAGGCCGCTGCCCGGCTGGCCGGAACCGGACACCCGATAGAAACGGTCGAAGATCCGGGTTCGCTCGGCCAGCGGAATGCCCCGGCCGTCGTCCTCCACGCGCAGCCAGGCGCCACGTTCATAGCCGGTGCGCAAGGTGATGTGGCCGCCGTTCGGGGTATAGCGGATGGCGTTGTCGAGCAGGTTGTCGATCAGGTCGCGCAAGGCGTGTTCGTCGCCGTAAACGGGCAGCTGGACATCGCCGCTTTCATAGCCCAGGTCGATCTGCCTGGCCATCGCTTCCGGCACCCAGTGCATGGCCGCCTCCTGGGCGATCCGGTGCAGGTCGAGCGACTGCATGGCGACGCCCGCACGCGCTTCGGGCTCATTGCGGACCAGGGTGAGCAACTGGGTGACCAACCGACTGCACCGGCCGGCGCCCTCGCAAATCCCTTCCAGCGCCGCCTTGATTGCCGGCGGCACCTCTTCGCGCCGGGCCAGTTCGGCCTGGGCGCGCAGCCCGGCGAAGGGGGTACGCAACTGGTGGGCCGCATTGGCGATGAAGTTCTTCTGCTGCTCCATGGTGAGCTTGAGTCGCGCGATCAGCGCGTTCACCTCCTGGATCAGCGGCCGGATCTCGCCCGGAGCCATGCTGTCGTCGAGCGGCCGGAGGTCGTCGCCACGCCGCTTTGCCACCACCTGGCGGAGTTTTTCCAGCGGCTCGAAACCGCGCTTGAACCCGAGCCAGACTGCCAGGCCGGCGATCAGGATGAAGATGAACTGCGGGATGACGATGTTGCCCAGGATGCTGCGCCCCAGGGCCAGCCGGTCGTCGTCCGGCTCGGCCAGGACCAACACGAATTCGCTGCCCGGCATGCGCCGCGTGGTCTGGAAGCGCAAGGTCAGCAGCCGCACCTTGCCGCCGCCGAAGATCGTGTCGCGCAGTTTCGCCCCCTGCGCGGACCAATCGGCAGGCCTTGGCCGGGGCAGGCTGGCGTTGCCCAACACGAGTTGGCCGCGCCGGTCGAACAGGCTGTAGACCAGCCCCCCGGCGCCATTGGGCAGGAGCTCATCCTGGCGCGGCAATACCCCTTCGGCGGCCAGATCGAACCGGCTCGCCATCAGGCGCGCCCGCTCGATCAGCACAATGTCGTAGGGCTGGTTCGACAGCTTGAGCGCGGCGATGTAACCAGTCACGGTGGAAAACAGCAGCAGCAGGTAAAGCGGCGTGAACAGCCAGTTCACCAGATGGTGCTTGAGCGACAGGATGTCGTGTTCGTCGTCGCGCACGGGTCGGCTCAGGCCTTGTCCATCAGATAACCCAGGCCGCGCACGGTCCGGATCGCGACCCCGCCCGATTCCAGTTTCTTGCGCAGGCGGTGCATGTAGACCTCGATGGCGTTGGGCGTGACTTCATCGCCCCAGGCACACAGGCTCTCGATCAGCTTGTCCTTGCTGACCACCTTGCCCAGCCGGAACAGCAAGGTTTCGAGTACCGCCAGTTCGCGGGCCGACAACTCCACCGGTTCGCCATTGACGGTCACCCGGCGGCCCACGCTGTCGAATTCCAGGCTGCCGCAAGTCAGCATAGCTGCGCCGCCGCCCTGGCCGCGGCGCAGCAGTGCACGCACCCTGGCCTCCAGTTCGGCCAGGGAAAACGGCTTGGTCAGATAGTCGTCAGCACCCAGATCCAGGCCTAGCACCCGGTCGCTGACCGAGTCGCGCGCGGTCAGAATGATCACCGGCAGACTGCGTTTGCCTGACCTGAGCTGGCGCAAGACCATCAGGCCATCCATGCCGGGCAGGCTCAGGTCGAGGATGGCGAGGTCGTAGCAGCCATCGCGCAGCATGCCCAGCGCCTGCTCCCCGTCCGCCACATGGTCGGCCGCATAGCCCACGCCGGCCATGGCCCGGATCAGGCTGTCGGACAGCACTTCATCGTCTTCGACTATCAGGATGCGCATCTGGTGGCCTGTCTCTGCTGCGTAAGGATCATGTAAGTCGGCTTCATTACCATGCCCCCACCTGCGGTTCAAGGGGACTTTGCAGGCTTTCTATAAGGAGCCATCCATGTCTAAGAGTGCGATGAACTGGGCCGCCATCGATGCGGACCCGCGTTTTCAGAAGCTGCACAAGCGCAAGACCACCTTCCTGTGGAGCCTGATGATCATTTCCATGGTGTATTACTTCCTGCTGCCGATCGGCACCGCCTACTTCCAGGACATCTTCAAGATCAAGATCTGGGGACCGTTCAATGTCGGCCTGCTGTTCGCGCTGTCCCAGTTCATCGTCGCCTGGGTGATCGCCGCGATCTATGCCAACCGCGCCAACACCGAGTTCGACTCGATGGCGCAGGAAATCATCAACGATGCCCACAACATCAAATAAGGACGGCGCCATGAACGCTAAACACATTCTGTCTTCCCTGCCCCTGCTGGCGGCAAGCAGCCTTGCCTTCGCCGGCGAAGGCGCCGTTGCCGACGAGTGGAAATGGCTGACCTTCCTGGTCTTCGGCGGCATCATCGGCCTGACCATGTACATCACCTTCTGGGCCTCCAAGCGGGTCCATTCGACCAGCGAGTTCTACGCCGCCGGCCGCTCCATCTCCGGCATGCAGAACGGCTGGGCGATTGCGGGCGATTACCTGTCGGCCGCCTCGTTCCTGGGGATTGCGGGCCTGATTTCGCTGTTCGGCTACGACGGCTTCATGTACTCGGTCGGCTTCCTGGTCGCCTACATCACCGTGCTGCTGGTCATCGCCGAGCCCTGCCGCAACATCGGCAAGTACACCCTGGGCGACATCCTGGCCTTCCGCAACAACCCGAAGGCCTCGAAGACCATCGCCGCCATCTCCACCATCACCGTGTCGATCTTCTACCTGACCGCGCAGATGGTCGGCGGCGGCGTGCTGATCAAGACCCTGATCGGCATCGACTACGAAGTCTCGGTGATCGGTGTCGGCATCCTGATGCTGGCCTACGTGGTGTTCGGCGGCATGGTGGCTACGACGTGGGTGCAGATCGTCAAAGCCATCCTTCTGGTGATCGCCTCGCTGGTCCTGGTGGCCCTGGTCTGGGCGCCCTACGGCTTCTCGCTGCCGGGCTTCCTGGACGGCGTGGTCCACAACGACGGCATCCAGAAGCAGGTCGCCAAGCTGGTCGGCAACGCCGCGGCCAACATGACGCCGGAGGAACTCGGCCAGCGCTTCCTGGAGCCCGGCCTGTTCCTGAAGAACCCGATCGACCAGATCTCCCTGGGCATGGCCCTGGTCCTGGGCACGGCCGGCCTGCCGCACATCCTGATGCGCTTCTTCACCGTGCCGAACGCCAAGGAAGCCCGCAAGTCCGTGGTCTGGGCCATGGCCATCATCGGCGGCTTCTACGTCCTGACCCTGTTCCTGGGCATGGGCGCCGCGCTCAACGTCGGCCCCGCCAACATCATCGCGCTGGACAAGGGCGGCAACATGGCTGCTCCGATCCTGGCCCAATACCTGGGCGGCGGCGCCAACTCCATGATGGGCAACTTCTTCCTGGCCTTCGTCGCGGCCGTGGCCTTCGCCACCATCGTCGCGGTGGTCGCCGGCCTGGTACTAGCCTCCGCCTCGGCCATGGCACACGACATCTACGTCGGCGTCATCCGCGGCAACCACGCCTCGCCGGAAGAACAGGTCAAGGCAGCGCGGATCTCCTCGGTCATCGTCGGCATCGTCGCCATCGTCATCGGCATCGCCGCCAAGGGCCAGAACGTCGCCCACCTGGTCGGCATGGCCTTCGCGGTGGCCGCCTCGGGCAACCTGCCCGCGGTCTTCCTGACCCTGTACTGGAAGCGCTGCAACACCGGCGGCATCATCCTCGGCATGCTGGTCGGCTCCTTCTCCGCCATCGCGCTGGTGATGATGTCGCCCAACCTGACCTACCCCAAGGCCATGCTCAAGGATGCCCAGGCGGTTCTGGACGGCACCCCGGCCAAGGAAGCGGTCCCGGCCAAGGCCAGCGAAGGCTTTGTCTGCGAACTGTTCGCGGTCTGCCAGAACAAGGAAGGTGCCAAGCCCGCCACCGAGGCCAAACCAGGTGCGATCGAGAAACTGGCCAAGCTGAACGCCGGTATGGCTACGATGACCGATCCCGCCGCGCTGGCAAAGGCCAAGAAAGACGCCGGCAAGCTTGAGAAGGACATCAAGAAGGCCCAGGACGACCTGAAGAAGTTTGAAGGCCAGACCACCAGCATCGTCGGCCTGGAGAAGCCCTTCTTCCGCCTTAAGAACCCCGGCCTGCTGTCCATCCCGCTCGGTTTCCTGTGCGTGATCCTGGGCTCGCTGCTGTACCGCGACAAACGATCCGAGGAAATGTGGGACGAACTCTACGTGCGCCAGAACACCGGCATCCACGCCGAAGGCTCCATGGCTCACTAAACCAACGCACCACCCTGGCCGCCCTTCGGGGCGACAGCAAAAAGCCCCTGCTAGTCAGGGGCTTTTGTTTGTGTATCTGAAATTCCGCGTTGAAATCGGTCCATGCCCGGCATGAAACCCAGTTGCGATAGTCGGAACTCGGGCGGGTTTGGCGCTGCGCAGGTTAAGACAAGCTATGCACGATTCTCAGCCTTGCGTGCCACGACCCCCATACCTAACAGGCCCAGTCCTACCAAGGCAATAACCGAGGGCTCAGGGATGGTTGTTGTTGGGGTGGCTCTAACCAAATATGTGCCAAAGTACGCAGCAGCGGTTGTTTCGGGAAAAGCAGTGTTGGGTACATGACTTGCCCCAACAATATTCCCGCTTAAATCGATGTACCCGTAGATGTCAGCAAGATCGTGTGAGGTTGTCGAAGTGCTGAAGAGATTGGACGTAAACCCTTCGGTACGTGCAACGGCGGAGTAACCATCACATTGAATACCAGCTACGCACATCGTGTTCCCGAGAGCCAAAGCCAAGGATGCAGCAGCACTTTCATCAGCAGCGGTAGTTCCTAAAGCATAAGTTGGGTGCCCGCTTGGGAACAACAGCCCGGTCGCGTCAGTAAACAACGCCTTGACCTGATCATCAGAGGCCACAGTCCAGCCAGCGAACGTCCCTCCAGACCCCAACTGGGCCATGACACTGGTCAGTGACATGTTGGTGGTATTCGCTAGTGACAACCAATCCAAGCCGGAAGCAGTGTCGGTAACGCCAAATGAGGTGTCGACTACGGATGCTTGAGCAAGGGCACTTGAAAGAACTAACGATGTAGCGGCAAAGGCGACCAGTAGTTTCATTTCATTCTCCTGGGTGAGCGAAAAGAGGATTGACGATTTTCAACTGGGGAACAAGCACATTTGGCGCCAATTTATATATCCTTAGTTATAACAATGTGTTACGAGTAGCCACATGCGGCATCGCCAAAGACTATGTAAGATTATCCGACATTAATATCTTTAGATTTTCAATATCAAACGTCCGCCTGGCTAGATATGTGGGTGTCTAGCAGCGGTTCACTAGCAGCCAT
>JBBIJC010000005.1:0-52382 GCA_037446165.1 Hydrogenophilales bacterium | reverse complement strand
CCTAATCACGTGCCGCTTCGCCCCGTTGCTCTCGATGTATCCATGCTTGGTCAGTCCCTGCCCTGGAATCTGTATACGGTTACCGGCGTGCTGGTCGCCAGCGCCGGCCTGAAGCTCACCGATCCGGGACAGTTGGCCAAACTCACCGAGAGGCCGCTTTTCCGCCAATCTGCGGGCGATAGCGACCATGCCGATCTGGGCCAGCGCCTGCTGCTGCAGATGGAAAGTTTCCCTTACACCTGCGCGGCAGCTGGCACCAGTCAATTTGAGCCGGCGATCCGGGGCCATGTCCATGAGCTTGTCGCCCTCGCCCGCTTCGACCACGATGCCTGCCTGGGCCTGTTGCGACTGTTGCCCATGGCCGACCCCGCGGCTCGCCACTGCCTGCTGACTGCGATCATCGCCCTGGATATGGCCGAGCAGATTCTGGCACCAGACGACCCGCGCATCGACTCCATCGTCTGCGCCGCGCTGACCATGAACATCGCCGCCATGCGTCTGCATTCGGACCTCACCGAGCGCCGTATCCTGATCGACAGCGCGCAGCGCGATTCCATCTCCAGACATCCCCAGGACAGCCTGAGACTGCTCGAAGTCAGTGGTGTGCAGGATCCGGATTGGCTGACCGCGGTGGGTCAGCATCATGAAAACCTGGATGGCAGCGGTTACCCGCTTGGCCTGCGTGGCGAGCAAATCAGCTCGGCCGCCCGGATCATCCGGATCGCCGATTTTTATGGAGCCAAGATTCGTGGCCGACGCTATCGCCCGGCCATCTCCACCCAGTCCGCCTTCAAACATATCTTTGGCGACGAACGTACTCGTCTGGACAACCATTTTGCCCTGCTGCTGCTGCGCCGGCTCGGCCTCTATCCGCCCGGCACCCTGATCCGCCTGGCCAGCAAGGAAATCGCGGTGGTGATGCGCAAGCAGGGCAGCGGCGAGACGCCTGGCAAGGTCACCGCCTTCCTCAGCCCCAATGGCCGTTTGTTCAAGGAACCGGCAGAACGCAACACCGCTCAGATCGGGTATGCCTGCCTCAATACTGCCGAGATCGAGCCGCACTGGCCCGAAGTGCGCTGGGCGGCCTTCTGGGGTTACTGAAAACCGGCCACGCCTTCGGGTCGGTCCGCATCCCGCGACAGTCCTTCGGCGAACACCCTCGCCGTGTCGGCGCGACAGGCTTCCGCCGCCTTGCCTGCATCCCGAATCAGCGCCTTGACCCAGAGATCGCCGCTGTTGCCGCCGAGCTGGTTGCGGTCATCGGTATCGGCGAAACGGGGATAAAACATGCGCCGGCGGCCCTGACGATCGAACCACCAGACATTGGTTGCGGCATATTCATAGCCGAAGGGCAGGAGCGCTGCGCTGTACTCTGCACCCCCTGGCCAGCCCTCGTTGCCATCCTCGACCGAGGCGATGAAACCCGCCCCGGCCAGGCGGCCGACAAAGCGTGCGGCATCACGCAAGTGGCAGTGAGCGACGTAGAGATAATGGCTGCGTTGCAGGGTCCAGGCTGCAGTGCCCTCCTCGTCCTCCTCCCGAACCGGCATCTCGGCCGCCGGGGTACCGAGGGCGTTGACGTGGAACAGCACGAGCCCGGCCGGATGCGCCAGCATCGGATGATTGCGGCCTTCGACATAGTTCACCACGCTGAAGCCATAGCGCAGGTAACCGTCGATGCCGCCACGAATGGCGGCGTCGGTCTGTAATTGCTTGTGCAGGTCAAACAGGGCCATCAACCGATCTGCCGGCACCGGCATGACCAGGCTGAGGAGGTGTCCGTCCGGGAAGTCGCCACCCACCGCATCATCCTCACGGTGCGGAAAGACACGCAGGTTGTAGCGGGCTTCAATGTTTTCGGCCAGCTTGGCCAGCCAAGCCCCCGGATGGATATTCTGGATGGTCTGGGCCAGTTCGGCAAAACGCTCGGCAGTGACCAGGGTGACCGCCTCGTCGCCGCCATAGCCCAGTTCAAGAGACGACAAGCCGCCCGCGCAGCGGAACTTGGCGCGGTGGCCATCAGTATCGCGCCATTCGGCGGACCAGCCCTTCTTCTCGTGTTTGAACGAGTCTGGAACCAGGTCACCGAGCAACAACCGGTCAGGCAGATCGGAGGCTGACTTGACCTCGACCAGCCGGTCGACAGGGATGCTGACCGGGCGCTGGATCGCCGGCAGCTGAATGAGTTTGGGGAAGGCGGGAGCAGTATTTTCCATCGCGCGATTATACCCGAGCATTTATGTCAGGCATCAATCTGGGAATACACCCTGTCTTGAACCAGAACGGAAGCTGCCTGTGCGCCCACCCAACCGGGACGATCCCTCAAGCGGCCAGCAGGGGAGCCAACTCGTTTGCGGGCACCGGCCGGCTGAACAGAAAACCCTGCATGACATCGCAGCCGAGTTTCTCAAGGGTGCGCATCTGAAAATCGGTCTCTACGCCTTCAGCGAGCAATTTCAGGCCAAAGCCACCTGCGATGCCGATAATGGCATTGATTATGGGCGAAGTGCGGTGTTCTTCGTCCAGGTCACGGACAAATGACTGGTCAAGCTTGATGCTGTTGATGGGGAAGCGACGGAGATAATTGAGTGATGAGTATCCTGTCCCGAAATCATCGATAGAGATATGTACGCCTCGGTCACGCAGCATGCGCATGTTTTCGATGACCGATGAGACATCCTGAAGCAGGATGTTTTCGGTGATCTCGATCTCCACCGCATCGGCTGGGAGTTGATACTTCCGGATGTTGACCGTGACCCGTTCAACCAGGTCATTGCGGGAAAACTCCTGCGGCGACACATTGACCGAAAGGCGCAACTGAGCATGCCCCGCTGCACGCCACATGGCCAGCTGCGCACACGCCTGTTCAAGCACAAAATCAGTGATTGAGTAGATCAGGCCGGTTTCTTCCGCCAGATCAATAAAATCAATCGGATGCAAGAGACCATGCAGGGGGTGGTTCCAGCGGATCAACGCCTCCATGCCCACGAGTTGTTTACTGATGGCGCTGTACTGGGGCTGGAAATAAAGCTGAAGCTCTGATCGCTGAATGGCTCCCCGCAGATCATGCTCGAGGTTCAGACGCTCCTGATAAGTCGCGTTCATGGTCGAGGTGAAGAACTGGTAGGCGTTCCTGCCCGCCCCCTTCACCTTGTACATCGCGATGTCCGCATTCTTCAACAGCGTCTCGGCATTGTCCCCATCGCGTGGATAGACGGCTATGCCGACGCTTGCCGTAGCGTTGTAGCTTCGGTCGCCGACCAGGAAAGGCGTCTTCAGCTCTTCGACGATCTTTTGCGCAATCAGGGCCGCGTCTTCTGCCTGCACCAGATCGGGCAGCAGGACGGTGAATTCGTCACCCCCCTGGCGCGCTACCGTGTCACCCGCCCGGGCGCAACGACGCAGCGCCTGGGCCACGCTCTTCAGCAATTTATCGCCTTCGGCATGGCCAAAGGTGTCATTGATCAACTTGAAACGATCCAGATCCACAAAGACCAGACCCACCATTTTTCCAATTCGCTGGGCCTGGGTGATGGCCAGATCAAGCCGGTCCTTGAACAGCCGTCGGTTGGGCAGCTGGGTGAGATGATCATGAAAGGCCTGGAAGCTGATGATCTCCTCGGCCATCTTGCGCTCGGTGATATCGCGGGCCACACCATAAGTGCCTATGAATTGACGGGGCTCTGCCTGGTCGCCATGTGAACTGCCGCGGTAGATCCCGACCGCGCTCAACATGGTCACCACCTTTTGATCCCTGTAGGCCCGATGCTCTTTCAGGTCCTTGGCCTTCAGGTTGACCTCGACGTTGGTTGAGGCACGATTGTCGCATCGGCGCTCATTCAGCCGATAACGAACCAGTTCCCGGTCCTCTTCATTCACAATGGTGGAGTAATGCGCGTCAATCAAATCGTCCCGGCTGTAGCCGAGCAGGGACTCGAAACGATGATTGACAAACAGGAACCGGCCTTCATCATCCAGCGTGTAGATCAGGTCGGGTGAATTGTTGACCAGAAAGCGGTGCAGATGCTCGGACTGTTCGAGACGCGCCGCCATGTGGGCTTGCTGGTGCTCGAGATGAATGCGGTGCAGCGCATTTTCAACCTTGTGCCTGATCTGGCTCATGTCATCAGGCTTGCGCACGAACTCGACGGCGCCAAAGCGCAATGCCTGAACCGCCGAATCGAGATCCTGGTCACCGCTCACCATGATGACGCTGGTCTGGAGCCGGTTTTTGTGGATCCACTTGAGAATATCAAGCCCGGATATGTCGGGCAGATTGATATCGAGCAAGGCGAGGGTAATGTCTTTCTTTTCCAGAAAGCCGAGCGCCCTGGCGCCTGAGCTGCATTCGAACACTTCCCGACCTGTCGATTCGAGCAATTGCTTCAGACTCGAGCGCATCAACTTCTCGTCGTCAACGATCAATATCCTGTCGACTGATGGTCCTGTGTCCTGGATCGGCCGAAAACCGGATATTTTGAAGTCGCTCATTTTCGCCCTCTATGACATCGGCAGCAGGATGACAAACGTCGTACCCTGACCTGGGCGACTCTGGGTCGTGATCTGACCATCCAGTGCCTTGACCAAGGCTGCAACAATCGACAAACCCATTCCTGCATGTCCAGACCGGCGCGCTGACCCCAGGGGCTGGGACAGGCTCCGGTCAATATCGGGCGGCAAACCCGGCCCGTTATCGGTCAAGCGGATCTCGGCATAGTTGCGGCCGGACAGATGAATGCCGCCAACCGTACTGACAACCATGCGCCCGCCAGCCGGCATCGCCTCAGCTGCATTCTTCCACAGATTCAGCAGTATCTGCTTGATTTGATCACGGCTGCCCGGTACTGGAGCGAGCTGCACATCCAGGTGCAGATCCAGACTGATGTCACGGCTTGCAAACAGCGAGTCCCGGTACAGCGCCGACATACCCTCAATGACCGCATTGATATCGACCCATGTCTTTTCCAGGCCGTGGATCGAAACCTCGCCCAGACGGCGAACGATAAGCCCGACCCGGTCGATCTCTTCCTTGAGGATGGCGATCTCTTGCAGGATGTTGCTCTCCTCGGGCAATCGATCTTCAAGCGTACTCAGATAGTTCGTGATGATCGAGAGCGGATTACTCGCTTCATGAGCAACCTGACGAGCCTGGTACTGGAATTGACTGGTCAGATCCGCCTCGATTTGTTTTCTCTGGGCGATTGCTTCGCGTCGATTCGTTATGCTGGCTGCAGCCAGATGAGTGAAGTTGGCAATCCAATCCAGACGCTTCTGAGTGCGATTGAACTGTGCCTCGCCGAGGCCATAGACCATGACCCCGATCAATTGGTCGCGGCTGTGCATAGGCACATACAGCACGCCCTCGGTGCCCAGACAACGGACGATCTGCACATCCACCAGCGAGGTCGACGCAGGAGACTCCACCGCAAAGCTGGACCTGGGCTCCTTGCCCAGAGCCGCCGCAGCGGCCAGGCTGGCTTCGGCCTTTAGTGGGATTTCGAGTTGCTGCAACAAAGCCGGCTGGCGGTCGAAGGGAGCACCGGAGAGTGAAGACTGATCTTCCCCTACCAGCAAAAAGGCCAGTCGATCGAGTCCAAAAAGAATGCGCGCCACCTGGCGTATGGCCTCAAGGCCCTCAGCCTCGTGTTCGGAAGCGCGCAAGTTGTCGCGCAACGGCTCCATGATGGCCAGGTTGCATACAGCCGCCTCGATCTGGCCCCACGCATCACTTTGTTCGGTCAGGCGAGGACGGTCGATGGCGGCCTGTGACAAGCGCGGTAGAGGCGCTGAACCCGGCGTGGTTTTGATCCCAAGCGAAGAAGCCAATTCCCCGACCCGGTCAAAGACCTGCCGGTGAATAGTGACAAGGCTACCTGTTGGCAGGTCCAGCATTGATTCGATAGCCGCAGCCTCGAATTGCTGTCGTCCCTTTCTGTTGCTCGCTTCTGCCAGATCCCACGCAGAAACCACATGAGAGGCCCAGACAATCTGACTGAGCCGGTCAGCGGAAGGAATTTGTCCGGGCAGGGCGTGATGGAACAGGATTGCGTCAGCCATGAACGAAGGCAATTTCCATTGATCAACCAGCCAGGCCCCGGCTGCACTGTGATCCGTGCCCAGCTCTTTTCGTTCCAGAACAACCAGCGCCTCCTCTTCGCCGCTCCAGTCCAGCAGGGCCGCGTAGCGATCACCCATACCCCCCAAAAGCAGAAGCTGGCCCACATCGTGCAGCAAGCCCGCCAGATAGCTTTCTTCAGCATCGTCTCGATTGAGCAGGATGGCAATTTCATGCGCAATCTGCGCAACCAGGAGTGAGTGGTTCCAGAAACCAACCAGTTCATAACTCTGGTCGTTGGCCATACGTGCGAGAACACTTTGGATCGACAGACAGGCGGCAATGTTACGGACTTGTCGCGGTCCGAGGGCATGCAGGCACTGACCCAGGGTTGCAAGTTGCCGATCACGAGGGAATGCGGCTGAATTTGCCGCCATAAGGAGATGAGCGCTCAACGCCGGGTCCAGCAAAGCCACACTGGCCAGTTCTTCGGTGGAGGAGCCACCCTCCTCCGCCATGCTCAAAAAACGCAGCAGAACCTGCGGCATCAACGGCAGATGCGTGGACTGGATGGCGTCTAAGACGGGTCCCGGGATCGACTTCAATTGTGCTCCATCGTTGCAATTTCCCTTGCTGGCTTCAGGCCAGTCTACGCCAATGGTGTTACTTCATTCCTAATTGAATCTTGGGTCAGGAACCGACTGATTATTACCAACAAAACATGAGGACATTATAGCGAAAGCACCCTGTAAAACGCCTTTCGTTTCATTGGCCATGTAGCCATTTTTGGGCTCCAAATCTGCTCGAACATGATGATGGACGGGCTTGGCTGGCTGAAATAGACGTGCAGCAGCGAGTACCACTGGCTTTGCTCATTGCGTAACCCAATGTGTATTAAAAGACAAAAAGCCAGCTTGTTTAGCTGGCTTTCATGCCTCATGACCCCGGTAAGTCATTGTATTTTATGGTCGGGGCGAGAAGATTCGAACTTCCGACCCCCTGCACCCCATGCAGGTGCGCTACCAGGCTGCGCTACGCCCCGACGAGCCGCGCATTATAGAGGTGCGGGCTAAAAAAAGAAATGGAGTTGTATCAGTATTATTTCAACAGGAGCAGAATTTCACCGATTTCGCGCTTGATGGCGGCTAGATCGATGAGCTTTGTCGTGTCTGCTTCCCTGACCTCAATAAGAGCTACCGCCGGCGCATCGCCTACGCCTTCATGCATTAGCCGGTTTCGGGCACCCGTGATGGTGAATCCTTCCTCATACAGGAGCTGACGGATGCGCCTGATGAGCATGACCTCATGGTGCTGGTAATAGCGCCGGTTACCCCGCCGTTTGACCGGCTTGAGCTGGCTGAACTCCTGCTCCCAGTAGCGCAGTACGTGAGACCGCACCGCACAAAGCTCGCTTACTTCGCCTATTGTGAAATAGCGTTTGGGCGGGATCGGCGGGAGGTCACTGTTGCTGATCTGCGGGTCCGGCATGTGCCGATTCCACCATGGCCTTGAGTTTCTGGCTGGCGTGGAATGTCACCACGCGTCGAGCGGAGATAGGCATCTCCTCGCCTGTCTTGGGATTGCGACCGGGACGCTGCGGCTTGTCACGCAGCTGAAAATTGCCGAATCCGGACAGCTTCACGCTGTCACCGGTTTCGAGCGCATCGCGAATTTCTTCGAAAAAGGATTCCACCATTTCCTTGGCTTCCCGTTTGTTCAGGCCCACATTCTCGAACAGAAGATCGGCCAGTTCAGCCTTGGTTAGGGTCATTGTCATCGTTATTGTCTCCGGGTCGCGAGCTAACCGCGTAATACGGCGCCAAAACGCTCGGCCAGAAAAGCCAACACGGTAGCAACCGCGCCATCAATCTCGGAATCCGTAAGCGTTTTATCAGTATCTTGTAACAACATCTTGAATGCAAGGCTCTTTTTGTCTATTGACACACCCTTGCCCTGATAGACATCGAACAGCGCAAAATCGGTCACCAGCCTGGGCATCTCGGCGCGGACGGCCTCCAGCAGTTGTCCGACCGGGAGCCCAACGTCCACCACCACGGCTACATCTCGGCGTACGGCGGGGAAACGGGAGACGGTTCGATATCTAGGCAGGGGACGGGCAGCAAGTTGCGCCCAGTCCAGTTCGAACAGAATGGGCCCCCGATTCAGGTTCAGTTGGCTGACCAGCTTCGGATGCAGCGCGCCCAGCCAGCCCACTGTCTGGTCCTCCAGACTCAGTCGCGCAGTCTGTCCGGGATGCAGCGCTGCCTGCTCGCCGGATTCGAAGTTCAGGTTGACTGGCCAGAGCAATGCCTCAAGATCAGCCTTGATATCGAAGAAATCAGTTGAACGACTCGGCTCGCCCCACTGCTCGGGGTGAGATGAGCCATAAGCCAGCCCGCCCAACCGCATCGGCTGATCGCCATGCCCCGTCCCCAGAAAACAGCGGCCCATTTCGAAGATGCGCACGCGTTCCTGACCATGATTCAGGTTGTGGCGCAGGGCTTGCAGCAGCCCTGGAATCAGGCTGCCGCGCATCACGCTCATATGGCTGGCGATGGGATTGAGCAGCGTGATCTGAGCTGCGCCGGGGGCAACCATGTCCTGCTGTTTGGCATCGATGAAACTGTAGGTGACGACCTCCTGATAACCCAGGTCAATCAGGCGTGACCTGGATTCGTCAGCGCCGCGTTCTGCCTCCCTGGCCGGCGTGATGCGTGAGTCGGCCTGGGGTGTGGCGGCAGGAATGTTGTCATAGCCCTCGACCCGGGCGATTTCCTCGATCAGATCGACTTCAATTGCAAGATCAAACCGGTAACTGGGTGCAGCCACCTGCCATGTCTCACTGTGAGCGCTCACGGTCAGGCCCAGGCGTTCGAAGGTTGCACGCATTTCGGCATCCGGAATGTCCATGCCGGTGAGACTCCGCGCCCGTTCTGGACGAAACGCGATCGTTGACGACCGGACTGGCGCTGCGCCGACCGTTTCAACGGGGCCGGCCTGTCCGCCGCATATATCCAGGATCAGTCGTGTCGCACGCTCCATAGCCTGCGTTGGCAAGGCTGGATCGACGCCGCGTTCGAACCGGTGCGAGGAGTCGGTCGACAGGCCGTAGCTGCGCGCACGGCCAGCCATGGCGTATGGCGTGAAGTGAGCGGCCTCCAGAAAGAGATCGGCAGTGATGCTTGACACAGCTGAAGCGGCCCCGCCCATGATGCCCGCCAAAGCTACCGGACCGTTTTGGTCGGCGATGACCACGCTGCCGTCGGTCAGTTCGATGCTCTGGTCGTTGAGCAGGTCCAGTTTCTCACCCGCCTTCGCCGCGCGTACCCGGATCCCACCGCTGACCTTGGCCAGATCGAAGGCATGCATGGGCTGGCCCAGTTCCAGCAGGACATAGTTGGTCACATCGACTACCGGCTGTATCGCGCGCAGGCCGCTGCGCTGCAGGCGGCGGACCATCCAGTCCGGCGTTTGAGCAGCGGGATTCATGCCCCGGATCACCCGGCCGCAATAAACCGGACAGGCTTCGGTTGAGTCGATGCCAACCGGCAGGGTATCGGTGATGACGGGTGCCACTGGCGTGCAATCCACAGCCTTGGCTGTGGAACTGGAAATCGCTGCAACCTCCCGGGCGACACCCTGGATAGACAGGCAGTCGCCCCGGTTGGGTGTCATCTTGATGGTGATGAGTTGATCATCTAGATCAAGGTATTGGCGCAGCGGTTGGCCGACTGCCGCATCGGCAGGCAGTTCCATGATGCCTTCAGCCACCTCGGCGATGCCCAGTTCCTTGGCCGAACAGAGCATGCCAAAGGATTCCACATCGCGCACCTTGGCCCGTTTGATCTTGAACTCGTTGGGCAGTTCGGCACCGACCATGGCGCAAGCGGTCTTGAGTCCGGCCCGTGCATTGGACGCACCGCAGACGATCTGAAGCGGCTCAGTAGCGCCAACGTTTACCGTGCAGACCTGCAGCCGATCGGCGTTGGGGTGTCGCTCGGCGGTCAGAATTTCCGCCACCACGACGTGGCTGAAAGCCGGCGCAGCAGGCTCCGCCGCCTCGACCTCAAGTCCCGCCATGGTCATCAGATGGCAGAGTTCAGCTGTATTCAGCTTGGGGTTGACGAGACTGCGTAGCCATGACTCGGAGAATTGCATGGTCGATCCTCAGGCAAACTGTTTCAGGAAACGCAGGTCGTTCTCGAAGAACAACCGCAAATCATCGACGCCGTAGCGCAGCATGGCCAGGCGTTCGACACCCAACCCGAAGGCGAAACCCTGGTAGCGCTCCGGGTCGATGCCGACATGGGTAAAGACGTTGGGATGGACCATGCCGCAGCCACCGATTTCCAGCCAGCCATCGCCCCAGCTCATGTCCATCTCGGCCGAGGGCTCGGTAAAGGGGAAGAACGAAGGACGGAACCGAACCTGCAGATCGTCGCGCTCGAAGAAGCGTTGCAGGAAGTCCTGCACCACGCCCTTGAGGTTGGCAAAGCTCACCTGTTCATCGACCCACAGGCCTTCGACCTGGTGGAACATGGGCGAATGGGTGGCGTCGGAATCGACCCGGTAGACCCGGCCAGGAGCAATGATGCGGATCGGCGGCTTCTGATCCTGCATGTAATGCACCTGCACCGGCGAGGTATGGGTGCGCAGGAGTTTGCCGTCGTTCAGGTAGAACGTATCGTGCATGGCACGAGCCGGGTGGTTCTCCGGGATGTTGAGGGCCGTGAAGTTGTAAAAGTCGGTTTCGATCTCGGGGCCGTCGGCGACAGCAAAACCAATCGAACCAAACAGTTCTTCGATCCGCTTCAGGGTCAGACTGACCGGGTGGGGGCCGCCCAAGCCAGAACGGCGCCCGGGCAGGGTCACGTCGATGGCCTCGGTCGCCAGCTGTTTGGCCAGTTCTTCGGCCTGTATGGCCTCGCGCCGTTCCTTGAGCAGGGCTTCAACACCGTCCTTGACCTGGTTGATGCGGGCGCCGGCTTCCTTGCGCTGGTCCGGGGCCATGCCGCCCAGTGCCTTCATCTGCTCGGTGATCAAGCCGCTCTTGCCCAGGAAACGGGCCTTGGCCTGTTCCAGTGCAGGCAAGGCAGTCACGGCGGCGAAATCGTTCCGCGCCTCGGTCAGGATGTCTTCCAGATTCATGCTCAACTCGAATTCAGAAATTTCCCGGTTCTGTCATTCACCCGCAAGCGGGAATCCAGCCTCTACAACTGGGCTCCCGGCTGCGCAGGAGCGACGAACCAGGCAAAAACAAAGGGAGGCGGATTAGGCCTCCCTTCACGGCGATACAGGATCGTCGGGGCTTGGTCGCGGATTACGCGCCCAGGCTGGCCTTGGCCTGCTCAGCCACCTTGGCAAAGGCAGCCTGATCGAACACAGCCATGTCGGCCAGGACCTTGCGGTCGATCACGATAGCCGCCTTCTTCAGGCCGTTCATGAACTGGCTGTAGGAGATACCCAATCCACGCGCGGCAGCATTGATACGGGTGATCCACAGCTGGCGGAACTGGCGCTTCTTTTGACGGCGGTCGCGGTAGGCATATTGACCGGCCTTCATCACCGCTTCGTTGGCGACGCGGAATACGTTCTTGCGACGGCCACGGTAACCCTTGGCGGCGTCAAGAACCTTCTTGTGGCTGGCGCGGGCGGTTGTACCACGTTTGACTCTAGGCATCTTCTATCTCCTTACGCGTAGGGCATCATATCGCGGATACGGCCCATATCCGCTGCGTCGATGGTTTCCATCCCGCGCAGGTTGCGCTTGCGCTTGGTGGTCTTCTTGGTAAGGATGTGGCGCAGATAAGCGTGCGAACGCTTGATGCTGCCGCTGCCGCGAACGCGGAAGCGCTTGGCGGCCCCGCTCTTGGTCTTCATCTTGGGCATGTTTGCTCCATTTCTTCGATGCCGTCAGGTGTTTCCCACCGGGAACGCTTGTTTGACCTTTCAGCACGTATCTGGCGTTGATTCAAAGAGGCAACGCCAACCGCTGCAAAACCATATTGCGCGAGCCGAGGCTCGCTCCTGCATCACTTCTTTTTCTTTGGTGCCAGGACCATCACCATCTGACGGCCTTCGAGCTTGGGGAACTGCTCCACCAGGCCCAATTCCACCAAATCGGCTTCAACCCGCTTGAGTTGTGCCATACCAAATTCTTGGTGAGCCATCTCTCGACCGCGGAAGCGCAAGGTCACTTTCACCTTGTCACCTTCTTCCAGGAAACGGGTCATGTTCCGCAGCTTGATCTGGTAGTCGTTCTCGTCCGTACCCGGACGAAACTTGATTTCCTTGACCTGAATCTGCTTCTGCTTCAGACGTGCTTCGTGGGCCTTCTTCTGCTCATGGTACTTGTACTTGCCATAGTCCATGATCTTGCAGACCGGCGGGACAGCCTGGGGAGCGATCTCCACCAGATCAAGCTCAGCCTCTTCTGCCTTGCTCAATGCTTCCCTGATGCCAACGATACCCAGCTGCTCACCATCTTCAGCCACCAAACGGACCTGCGACGCGTCAATCTCGCCGTTTATCCGCATTTCCTTTTCGAGTGCGATGCTCAAACCCCTTTCAAAAAACAGAGGGAGCGGTTGTCCGCTCCCCGTTCAGCCGGCGCGCCGGAATCAGATTTGCATTTCGCTTTTCATGCGGTCTACAAACTCATCCAGACTCATCTGTCCGAGGTCTTCACCACCTCGAATACGCACAGCCACCTTGTTCTCCAGCCGTTCCTTGTCACCAACAACCAGCTGATACGGAATCCGCTTCATGGAGTGGTCGCGGATTTTATAGGTAATCTTTTCATTTCTCAAGTCAGATACGACTCTGAAGCCTTGTTTTTTAAGGGCTTCCGTTACCTGTTTGACATAGTCGGCCTGGGCGTCGGTGATGCTCATCACCACGGCTTGAACTGGTGACAGCCAAAGCGGGAAATTGCCTGCGTAATGCTCGATCAGAATACCGATGAAGCGCTCCAGCGAACCCAGGATGGCGCGGTGCAGCATGATCGGCGGCTTGCGACCGTTATCCTCAGTGACGTATTCGGCACCCAGGCGCACCGGCAGGTTGTAGTCGAGCTGGATGGTGCCGACCTGCCACATGCGACCGAGCGAATCCTTCAGCGTGAACTCGATCTTGGGTCCGTAGAAGGCACCCTCGCCCGGCTGGTAGTCGAAGGCCAGGCCGTTCTGGGTCAGTGCCGCGGCCAGGTCGGCCTCGGCCTTGTCCCAGTCGGCATCGGAGCCAACCCGCTTGGCCGGCCGGGTCGACAGCTTGACGATGACGTCGTCGAAACCGAAGTCCCCGTAGACCGACTGCAGCATCTTGATGAACTCGGACACCTCGGACTGGACCTGGTTTTCGGTGCAAAAGATATGAGCGTCGTCCTGCACAAAGGCGCGCACGCGCATCAGGCCGTGCAGCGCACCGGACGGCTCGTTGCGGTGGCAGGAGCCGAATTCGGCCAGGCGCATCGGCAGGTCGCGGTAGGAACGCAGGCCGTTGTTGAAGATCTGGATGTGGCCCGGGCAGTTCATCGGCTTGACTGCGTAGTCGCGATTCTCCGACGCGGTGACGAACATGTTCTCGCGGTAGTTGTCCCAGTGGCCGGACTTTTCCCACAGGGTGTGGTCCATGATGGTCGGCGTCTTCACCTCGTCATAGCCGTACTCGCGGAATTTCTGCCGCATGTACTGTTCGACCGCCTGCCAGAGCACCCAGCCGTGCGGGTGCCAGAACACCATGCCCGGCGACTCCTCTTGCAGGTGGAACAGGTCGAGCTGCCTGCCGAGCCGACGGTGATCACGCTTCTCGGCCTCTTCCAGGCGATGCAGGTAGGCGGCCAGGTCGTCCTTGTTGGCCCAGGCCGTGCCGTAGATGCGCTGCAGCATCTCGTTCTTCGAATCGCCTCGCCAGTAGGCGCCGGCCACCTTCATCAGCTTGAATGCCTTCAGCTTGCCGGTGGAGGGCACGTGTGGGCCGCGGCAGAGGTCGACGAAATCGCACTCGCGGTACAGCGAAATGGTCTGGCCAGCGGGAATCGCGCCGATGATCTCGGCCTTGTATTTCTCGCCGATGGACTCGAAGAATTTCACTGCCTCGTCGCGATCCCATTCCTCGCGCGTAACCGGGATGTCCTTCTTGGCCAATTCGGCCATGCGTTTCTCGATCGCGGCCAAGTCTTCCAGAGTGAAGGGGCGCTTGAAGGAAAAGTCGTAATAGAAGCCGTCCTCGATCACCGGGCCGATGGTCACTTGGGCATCGGGAAACAGCTCTTTGACCGCGTAGGCCAGCAGATGGGCAGTGGAGTGACGGATCAGGTCGAGGCCGTCGCTATCCTTGTCGGTGATGATGGCGAGATCGCTGTCGGTCTCAATCAGGAACGAGGTGTCGACCAGTTGGCCATTCACCTTGCCTGCCAGCGCCGCACGTGCCAGCCCGGCGCCGATGCTAGCCGCCACTTGAGCAACAGTTACCGATTCGTCGAACCGACGTTCGGAACCATCAGGTAGTCGTACTACGGGCATTTCCCCCAGCTCCCGAAACGACAAAAGCCAGAACAGGTCTGGCTTTTGCAATAGTTGGTAGGCGCGATTGGATTCGAACCAACGACCCCCACCATGTCAAGGTGATGCTCTAACCAACTGAGCTACGCGCCTAAAGAGGTGCGGATTCTACACTGGACACAAGCCCTGTCAATAGGGTTACGCACCCAAACACCTGAAATACCGCCTGACCCTATTTACTTGCCGAATCAGTTCCCAGCAATTTATGGACCTCAGCGTAACTGGAGAACTTGTTACCCAGTTTTTCGAGTTCCTTCAGATTTGTCATTGCCTCATCTTTTTTCCCGGCCTGTAGTTGCACCTTGGCCAGATCAAAGCGAATTTCATTCGAGGCTGGCGCCAGGCTATAGGCTTCTTTAAGCAAGGTTAGAGCGCGCGTCACATCACCCTTCTTCGCCACCAGCATGGCCAGGGTATCCATCACCTCAGGGCGTTTCGGAGCCAGCTTATCGGCTTGCTCTGCATAGTCGATTGCCTTCGGGTCGTTCATCTGACCTAGCGCAAACGCCAGATTGTTCAAGATCCCCCAGTCGTTTGGCCTGTTGCGTAACATGGACTGATACAGTTTGACTGCTGCACCGTAGTTGCCATTTTTGATAGCGTTTTGCGAGGAATAGACCTGAAATAAGACATCATCCGGATGCGACTGGAGCCAGCCGGTTTTGAACTTGTCAGCCTCGGCATTCTTGCCAGCCTTGACCAAGGCAGCATCGGTTCTCATGGCCAGTTGAGAATCGGGTTGTTTGCTCAGCCCGACCCGATAAACATCAGCTGCGGCTGACCAATCTTTACGGATGACATCAATATCCCCTTCGAGTTGATAACCTGAATTTTCCTTGGGGCGTTGCTTCTGGACATCATGCGCGATTGCAAGGGCCTCGTTATAGCGTTGATCGGGAAGATAAAGCAGCACCAAGCCGCGCTGGGCGGGCAGGAAGTCGTGCTGAATCTCGATTGCCCTTTTCAGGCTTTGCGAGGCCGCATCTTTTTGTTTGGCTGCCATTTGCAACTCAGCCATGCGCAATAGCGCTTGTGGTGAATTCGGCAACAGCGCCAATACTTTGCCGTAGGTTGCGAGTGCTTCATTAGTCGAGCCGGCGGAAAGTTGAGCCCTTGCCAATGCATCCAGCAACTCCGGGCGGTCGGGTATCGCCGTCACCGCATCCTGGCCGGCCTCTACTGCTTTCTTGTTATCCTTGGTACGCAGGCAATAATTGATATAGGCCAATCTGGCGCGAATCTCCGTCGGGTCTGCCTTGACCGCTTTGACCAGGAGGTCCGATATCTTTGTTTGGGCTCCACCAGTTTTCGCTTCGAGGTCGGCAAGTGCCAAAAAGGCTGCACCGTTCTTGGCATCCAGCTTCAGCAAGGCCTCATACCGGCGCTTGGCGTCTTCCGGTTTCTTTTCCATCAGATCCAGAGTCGCGAGCCCTGTAACCGCAGGAAAAAAGGTCGGTTTAATGGTCACGGCCTGTTCAAAATATTTACGTGCAGCGGGCAAATCCCCTTTAGCTGCAAGCGTTGTGCCTCGCAATGTCGACGGCACCGGAGAGTCAGCCAGTTTCTTTTCCAGGTTGTCGATGGCGTGCAAGGCCTTGTCATACTCTCTCTGGCGAATGGCCGCTGAGATTATGGCCATATCGGCCGTCGTCCCTTTATCTACTGATGCAACTTGCTCGAGCGCGGCAAATCCTGCGTCTGTTTTTCCCATGGCCATTTCTGACAGCGCAGCCTTGACCTTGACTGTGTTGTCCTGCGGAGTCAGCGCCGAAGCCAAATTAAAATATTCATTCGCTTTCTGTGCATCGCCGCTTTGCAAGTAGGCAGTCCCGGCCAAAGTGAACAACCGGGAATCCTTACTTTCCTTGTTAATAGGTTCGAGCAAGCCTATTGCCTTGGTCGGCGACCCGGAACGTACATAAAGTTCGGCTAGCAACTTGCGTGGCTCAATGGCGTCAGGGCTTAATTCATGGGCCTTGACCAAAAAAGATTCAGCCTGAAGGAGCGAATTCAATTGAAGGTGAATGGCACCAGCAAGCATCAAGGCTTGTGGATCATTGGGTAAAGCACTCAGAAGCTTCAGGGCAAGGTCACGTGCGTGCCCAAAGTCTTTTTTCTGGTAATCGTAAATGGCCTCAACCCGGATCGTCTGGATGCGATTGGGCAACACCTTTTTCATCGCCTCGATCTGCTTGCCCGCTTCATCGAGCTTTCCCTGCCTGATCTGGACCATGACCAACGCAGAGTGGGCCGGAGCGAAGTCATTTCTGGCTTCGAGTGCCTTTCGGTAAGCGCTGATTGCCGCATCAACCTGGCCCTTGGCATTCAGGATGTCCCCCTTCATCTGCCATGCCTCGTAGTTGCCAGGATGCTTGGCCACCGCTTTATCAAGCAACGCCAAGGATCCATCAACATCCTTGTCAAACAACTTGAGTCTGGCTTCTGCCAGCAACGCTTCATCGTTATCGGGCGACGTCTTCAGTGCCTGATCGATCAATGCACGCGCCTTGTTCAAATCTCCTTGTACGGCGTAGGCCGTGCCTAACGAAGTCTGAAGCGATGACTGAGCTTCAGCGCTGTTCAAATGCAGCTGAACCATTTCATCGATCACCTTCTTGGCCTGCCCCTCCGCCAGTAGGGCACGTGCCAGAACCGGTGCCAGATTGTTCTGGTCATAATGAAGATTGGCAGCCTTCCGCAATTCGACTTCAGCCCCGACGGGATCCCCCCCGTCCAGCAAGGATTTGCCAAGGAGGTAGCGCGCCTCGGCCAAATCGGGATTCTTGCTGAGTGCATCTTTGAGTTCGATGACCGCCGACTTGCTATCGTTTTTGGCAAGATAATCCTTGGCCGAGGCTACCAGTGCCTCGGGGGATTTAGTGCCGCAGCCCAGCAATAGCAGGGCGGCAACGAAACTCAAACCCAAGGCACGAAAACGGTATTCATTGGACATAATCAATTCCCCGAAATAGCTATAAGATCAATTAACGCATGCCAAAACGATGCATGAGGTCATAAAGAGTTGGGCGGCTTACATTCAGTATTTCAGCGGCTTTCAGAATATTGCCATCAGAACGCCCTAGCGCCATGATGACCGCACGTTTTTCGGCCTCTTCCCGTATCAGTTTGAGGTCCAGATCAGATTGAGACGCTTCATCTGACTCGGCCAGACCCAGATCATCACCGGTAATTAAACGCCCTTCAGCCATGATTACGGCGCGTTTCACGCAATTTTCCAGCTCGCGGACATTGCCGGTCCAGCGGTGGCTTTCGATGGTGCGAACCGCATCATCCGAAAACGCGAGCGGGCTGCGGTTTTGTTCCTGTGCAAAGCGCCGGGCAAAGGCGTTGGCCAGCAACACGGCATCGCCGATACGCGACCGCAGGGGCGGTATCTTGATCACGATTTCTGCCAGGCGGTAATACAAGTCCTCCCGGAACTCACCGTTGCTTATCATCTCAGCCAAACCCCGATGCGTCGCACAAACGATGCGGACATCGATCAGGATTTCCTGCCGCCCCCCAACGCGCTCGATCACGCGCTCCTGCAGGAAGCGCAGTAGTTTCGCTTGCAATGCCATCGGCAAATCACCGATTTCGTCGAGGAAAAGCGTGCCGCCATTGGCTGTTTCAATCTTCCCGAGCGTAGTCTTGTTTGCCCCGGTAAAGGCGCCCTTTTCATAGCCGAACAGTTCGCTTTCCAGCAGATTGTCCGGGATCGCCGCACAATTGATCGCTACAAAGCGCTCGTTGCGCCTGGCCGAGGCATCATGCACCCCCCGGGCGAGCAATTCCTTACCGGTTCCGCTATCGCCCAGCAACAGCACGGTGACATTGCTGGGCGCCACCTTCTCAACCATTCTGCAGGCACGCAACATCTCTGGATCGCGGGTAATAAGGCCCGCCAGAGCATCCGGTTGACGCATGGATTGCAGACGCTTGTTCTCCTGAACCAGGTCATAGAGCCTGAAGGCCCGATCAATGGTCAGGGCGACCAGATCAGGCTCGAACGGTTTGGTGAAAAAATCGTATGCGCCCAGAGCAATCGCCTTCAGGGCGTTCGAGCGATCATTCTGGCCAGTCAGCACAATCACCTTGGTATCCGGGGCCGATTGCAGCATCTGCTCCAGCAGCAGAAACCCTTCCGAAACGGAATCCGGATCTGGTGGCAAGCCCAGATCCATGGTCACCACTGGGGGCTGGTAGCGACGCAACTGGGCAAGCGCATTTTCACGATCGTCTGCCGTATAGGTCTCATACTTGTCGAAGGACCAGCGCATCTGCTTCTGCAACGCCGGGTCATCCTCAACTATCAACAACCGACCTGCCGACTCCATGACTTTTCTCCACTGATGCTCTTTTGCTAGGTGCCTACACGCTTGGAAAACAGTGGCAGCCTGATCATGATCGAAGTACCGACATCCAGCTCACTGCGCACGGTAACCTCACCACCCAGCTCACGGAAATACTGATGCGCCTCATAGGCGCCAATTCCCATGCCCACCTTTTTTGTTGTCTGAAATGGCTTGAACAATCGTTCACGTATGAACTCTTCCGTCATCCCACAGCCTGAGTCCAAAATTTCGACATTGACCCGTCCAGCATCAGAACTGGCCTTGATCCGAACCTCGCCCTTGTCGCATTCGGTGGCATCCAGCGCGTTCTGCACCAGGTGGCCAAATATGCGTTCCAGTCGCTCCTCATCGCCCTGGATCATCGTCTCACCCGACACTTCGATCTTGACTTCACGGCCCAGTTTTTGTTTGGCTGCGTGAATACGACCAAACAAGCCACCCAGATCAACTCCATGCAGAACTTTTTGCTTCTCGCCGCCCTCCTGAAGCTGAGACATCAGGCGTCGCATGCGACCAAGCGAGTGCTCGACTGTCTCAAGCATATCCTTCTGGAACTCAGGATTGTCGCGGTGTCTGACTGCATTATTCAGCATCAAGGATAGCTGGGCAACAATGTTCTTGAGGTCGTGGACGACAAAGGCGGACATCCTGTTGAACGTCTCGAATTTCTTGGTTTCCAGCAGGGCCTCCACAGCCAGCAGCTGCGCCAGATGGCCGGCGGCCTGGCTACCGGCGGTTTTCAGCAAGTCACGCACTTCCCAATTAACATCAAATCGGGCACGTGAATGTGCCAGTACTAGAAAGCCCATCAGCTCATTGCCGATCAGCAAAGGTACTACCAGCCACGCGTTCTTTTGAGTGGTTAGCCACTCAGGCAGAAGCAATTCGTCAATTTGCTCCTCGCTCCGGCCCTTATCACCAAGATTGATCACCCATTTCTTCGTTTCGAGAAATGTACAAAACGCAGAATCCCGCGGTTCCTCCAGTTCGATTCTGGCCATATTCCAAACGGAAAACTGCCGATAGCCACTGGTCGAGGGCTCCCTGATCCACAGACTCCCGGCCGGGCTCTCGACCATCTGAGCCAGTTCCCGGATGATCTGATCTGCCAGCCCGTCAGGCGTATTGTGCGCAGACAGGGCCTGCGTGAATTTGAGCCATTCATCGCGGTAGTCATACCGATAGCTGAAGAAGTGTTTGACCACCCAGACCCGTATCTTCGCCCGCATGGCACCGGAGAAGATCAAGACAAACAGCGCCACGAGGGTAATGAATAGCAAGGTAATCTGGAATGCCTTGCCCCAATCCCCTCCCACCAGCCGCGCCAGATAACCTATCGCGGCCATGACCAGAAGATAACCACCCACCACCAGCAACATCGTGGTGTGAATGACAATCTTGCGCGACACCTTGATCCGGCGCGTCCAGTCCCGGCTCCGGGCGATCGATGAAGCAAAAAGCGGGATCACCAGGGCATGGATGAAACCTCTCAGACTCAATATCTGCATATCAAGCCTGCCGAACATCAGGGCATCGGCATACAGATATAGATCGAAGAAACAGGCCCCCGCCAACCCGACGCTCAGGGGTTTCAGGTTCCAACGGGAGTCAGGTTCGATGTTCCGCATCAGCTGTTCCAGCAAAAACAGCGCAAAAACCGGCATTGACAGTGCATGAATCAGGGCCGGTCGTGGCTCCTGCCACTCCACCTCGAACTGGATCGGATAGCCAAAACGCAAGATCAGGCCGCTGACCACAATCAGTGCCGAGGCCAGGGTCAGAATGCGGATGCCGCCAGCCGATTGGGGCATTCGTTTTTTGTTGCCATGCAGGACTACCAAAATAGATAGATACCATCCACCGTAACGAAGAACATTCAGGATGGTGGATGCTCCAAACAGGGTCGAATTCCCTGTCAAGCCAAATAACAACGCACTGCCCGCCCAGAGCGCACTGATCATGGCCGTGAGGAACAATGCGTAATGTTGTGGCTGTGCCTTTACGCCCGAGAGAAACTGCTGGCGCAAAATGAACAGCCCGAAACCGGCAAAACCAAAAAAGGCGATGCCGTAACTCATGTTCCAGATCACATTGAGCTTGTCAGCCACTTGCAGGTTTCATGCCGTGATAAATCCGTTTCGATTTGGGCAGTGCCGCTTAGAGAAATAGGCAACAGTCTGCCATGCAACGGAGGCAAATTTACCGAACGGCAATCGAGATAGGTGAATTTAACTATGAAAGCAAAGCGCGCATTTCAGTTGTATACACGTCGATTTCCTGTTTCAGCCCTTCGAATTCGATGCTCATTTGCTCACGCTGCTGCTCTTTTTCCTCTGAACATTCATCCAGATCGAGCCAGTCAGACATTCCGCCGGCCAGCATATTGCTGACGTAGACGATGTCAGCCAGATTACTCGGCGCGGCGGGTATCGGCCGAAATGTATCGTGATCGGCTGACGCCAAGGCGATTTCCTCCGGAATTCCCAATGTTTGCAGCAGGGTCAGGCCAATGCTTTCGTGCCACTTGGCAATGAGATGCTTTGCCGATTCGGGCCGGATGCGCAGTTCTTCGTATTGAGCGAACCGGTAAAGAAGATAAAACGCCCCAAGGTCATGAACCAAGCCAGCAAGCATGGCTTCATCGGGATTGATATGGGTCAGCCGCTTGCTGATCACATGAGCCGCACAGGCCGCACGCAAGGAATGATCCCATAGCCTCTGCGGCAGATCACCAAACAGGACCATCCCCTTGGAACGCAGCAATTGGTTCATCGCAATAGCCATTGCGGTGCTGCGGACAATATTTAAACCCAGGCGCTGCACGGCGGTTTTGGTATCTTTTACCTCTGTGCCGCGGTTATAGACAACGGAATTGGCAAGATGGACCAATCGCAGCGGAATGAGCGGTTCAATCGAGATCAGCGAAGCAATCTGATCAATTGTCTGGTTTGGGTCCTGAAGCGCTTTTCTCAGGCGGACCAGAAGGTCGAAGCTGGTGGGGAAAGACGTTTCTTCAGACAACTCCTTGGCAATATCCTGAAGTAGCTGAAACCGCTGCTCACTCAGATCCTTCCCATGCTTATCGATCCGTGCGTCATTAGCCATGCTGTCTGCCAAGGTTGTCATGCTGATGGGATTCTCTTACTGACGACTAATAAAATTGTACTAGATAGATTTAGGGCATGCACTCACACAAAACCATGAAATACCCCATACCGGACAGCGAAACGTCCACACTACACTTCCTTGCGCCAGAGACATGATAAACCTCGTGTTCGCAGATGATGCCTTGCTGATTCTAAACAAGCCCAGCGGGCTACTGGCCGTACCCGGTCGCGGCCAGGAAAACCAGGATTGTCTGAGTGAACGGGTCAGAAATCGCTTCGCTGATGCATTGATCGTGCATCGCCTGGACATGGCCACCTCCGGCCTGATGGTTTTCGCACGAGGACCTGCTGCACAAAAGACCTTGAACCGGGCCTTTGCCGCACGCGAAGTCGACAAACGGTATCTGGCCGTGGTGGACGGCTTGCTGACAGACCCGCCGGGCGGCAAGGGGACATGGGGAATCATCGACCTGCCTATCGCGGCAGACTGGCCAAACCGACCCTTGCGCATCATCGACCCTGTACATGGCAAACCCAGCATCACGCGCTGGCGCATCCTGGATCGCGATGCGGACATGCTCACTACGCGGCTTGAACTGGAACCAGTGACCGGCCGTTCGCATCAGCTGCGGGTCCATCTGCTCGCGTTGGGCCACCCCATCCTCGGCGACACCCTATATGCACCGCCAGCACTGCAAGCGCGGGCAAATCGTCTGCTACTGCATGCCCAAAGCCTGAGTCTGGGCCATCCGGTAAGCGGGGAGCCGCTCTCGTTCGAGAGCCCGGCGCCGTTCTAGAATGCTGGCATGACCTCTGATCTCTTCGCCTCCTCCCCCGGCCCTGCCAATTTCGCGGCCGCACCTCTGGCTGAACGACTGCGCCCTTCATCCATCGACGAGATGATCGGGCAAAGCCACCTGCTGGGGCCAGGCATGCCGCTGCGGCTGGCCTTCGACGCCGGGCGGTTGCATTCCATGATTCTGTGGGGACCGCCAGGGGTCGGCAAAACCACTCTGGCGCGGCTGACCGCCCATCATTTCAACGCCGACTTCATCCAGATTTCAGCGGTGCTATCTGGAATCAAGGAGATACGGGAGGCCGTCGAACGGGCCAAACTGAACCAGAGCCAGGGCCGGCAGACCATCCTGTTTGTGGATGAAGTGCATCGTTTCAACAAGTCGCAGCAGGACGCCTTTCTGCCCCATGTGGAATCCGGACTGGTGACCTTCATCGGCGCCACCACCGAGAACCCGTCATTCGAAGTGGTCGGCGCCCTGCTCTCCCGGGCCCAGGTCTATGTCCTGAACGCCTTTAGCGAGGCGGAACTGAGCACCCTCCTCCAGCGGACCCTAAGCCTGGGAGAACTCGACCTGACCCTGTCCGCGGAGGCCGAGAAGCGTGTGGTGGCGTATGCCGATGGCGATGGCCGACGCCTGATCAATCTGGTCGAACAACTCGCCACTGCAGCGCGGACTTCTGGTCGAAAGGAGGCCGACGCGGATTTCGTCGCCACCGCCCTGTCCCCGTCCCTGCGCCGTTTCGACAAGGGTGGCGAGGCCTTCTACGACCAGATTTCCGCCCTGCACAAATCGGTGCGGGGATCGAACCCGGATGCGGCCCTGTACTGGTTCAGCCGCATGCTCGATGGCGGCGCCGATCCTCGTTATCTGGCCCGACGCATCCTGCGCATGGCTTGGGAAGATATTGGCCTGGCCGACCCGCGCGGCGCCGAAATCGCCCTCAACGCCGCTGACACCTATGAGCGATTGGGCTCGCCCGAAGGTGAACTGGCCCTGGCCCAAGCCCTGATCTACCTGGCCTGCGCGCCAAAATCCAATGCTGGCTACCTGGCCTACAACCAGGCCCGAGCCTTCGTGCGCGAGGACGGCAGCTGCGAGGTGCCAGTCCACCTGCGCAACGCACCGACCAAGTTGATGAAGGAACTGGGCTATGGCCGAGAATACCGCTACGCCCATGATGAGCCCGAGGCCTATGCCGCCGGAGAGGCTTACTTCCCGGATGAACACCCCCATCCGCCTGCCTTCTACACGCCGACTCCGCGCGGACTGGAAGGCAAGATCAGTGAAAAACTGGCTCATTTGCGAGAACTGGACCGGCAGGCCAAAAGGAAGCGCGGCGAATAGCCCATCCATCCAGTCCAAATCCTTCCAATCCACAGGCCGTACTGTTAGAATCCGCGCTCCCGATTTTGGGAAATCCACACATTCGCCCTCGTTAAGGTGCCACCGCCGTAAAATTTTTGGCGAGGTATCGGCGGATGGAGGCTCAACCTTAACTACTTGGAGTTAGTGCTATGTCCGTGACCATGCGTGAAATGCTGGAGGCCGGTGTCCATTTCGGCCACCAAACCCGTTACTGGAATCCCAAGATGGCCCCCTATATCTTCGGCCATCGCAACAAGATCCACATCATCAACCTGGAAAAATCCCTTCCCATGTACGAGGAAGCGGCCAAGTTCATTCGCCAGCTGGCTTCCAACAAGGGTACTGTCCTGTTCGTCGGCACCAAGCGCCAGGCCCGTGAAATCATGGCCGAGGAAGCTTCCCGCTGCGGCATGCCCTGGATCTCCCACCGCTGGCTGGGCGGCATGCTGACCAACTTCAAGACGGTCAAGCAGTCGGTCAAGCGCCTGAAGGACATGGAAGCCATGCTGGCCGAAGGCACCCGCGAATCGCTGAACAAGCGCGAAATTCTCGGTCTGCAACGTGAATATGACAACCTGAACCGTTCACTGGGCGGCATCAAGGAAATGAACAGCCTGCCCGACGCCCTGTTCGTGGTCGACGTCGGCTACCAGAAGATCGCCATCACCGAGGCCAACAAGCTGGGCATTCCGGTAATCGGCATCGTCGACAGCAACAACACCCCTGCTGGCGTGGACTACATCATCCCTGGCAACGACGATTCCAGCCGCGCCATCCGCCTGTATGCTCGGGGCATTGCCGATGCAGTCCTGGAAGGCAAGGCCACCGTGATCGAAGAACTGGTTGCCGCCGTGCAGGAAGACGAATACGTCGAGGTCGAAGAGAACAGCAGCGCCGCGTAATGGCCCTGTAGCCGGAGACGGCTAAGCTGCTTCGCTTCATAACGCCCCGGTATCGGGGCGTTTTTACACTAGTTACCAACTGAATCTGGAGAATGAAAATGGCGGAAATCACCGCGTCGATGGTCAAGGAACTGCGCGAACGTACCGATGCCCCCATGATGGACTGCAAGAAGGCCCTGAACGAGGCCGAAGGGGACATGCAGAAGGCCGAGGAAATCCTGCGCGTCAAGTTCGGCAGCAAGGCCGCCAAGAGCGCCGGCCGCGTCGCCGCTGAAGGCATCGTCGGCATCCATATCACGCCCGACGGCAAGCTGGGCTCCATGATCGAAGTCAACTGCGAAACCGACTTCGTGGCCAAGAACGACGACTTCCAGGCCCTGGTCAGGAACCTGGCCGAGATGGTCGTGAGCCAGAACCCGGCCGACGTCGCCGCCCTGTCCGCCCTGAAGATCGGCGACAAGACGGTCGAGGAAGTGCGCACCGAACTGGTCGGCAAGATCGGTGAGAACATGAGCCTGCGTCGCTTCGTGCGCATTGCAGCCCAGGGCAAGCTGGCCAGCTACGTCCACGGCGGCGCCAAGATCGGCGTGCTGGTCGACGTGACCGGCGACGAAACCCTGGCCAAGGACATCGCCATGCACATCGCCGCGGCCAAGCCCAAGGCCATGGACGCCTCCGGCGTGTCCCAGGACCTGATTGATTCGGAACGCCGTGTTGCCGCCCAAAAGGCTGCCGAATCCGGCAAGCCGGCCAACATAGTCGAAAAAATGGTCGAAGGCAGCGTGCAAAAATTCCTTAAGGAAGTCACCCTGCTCAACCAGCCTTTCGTCAAGGATGACAAGCAGACCGTGGAACAAGTGCTGAAATCCAAGGGTTCGCAAGCCCATGGCTTCACCCTGTACATCGTCGGCGAAGGCATCGAGAAGAAGGTGTCCGATTTCGCTGCTGAAGTCGCTGCCGCCGCCAAGGTGTAATCCGTGGCCATCGCCTACCGCCGCATCCTGCTCAAGCTGTCCGGCGAAGCCCTGATGGGGCCGGACGCCTTCGGCTACCACGCCGAAACCATGGCCGGCTTCGTCAGGCAGATCGACGCTGTCGCCGGGCTGGGCGTGCAGATCGGGATCGTGGTGGGTGGCGGCAACCTGTTTCGCGGCGCCACCGGCGCGCTGTCCGGGATGGATCGGGCCACGGCCGATTCCATGGGCATGCTGGCCACGGTGATGAACGCCCTGGCACTCAAGGACGCCCTGATGGCCGCCGGGATCCCGGCCAGGGTAATGACCGCCGTCACCATCGCCCATGTCGGCGAAGCCTTCGAACGCGACGCCGCGGTGCGTCACCTCGAAGCTGGGCGCGTGGTCATCTTCGGCGGTGGCACCGGCAACCCGTTCTTTACCACCGACACGGCTTCGGCCCTGCGGGCAGCGGAAATCGGCGCCGACCTGATGCTCAAGGCGACCAAGGTGGACGGTGTCTATACCGCCGACCCGAAGAAGGACCCCGGCGCGACCAAATACGACCGCCTGACCTTCGATGAAGCCATTGCGAAGAACCTGGGAGTATTGGACACCGCCGCCTTTGCCCTGTGCAGGGAACAGAACATGCCCTTGCAGGTCTTTTCGATATTCAAGGAAGATGCCCTCCAGCGCGTCGTCCGTGGCGAACCGGAAGGTACGCTGGTCACGCTCTAATTATTAGGAGACCGTCATGATCAACGACATCAAGAAAACCGCTGAAGACAAGATGAAGAAATCCGTCGAGGCGTTGAAGACGGAATTCACCAAGGTACGAACCGGCCGCGCCCACGCCGGCATCCTTGATCATGTCAAGGTGGACTATTACGGCAGCCTGATGACGATCAATCAGGTCGCCAACATCACCGTCCTGGACGCCCATGCCCTCGGCGTGCAAGCCTGGGAAAAGGGCATGAGCGCCAAAATCGAAAAGGCCATTCGCGACTCCGATCTGGGCCTGAATCCCGCTTCCATGGGTGACCTGGTGCGCGTGCCCATCCCGCCGATGACCGAGGAACGACGCAAGGACATGGTCAAGATCGTCCGCGGCGAATCCGAAGCCGCAAAGGTCGCCGTGCGCAATATCCGCCGCGATGCCGTTGCCCATCTCAAGGATTTGCTCAAGGACAAGGCAATCGGCGAGGACGACGAACGCCGCGCACTGGAAGACATCCAGAAGTTGACCGACAAGTTCATCGCCGAGATGGACAAGGTACTGGCCGAAAAAGAAAAGGACCTGATGGCCGTTTGACCTCCTGGCCACCCTCATGATCCGAAAATTCTTCAGCTCCACCGCTGAAATCCCCGAAGCCCCGCCGGTCCCGCGTCACATCGCGATCATCATGGACGGCAACGGCCGCTGGGCCAAGAAACGGCACATGCCCCGGGTCGCCGGCCATGTCCAGGGCGTCGAGCGGGTACGGGACATCATCAAATATTGCGCGGACCGGGAGGTGGAATACCTGACCCTGTTTGCCTTCAGTTCGGAGAACTGGCGCCGGCCCAAGGACGAAGTGACCAAGCTGATGGAGTTGTTCGTCATGGCGCTGGAGCGGGAAGTGGACAAGCTGAGCCGCAATGGCATCAGGCTCAGGATCATCGGCGACCTGTCCCGCTTCGACGACAAGCTGCGCAAGCTGATCGCCGAGGGCGAAAGCTCCACCGCCAAGCACACCCGTCTGACCCTGACCGTTGCCGCCAACTATGGCGGTCGCTGGGACATTGTCCAGGCGGCCAACGCCTGGCAAGCCGCCAATCCCGAAGCCGGCGAGATTACCGAGCAGGGCCTGGCCGAGCACTTGTCCATGGCCTACGCGCCTGAGCCCGACCTGTTCATCCGTACCGGCGGCGAGCAGCGGATCAGCAACTTCCTGCTCTGGCAACTGGCTTACACCGAGTTGTATTTCACCGACACGCTCTGGCCCGACTTTGATGCCGCCGCGCTCGATGCCGCCATCGACTCCTACCAGAAACGGGAACGCCGCTTCGGCCGTACCAGTGAGCAACTTGTCCAATCTTAGCCAGCGCCTGATCACCGCCGGCATCCTGGGCGGCGCCTTCCTGCTGGCGCTTTTTTTTGCGCCGGCGGCGGTCTGGCTCGTCTTTGTTGCCCTGTTCATGACCGGCGCGGCCTGGGAATGGGCTGGGCTGATGAAGCTGGCCCCACGCTCACGCTTGGTCTATGCGGCCATCACGATGCTGTTTTGCCTGCTTGTCGGCACCCTGGATCACAGCAACCAACTGCCGGTCTATCTGCCCGCCTTGGCATTCTGGGTCCTGCTGGCACCGCTCTGGCTGGAGCGTGGCTGGGCCCTGCCGGCCTCCTGGCTCGGACTGGTACTGGGCTGGGTATTGTTGCTGTCCACCTTGATGGCCCTGACTTTCCTGAGAACCGCCTCACCTTATCTGCTGCTTGCCATCGCCGGCATTGCCATCGTGGCCGATACCGCCGCCTACTTCACCGGCCGCGCCTTCGGCAGACACAAGCTTGCCCCCGCCATCAGTCCCGGCAAGACCTGGGAAGGCGCCATCGGTGGCGCCCTGGCCGTGCTCATCTATGCCCTGCTGCTGCCCACACCGGACGGCATGGGCAAAGCGCAATTGCTCGCCGCCGCCCTGTTCCTCTGTGTTCTCAGCGTGCTCGGTGACCTGTTCGAATCCTGGATCAAGCGTCGGGCCGGGGTGAAGGACAGCAGCCAGTTGCTGCCTGGCCACGGCGGGGTCCTGGACCGTATCGACAGCCAACTGGCCGTGCTGCCGGTGGCCGCATTCATCTGGATCTGGTTGAAATGACCGTACATAACCTCACCATACTGGGCGCGACCGGCACCATCGGCGTAAATACGCTGGACGTGGTTGCCCGCCACCCGGACCGCTTCAATGTCATCGCCCTGTCAGGCCAGAACCAGGTCGACAAGCTGATCGAACAGTGCCGGCAATTCCGGCCGAAATATGTGGCGGTGCTCAGCCCCGACAAGGCGCAGGAACTGAAGACCACGCTGACCGGCCTGAACATTGAAATCCTGTACGGTGTCGAGGCCCTGGAACAGATCGCCAGCCTGCCCGAAGTGGATACGGTGATGGCCGCCATCGTCGGCGCCGCCGGCATGCGCCCGGCGCTGGCCGCAGCCCGTGCCGGCAAGCGCGTGCTGTTGGCGAACAAGGAGACCCTGGTCATGGCCGGGCGGTTCTTCATGGAGGCCGTGAAGGCGGGCGGCGCCACCCTGCTGCCGATCGACAGCGAGCACAATGCGGTGTTCCAGTCGCTGCCCCAGCCATACACCGGCGACCTGGCCGCTCATGGCGTCCGGCGCATCCTGCTCACCGCCTCCGGTGGCCCGTTCCGTACCCGCGCCCTGGAGACCCTGGCTGCGGTCACGCCGGAGCAGGCCGTGGCGCATCCGAACTGGGTGATGGGCAAGAAGATCTCGGTCGACTCGGCCACCATGATGAACAAGGGCCTTGAAGTCATCGAGGCGCACTGGCTGTTCAACGCCGCTCCTGAACAAATCGACGTGGTCGTGCATCCGCAGAGCATCATCCACTCCATGGTCGAGTATCAGGACGGTTCCGTGCTGGCCCAGCTATCCAACCCCGATATGCGCATCCCCATCGCCCACGCCCTGGCCTACCCCGAGCGGGTGGCGACCGGCGTGTCCTGGCTCGACCTGGCCAAGCTCGGCCAGCTCACCTTTGAGGCGCCGGACACGGCTCGCTTTCCCTGCCTGAAACTGGCCTACCAGGCGCTGGCGGCGGGCGGCTCCTCGTCCGCCGTGCTCAACGCCGCCAATGAGGAAGTGGTGGCCGCGTTCCTGGATCATCGAATTCCCTATCTGGCCATCCCGGAAACGCTCAGCCGGGTTCTCGATCGTCTGGGCGGACGCCGGGTGGACAGCCTGGCCGATCTCGAGGCCATCGACACCGAAGCCCGCGCCCTGGCCAACGCACTGATTACCGGCCAATGACCACCCTGCTGGCCTTTGCCGTCACCCTCGGCATCCTCGTTGTCATCCATGAATTTGGCCATTACGCCGTCGCCCGCGCCTGCGGCGTCAAGGTGCTGCGCTTCTCGGTCGGCTTCGGCCCGGTACTCGCCAAACGAGTGGACCAGAACGGCACGGAATGGGCACTGTCCGCGGTGCCGCTGGGCGGCTACGTGAAGATGGTCGACGAGCGCGAAGGCGAGGTGGCCGCCGAGGATTTGCCGCGTGCCTTCAACCGCAAGCCGGTCGGCCAGCGCATGGCCATCGTGGTCGCCGGCCCTCTGGCCAATCTGCTCCTGGCTGTCCTGCTGTACTGGGCGCTGTTTATCGGCGGCATCACCGTACTCAAACCCATGGTGGCCGCCCCCATCGCCGGTTCTCCGGCGGCCCAGGCCGGGTTCAGGAACGGCGAGACGGTCACCGCCATCGATGGTGAAGCCGTGGAAGACTGGCAGGACCTGTATTGGCTGGTGCTGAAGCGCGGCCTCCAGAATCCGCGCCTGACGATCGAGACGCGGGATGCGGCTAATCATGTCTACTCCCGCCAGCTGGATGTCAGCGGGATCGATCTGGCGGATGCAGAGCAGGACCCGCTGGCCAGAATAGGCCTGATTCGTTACCTGCCCGACTTGCCTCCGGTCATCGGGCAAGTGGTCTCTGGCAGCCGCGCCGAGTCGGCTGGCCTGCGTCCCGGTGATCGCATTCTGGACATCAATGGCCAACCGGTTGCTGCCTGGGACGACATGGTGAAGGTCGTCAAGGCCAGTCCGGAGAAGCCCCTGCAGATCAGGCTGAGCCGCTCCGGGGCAGCGCTGGAAATCACCGTGACTCCGGCCTCTGCCCAGGAATCGGGGCTGGCCATCGGCCGGATCGGCGCCGCGCCCCAGGTCGACGAGGCGGTGTTCGCGCCGTTGCAGGCCAAGATCAGCTTTGGCCCGGTGGCCGCCATGAAACGCGCCCTGTACAAGACCTGGGATCTATCCAGCTTCAGCCTGGAGATGATGGGCCGCCTGGTCATCGGCCAGGCCTCCCTGAAAAACCTCTCCGGCCCGGTGACCATCGCCGACTACGCCGGCCGTTCAGCCGAGGCTGGCCCCACTGCATTCATCGCCTTCCTGGCACTGATCAGCGTCAGTCTGGGGGTGCTCAACCTGCTCCCGATCCCGTTACTGGATGGGGGGCATTTGCTGTATTATTTCGTCGAATTTCTGACGGGTCGGCCGGTTTCCGATTCAGTTCAGGAGATTGGCCAAAAAATCGGCGCGGCCTTGCTTGCCACCCTGATGTTGTTTGCCTTATTCAACGATTTCCACCGTCTGCTTACCGGCTGAACCGACCAAAGAGATGCGAATGACGACTCTCCATAAACTTTCCCTTCTGACCAGCGCGATCCTGCTGTCCTGCCAGGCCGCCGCCTTTGATGCATTCCAGGTCAAGGACATCCGGGTGGAGGGCATCCAGCGAACCGAGGCCGGGACGGTATTCAGCTATCTGCCGGTCAAGGTCGGCGACACGCTGACCGAGGACAAGGCCTCCGCCGCCATTTCCGCCCTCTATGCAACCGGGTTCTTCAAGGATGTCCGGCTCGAAGGCCAGAACGGCGTGCTGGTCGTCACGGTCGAGGAGCGCCCCGCCATCGCCGAGGTCAGCTTCAACGGCATGAAGGAATTCAGCAAGGACGACATCCAGAAGGCGTTCAAGTCGTTAGGCCTGACTGAAGGCCGAATCCTGGACAAATCCCTGCTCGACAAGGCGGAACAGGAGCTTAAGCGCCAGTATTACAACAGTGGCTACTATGCGGTTCAGGTCAAAAGCCAGCTCTCGCCCCTGGAGCGCAACCGTACCGCCATCACCTTCGATGTAACCGAGGGCGACATCGCCAAGATCCGTTCCGTCAACATCGTCGGCAACAAGGTGTTCAGCGAGAAAGACCTGCTCAAGCAAATCTCCCTGCGCACCCCCGGCTGGCTGTCCTGGTTTACCAAGGACGACCAGTACTCGAAGCAAAAACTGACCGCCGACCTGGAAACCCTGCGCTCGTACTACCTCAACAAGGGCTATCTGGAATTCCGGATCGATTCGACCAGCGTCTCCATCTCCCCGGACAAGAAAGACATCTTCCTGACGATCAACGTGACCGAAGGCGACAAGTACACGGTCTCTAATTTCAAGATCGCCGGGGAACTGCCGGTCCCTGAAGACGACTTAAAAAAACTGATCACTCTGAAGCCGGGTGATGCGTTCTCGCGCGAGAAGCTGAACGAGTCAATCAAGAAAATGGGGGACCGTCTGGGCAACGACGGATATGCCTTCGCCAACGTCAACGCCGATCCTGAACTGGACAAGGACAAGAAACAGGTTGCCTTCACCTTCCTGGTCGATCCGGGCCGCAAGGTGTACGTCCGGCGCATCAACATTACCGGCAACACCAAGACGCGGGACGAGGTGCCGCGCCGCGAAATGCGCCAGATGGAAGGCGCCTGGTATGACGCCGCGAAGATCAACCGGTCCCGCGAACGGGTCGAGAAGCTCGGCTATTTCAAGGACGTAACGATCGAAACGCCGCCTGTTCCGGACACCACCGACCAGGTCGACATGAATATGAAGCTCACGGAACAGTCGACCAACAGTTTCATGATTGGTGCCGGCTTCTCCAGTTCCGACGGCATTGTGCTATCCGGCTCCATCACCATGAACAACATGTTCGGCACCGGCAACAACATGTCATTGCAGGTCAACAGCGGCAAGGTCAACAAGGTCTACGCCCTTTCCTACACCGATCCTTACTTCACCAAGGACGGCATCAGCCTGGGCTATGACCTCTATCGTCGTGATGTGGACACCGCCAGCCTCAGTTCCACAGTTGTCAACTACAGCACGCGAACCTACGGCGCTGGCGTGAGACTCGGGATTCCGATCTCCGAATATGACACGATCAATCTGGGTACCGCGCTTGAGCAATATACGCTTGCACTCACCCCCGATCCGACTGGAACCATAACCCCGATCCAGATGACCGATTTCTCTCTCGAGCATGGCGGGACAGCTTCAGGCGTCACGACACGGTCATTGAAGCTCACCGGGAGTTGGGCACGTGACAGCCGGGACAGCGTTTTTTACCCGACCAAGGGCACGCTGCAGCAGGTTGGTTTTGAAATGGGCACCCCGATTGGCGACTTGCAGTATTACAAATTGTCTTACCACTACCAGTGGCTGAAACCCCTGTTCCAGGACACCACCCTGATGTTGAACGGCGAACTGGGCTGGGGTGGCGGCCTCAACGGACAATCGCTCCCGTTCTTCCAGAACTTCTATGCCGGGGGCATCGGTTCAGTACGCGGTTACGATAGCGGCACCCTGGGCCCCAAGGTCAGCAGCGTCAATGGTCCGGTCGCGATTGGCGGCGACCGCCGCGTCGTCGGCAACGTCGAGTGGCTGTTCCCCTTCCCCGGCGCAGACAACGATCACTCCTTGCGCATGAGCGTGTTCGCCGATGCCGGTTCGGTATGGGGACCGAGCGACATGAATGGCCAATACAGCAAATTCTCGTTATCTGATCTGCGTTACTCCACCGGTCTTGCCGTCACCTGGGTTTCTCCCATGGGCCCGATCAAACTGAGTTTGGCCAAGGCTCTTAACCCATCAGCTGACGACAAGAAACAAATGTTCCAGTTCCAACTCGGCCAGGTATTCTGACCCATCGCCGACCATAATATTCAAGGACATACGCCATGCGCAAAGTCATTCTCGCATCCATTTTCGGCCTGCTTTTAGCGAGTCAATTTGCCGCCGCCGACATGAAGATCGGCTACATCGACACGGAGCGTCTATTCAAGGATTCCTCCATGGCGGCCAGGTCACAGAAGAAACTGGAAGTCGAGTTTGCCAAGCGGGATCAGGACCTCCAGAAGATGGTCAAGCAGGCGCGTGACCTGCAAAACACCCTGGAAAGGGATGATCTGACGCTCTCCGAGTCGGAAAAGACCAAGAAGGAACGCGACCTGGCCAATATGACCCGCGAAGTGCAACGCGCTCAACGCGAGTTCCGGGAAGATCTGAACCAGCGCAAGCAGGAGGAATTCAACGCCATTCACGAGCGCGCACGTAACCTGATCCTGGACATTGCCGCCAAGGAGAAATTCGACCTGATCGTCGAAACGGCCGTTTACGCCAGCCCCCGCATCGATCTGACCGACCGGGTACTCAAGGCCCTGGAGCAACGCTGACGTTCCCATGCCGAGTTACACCCTGTCCCAACTTCAGGCCCAACTGGGTGGAGAACTCCATGGCCCAGGAGATATGCCACTCAGCGATGTCGCCTCCCTGAACCGGGCTGATCGTAATCATCTAAGCTTTGTCGTCGGCGACAAGCATCTGAAGGCTGCAGCCGAATCAGGCGCCGGCGCCCTGATTGCGTCGCCGCAACTGATCGGGAAACTCAGCCAGCCCTTGCTGGCGGTGGCCAATCCGCATGCCGCGTTTGCCCACGCCGCCGCACTGTTCCATCCGGAACCCGTACTGCAACCGGGAATCCACCCCAGCGCCGTGGTTGACCCGACAGCCTGGATCGATGCAGGAGCCGAAATCGGTGCAAATGCGGTCATTGGTGCAGGGAGCCGGATCGGGTCAGGCAGTCGCGTCGGGCCTGGCTGCGTGATCGGCGAGAACGTGAGTCTGGGCCAGGATTGCCGCCTGTTCCCCAATGTCACGCTCTATAGCAAAAGCCAGATCGGCGATCGGGTCATCCTGCATGCGGGCTGTGTCATCGGTTCGGACGGCTTCGGCCTGGCCTGGGCTGGGACGCAGTGGTTCAAGGTGCCCCAGGTGGGCCGGGTCATCATCGGCGACGACGTGGAAATTGGCGCCAACACCACTATCGACCGCGGCGCGCTGGATGACACCGTGATCGGCAACGGTGCGAAGATCGATAATCTGGTTCAGATCGCGCACAACTGCCTGGTCGGCGAGCACACCGCCATCGCCGGCTGCGCAGGCATCGCAGGCAGCACCAAGATCGGCAGCCGTTGCCTGATCGGCGGCGCGGCCATGATCCTCGGCCATATCGAGATCGGTGATGGGGTCACGGTTTCCGGTGCATCGTTCATTGGCAAATCGATCAAGACGCCAGGGGTGTACACCTCCACCCAGCCCCAGATGCCGCATGACGAATGGTTGAAAAATGCGGCCCAGCTGCGCCATCTTTCGGATATGAGGGACCGTATCCGGGCGCTGGAAAAGAAATTGTCTGACAAGGATAAATGATGGAAATCACCGATATCATGCGGCACCTGCCGCACCGCTACCCCTTCCTGCTGGTCGACCGCGTGCTGGAACTGGTGCCCAATGAACATGTGGTCGCGATCAAGAACGTGACCATGAACGAGCCCCATTTCCCCGGCCATTTCCCGCATCACCCGGTGATGCCCGGCGTCCTCATCATCGAGGCCATGGCCCAGGCGGCCGGCCTGCTCGCGTTCAAGAGCAGCGACCGGGATACCAGCGAAAACTCGGTGATCTATTTTGTCGGCATCGACAACGCCCGCTTCAAGCGCCCGGTCGTACCTGGCGACCAGTTGCGCCTGGAAGCAAAAATCACCAAGAACATACGAGGCATCTGGAAATTCGAAGCCCGTGCGCTGGTCGGCGACCAGTTGGCCTGTGAAGCCGAACTGATGTGCACGATCAGGGATATTGGCTGAATGATTCACGCCACTGCCATCGTGCATCCGGGCGCCCAAATCGGCGCCAATGTCGAAATCGGCCCCTATTCCATTATCGGCGAGCACGTCGAGATCGGTGACGACTGCCGGATCGGCGCCCATGCCGTCATCACCGGCCACACCAAAATCGGACGCGGCAACCGCATCTTCCAGTTCGTCAGCCTGGGGGAAGAACCTCAGGACAAGAAATACGCCGGCGAACCCACCCGCCTGGAGATCGGCGACTTCAATACCATCCGGGAGTTCTGCACGCTCAACACCGGCACCATCCAGGATGTCGGCGTAACCCGGCTCGGCAGCCACAACTGGATCATGGCCTATGTCCACATCGCCCATGACTGCCAGGTCGGCAATCACACGGTCTTCGCCAACAACGCCACCCTGGCCGGGCATGTCCAGGTCGGCGACCACGCCATTCTGGGCGGCTTCACCGGCGTGCATCAATTCTGCCGGGTCGGCGCCCATGTCATGATCGGCATCTCGTCGGTCATCACCCAGGACGTGCCGCCCTTTCTCACCATCGGCGGCAGTCCCACCGCGCCGCGCGGCATCAACAGCGAAGGCCTCAAGCGGCGTGGCTACAGTGCCGATGCCCTGGCCGCACTGAAGCGAGCCTACAAGACCCTGTACAAATCCGGTCTTGGCCTCGATCAAGCCCGAACCGCCATCGCCACCGAAGCGGAAACCGTCCCGGAACTCCGCCCCCTGGCGGAGTTTCTGGCCATACCGGGACGCGGGATCATTCGCTGATTCAGTGACAGGTGATGTGTGACGACTGACAAGGCAAGCCAGACAAGCTCATCCTGCGCGCAGATTGGCATGGTCGCCGGCGAGGCCTCTGGCGACCTGCTTGGCAGTCTGCTGATCCGTTCCCTGCGCGAGGCCGGCCTGGAAGTCGATTGTTACGGCATTGCCGGCCCCAGGATGCAGGCCCAGGGCGCCCGTTCGCTGTTTGCCATGGAAGCCCTTTCCGTGCGGGGCTATGTCGAGGCCCTGTCTCACCTGCGCCAGATTCTGTCGATTCGCCGGCGCCTGAAGGCCCGCATGCTGAAGGATCGGCCCAAACTTTTCCTTGGCATCGACGCACCGGATTTCAATCTGTCACTGGAAGCGCGCCTGAAACGCGCCGGCATCCCCACGGTCCATTTCATCAGCCCCTCGATCTGGGCCTGGCGCCGCAAGCGCATTCACAAGATCCGTCGCGCCGTGTCGCACATGCTGTTGATCTTCCCGTTCGAAGAGGCCATCTATCGTGATGCGGGGATACCCGCCACCTATGTCGGACACCCCCTCGCCCATGCCTTGCCGGAAAAGCCGGACCGCAACCAGGCGCGGAGCAAGCTGGGGCTGGAGCCGGATGGCACCTACTTCGCCCTGCTGCCAGGCAGCCGGAAGAGTGAACTGCAACTGCTGGCCGGCCTTTACCTGGAAACCGCCAAGCGTCTGTTCGCAGAGCGTCCCGAGATTCGCTTCCTGGTGCCCATGGCCACCCGTGAGACACGGGACTTGTTCGTCCAGGCGATTACCGCCGCCGATGCCCATGCACTCCCCATCCGCATCGTGTTCGGCCACGCCCACGATGTGCTGCAAGCCGCTGATGCGGCCCTGGTCGCTTCGGGCACCGCCACCCTGGAGGCAGCCCTGCTCGACTGCCCGCACATCATCACCTACAAGGTGCCCTGGCTGACCTATCAGATCATGAAGCGGCAGGCCTATCTGCCCTGGGTTGGCCTGCCCAACATCCTGGCCAATCGGGACGTGGTGCCCGAGCTGCTGCAGGAACAGGCCAATCCGGAGGAACTGACCGCCGCAGCCCTGCGCCTGCTCACCGACAAGGCACTGCGCGAGTCCATGCTCGACGCCTTTAGCGGCATCCGTTTCAGCCTGCGCCGTGATACTCCGCGCCTGATCGCCAATGTCCTGGCGCCGTTCTTGAAATGAGCACCAGAGCGAAGCTGACCTGCGGCGTCGACGAGGCCGGCCGCGGTCCGTTGGCCGGCCCGGTGGTTGCCGCTGCAGTCATTCTCGATCCGGAGCGACCAATCGCCGGGCTCAAGGACTCGAAGAAGCTGACCCCCGCGAGCCGGGTCCGCCTGGCCCAGGAGATCCGCGACCGGGCCCTGGCCTGGGCTGTCGCATCAGCCAGCGTGGAAGAAATCAGCCAGCTCAATATCCTGCATGCCACCATGCTGGCCATGCGCCGTGCCGTGCTCGCCCTGTCGCCAGGCGCCGAGGTGGCGCTGATCGACGGCAACCGCTGCCCCGACCTGGCCATCGCCTGTCAGGCCATCGTCAAGGGCGACGCCCTGGAGCCCGCCATCTCGGCCGCCTCCATTCTGGCCAAAACCACCCGCGATAAAGAAATGGCCAGCCTGGCCGTTATATACCCTGGATATGGTTTTGAGCGGCATTCGGGTTATCCTACGCCAGCCCATATCGCGGCCTTGGCTGCACTGGGTCCATGTCCGGTCCACCGGCTCGAATTTGGTCCGGTGCGCAAGGCATTGATACAAACTCGACTTTGAATTTCGATATTAGGAGAGCACGACCATGATGGTGATAATCGGCTGGGTACTTGCCCTGGCCGGCATCTTTGGCGGCTATGCCGCGGGCGGCGGTCACCTTGCCGCGCTGGTCCAACCCCTGGAAGTGGTCATGATCTTTGGCGGCGCGATAGGCGCATTTGTCGCCGCCAATACCATGCACGGCGTGAAACATACCATTTCCGGCCTGGTCAGTTGCTTCAAGGGCTCGAAGTACACCAAGGCGTTCTACATGAACCTGCTCGGCCTGCTTTACGAACTGCTGGCCAAGGTGCGCAAGGAAGGCCTGATGTCACTCGAAAACGACGTCGAGGAGCCCGAGAAAAGCCCTATCTTCAGCAAGTATCCCGACATCACCTCTGACCATCACGTGGTCGAGTTCATTACCGACTACCTGCGCCTGATGGTGGGCGGCAACCTCAATGCCCTGGAAATCGAAAACCTGATGGATGCCGAACTGGAAACCCATCACCATGAGGAGATGCACTCCTCCCATGCCGTTTCGAAACTGGCCGACGGCATGCCCGCCTTCGGTATCGTCGCCGCCGTGATGGGCGTGGTGCACACCATGGAATCGCTGGACAAGCCGCCGCCGGAACTGGGCGAATTGATCGCGCATGCTCTGGTCGGCACCTTCATGGGTATCCTGCTGTCCTACGGTTTCGTGGCGCCGCTGGCCACTGTGCTGGAAGGCAAGGCGGAAGAGGGTTCGAAGGTGTACCAGACCATAAAGGTTGTACTGCTCGCCTCGCTCAATGGCTTCGCCCCCCAGGTCTGCGTCGAATTCGGTCGCAAGGTGCTGTACTCCACCGAACGGCCGAACTTCCGGGAACTGGAGGAAGACATCAAGGGCCGCAAGGGCAAATGAGCAGGTAACGGGTAAAAAGACATGGCCGACGATACCCAACGCCCGATAGTCATCAAGCGCATCAAGAAGAGCGGCAGCGCCGCTCATGGTGGCGCCTGGAAGATCGCCTATGCCGATTTCGTGACCGCCATGATGGCCTTCTTCCTGCTCATGTGGCTGCTCGGTTCGACCACCAAGGCGCAGATGGAAGGCATTGCCGAATACTTCAAAACCCCGCTCAAGGTCGCCATGACCGGCGGTTCCGGCGCCGGCGATGCCACCAGCATCATCAAGGGTGGCGGCACCGACCTGACCCGCAAGGCCGGACAGGTAAAGAAAACCGACGATCCAGGCAAGAAGATGACCAAGGAAGAAAAGGCCAAGGCGGAAAAGATCGAAAAGGCCAAACTGGAAGAGATGAAGGCCAAGCTGGACAAACTGATTGACCAGAACGCGAAGCTGAAGCCATTCAAGAATCAGCTCAAGATCGACATCACCAGCGAAGGCCTGCGCATCCAGATCATCGACGACAAGAACCGACCGATGTTCGATTCCGGCGGCGCGCAGATGAAACCGTATACCCGCGACATCCTGCATGAAATCGGCAAGACCCTGAACGATCTGCCCAACCGGATCAGCCTCTCCGGCCACACCGATGCCGTGCAATACAGCACCGGCGAGCGCGGCTACAGCAACTGGGAACTCTCGGCCGATCGCGCCAATGCCTCCCGGCGCGAACTGGTGACCGGCGGCCTGGAGGACGGCAAGATATTGCGAGTGGTCGGCCTGGGCTCTGCAGTTCCATTCAACAAGCAGGACCCCAATGATCCGGTCAATCGCCGCATCTCCATCATCGTGATGAACAGCCGCGCAGAAGAAGCGATCACCAAGGAAGCCGGCAACCAGATCGAGGGCAGCACGGCAACCGAAATCGGGACTCAGCTTGAGCAGCATCATTAACGGCACTCTGCCCGAGATGACCCGGGGCCGACTTCCGCCCGCCCTGCTCTCACTACTCCTGCTGCTGGCGGCCTGGCTGCCGCTGCTTCCCCTGTTCAGCATGGGCTGGCCGGTTGAGGCCTTGATCGTCATCCAGGGCGGTCTCGCCTGGCTGCTGTCGCGCTGGCTCAGCCTGCCTGGCTGGTGGCAACTGATCAACACGATCTTTTTTCCCCTGGCCTGGCTCGTTCACCACACCGGGCTTCACCCGCTCTGGTTTCTGGCCGGGTTCATCCTGCTCGCCCTCACCTCGCTCGGCAGTCTGCACACGCGCGTACCGCTTTACCTGTCCAGCCAGCAGGCCGTGCTGGAAGCCGCCCGGCGGATTCCCGGCGAACAGGCACGGGTCCTCGATCTCGGCTGTGGCCTGGGTGGCTGGCTGGCCGGCCTGCATGCGGCACGGCCCGGTCTCGAATTGGCCGGGGTGGAAATGGCGCCGCTGAACTGGCTGACCAGCCGGTTGCGCCTGCGCGGCAAGGCCGAGATCCGGCTGGGCAGCCTGTGGGACATCGATCTGTCGAACTATGATGTCGTCTACGCCTATCTCTCGCCGGCGCCCATGGCGCAACTTTGGCAAAAGATCGAACGGGAAATGCGTCCCGGCAGCCTATTCATCAGCAATACCTTTGCCGTGCCGGGCAAGGAACCGGACGAGACGGTTGAACTCCACGACTTGAGCCATGCGAGGTTGCTGATATGGCGGCGCTGACCCTGGAACATTGGCTGACCCGGCTGAAACCCGGAGCAACGCCGGTCTTTCGCCACACCAAGGAAGCGCTCATGAAGTTGGCGCCGCGGGGCGAACAACTCAGCGCCAAGGAGATAGCCACGCCGCTCCTGGCCGACCCACTGGCCAGCCTGCGCGTCATCTTCAACGCCAACAACCGCGCCAGCAGCCGCTACAACACCGAAGTCACAACGGTAGAACATGCCATCCTGATGCAGGGTGTCAATGTATTTCTGGACCAGGCGCGCGACCTGCCCGTACTGGAAAGCACCCCGCAAGGCCGTGACAAGGACATCCTCGGCTCGCTCTATCGCCTTGCCCGCCTGGCCCAGCATGCGGCCTGGCAGGCGCGTGATTTCGCCACCCTGCACCACGATCTGCATGCCGACGAACTGCAGATGGCGGCCGTGCTCTATTACGCCCCGGAATTCCTGCTCTGGCTGGACGCGCCCGACATCGCAGACCAGCTCGCTCAGGCACGCCGGACTGTGCTCTCCGCCGAGGCTGAACAGAATGTCCTCGGTTTCGCCATGCCCCCGCTTCGGCTGATGCTGCTCGAGGCCTGGAAGATTCCGGACGGCATCCGCGATCTGCTGGACGAAAAACATGCCGATCGACCGCGTCAAGCCATCCTCAAGGCAGCGCTGAAGATCAGCCATCGCAGCCGGCAAGGCTGGTGGGACACGCGCCTGCTGGAGAGTTACCAGGCCCTGTCGGATACCGTCGGCATCCCCCGGGATCAGGTCATCCACACCGTGCACAGCAATGCCATTCGGGTCGCGCGGGCGAATCACTGGGTTCCCGCCCCCCCGGCGGCGGCCTGGCTACCCATGCTGGAAGGCGAATGGCCTCAGGATTCAGAGCGCAAACCACCGACCGTTGCCGCCGTGCCTGAACAGAAACCGACCGACGAAGAACCGCACACGATCTGCCCCATGCCGGTCAGATCGATTCTGGACGAGACCATCGCCAGCATCCAGGGCCATCTCGACGGCTCACTCAGCCTGAGTCAGATGCTGGCCATCATCCTCAAGGGCCTGCACACAGGCCTCGGTCTCTCACGCGTCCTGTTCGCGCTCCTCACGCCGGACGGCAAACGGGTCAAGTGCCGATTCACGCTCGGCATTCCCAGCGACGACCCGCTCCGCCAGTTCGAATTTGCGCTCGACAACAAGGATCTGTTCGGCCTGGTAATGCGCAAGATGCAGGGGGTCTGGGTCAATGAAGAAAACCGCGGCAAGCTCTGGCCCATGGTCGATCCCCAGCTGCGCGGCATGATTGGCCGGGGCGATTTCTACGCCATGTCACTGTACGGCAACGACCGGCCGCTGGGTCTCATCTACGCCGATCGCGGTCACGGCGACTGCGAACTCGATGCCAGGACCTACAGCGACTTCAAGATGCTCTGTCTGGAAGCCGCCAAGGGCCTCAGCACAGTCAAATAACCGTAGCCGTCAAGCAAGCCGCTCGGCAGGGCTCCTTGCCTTGAGTGTGTATACGGACAAAGGCGCTCTGGAAGACAAGCCCCAGCCCCAAGGTGAAGATCATCGCGCATTTTGCCAAACTGCCGGCCCGACCCCGCACAGGAAGCGAACGAGCAACGCCGACCGGCGCTGGCTCCAGATCACGAGGCGGCGGCGTCAGGTCGCGGTGCTTTAGTATTTCGCCACTGCGTTGATGAACCAACCATGGCTACGGTATGACAGGTCGGTCAGATCGTCCGAATAATTGGTGAAGTTGTACCCGACCCCAAGCTTCAGGTTCTCGCCAAGATGACGGTAGACCGCCAGCAGTGCGCCAGCGTTTGAATCCTGAGCGTCCTGAACGCGCAGATCCCGCACTTCCGCCACGGCATCCCATTCCTTCACCCAATGCCAATCTGCCCGCACGACCACCAGATCCGCCCGGCTCGAATACCAGTCGCCGCCAACCTTGGTGTCTTTCAACTCCCCGATCCGCAAGCCGTATTTGAAGCCCAGGGAAAGCCACGGGCGGACATCGTAAATCGTGTCCAGCGAGAACACCTGGCTCTTCTGCGCGTAGTCCGCTGTCGTACCGGAAGGCGCGACCTGGCCCGGAGAAGGCAAGTTGTAGAAATTGGTGTACTTGAACAGGGTATTCCAGCGATCGTTATCGACCGGGCGATAGGCGGCGCCGAGCACGAACTCGTGATAGTCGCCATCGTAGAAGGCGCCCTGGCTGTTGTCGCTGGCAGAGAAGTTCAGCTTGCCGAGCAACCGCCAGGCCGGGTCGTACTGATAGCCCAGGGTATTGCGCATCAGCCAGACATGCCGGGTACTGCTTGCCGTGCCGATTGCCGAACTCTCCTCGTTGCGATACTCCAGGCTGCCCGCATACTTGATCTTCTCGTACTTGTAGCCGAGCGATAGCGCAACCGCGTCACGTTTCAGATCGCCCGCCAGAGGATCGCTGACCTTGCCGGTCTCGAACTTGGCGCCGTAGTTCCAGCGATCATTCGGCGCCAGGTCGACCCCGAAGGCATGGGTCAGGCTTACCGGCCCTGCACCATTGCTCATGCGCGATTCGCCGAACAGTCGCGCCCGGTCGCTGACCCGGTAATCGGCGCCGGTCACCCAGGTTCCGGTGCTGCCGCGGTAATACGAGTCGGGATTCTCGGTTTCCAGCTGATAGTTCAGGTAGGCATTGCTCCGGTCCGACACCCGGTACTCCGTGCCCAGCTTGCCACCCGGCCCCAAGCTGCCATCCGAGGCTTCGACATTGGCCTTCAGTCTGTCAGTAATCTGCCAGCTGCCGCCCACACCGCCGCGATTGTTTTCGCTCCGGCTTCCGCTGCGTTCCGCCGTGCCCTGGACAAAACCATAGCTCGACCAGTCTTCCTTCTCGCCCGGCTTGCCGTTCTTCTTGTCCGGGGTGTAATCGGTCCGCAGGATCACGTCGGTACGGCTGCCGTCCTCGGACAGGATCGGGCTCGCACTGGCAATGAACGTGGTGCGCTGGTCATGACGAGCGCCCAACGACAGCGCCCATTCGTCATTGACGCGGTGCTTCCAGGCCAGCTCCTGATTGGAGGTGTCCTGGCTCTCGGCATCGCGCACATCGACCTTGGCCGAGACCTCGTCCGCCTTGCCCAACGGCAGCGTGGCCTTGATGCCTTCCTGGCGCACGGCCTCGCCATTGGTCGCGATCTGGCCCGGACCGGAGAAGCCCCGGTCCTTGTCCTGCCAGTAGGCGTCGACCTTGCCCTGCCCGCCCTTGGTAATTTCGGACAGGTCGACCGTGGCATCGATTCGCCTGGCCGTGGCATCCTGGCCAGTGGCAGTCAGCCCGTTGAAACCAAAACCGCCATCGATCGAGGTATTGGCCCCGGTTCCGGCCCCGGATGAATGGGCCAGTTCGGCCTTGACCGTCGTGCCCGGCGCAATGCGCACCATGACATCGGCACCCTTCAGGGTCTGGTCGGCGCCACTGGAGCCCTGGTGGTAGGTGGTCAGGCCGATGCGCACCATGTCGTTCAGCCAGTGACTGGCATGCAGCCCGGTCGCCAGATCGCTCAGCGCGGTCAGACCCGGAACGAATTCATAGGTCGTGACCAGATACAGCGGCTGTCCATTGACCGCCGAGGTGAACACCAGCCCGCCCCCGCCTGCGCTCGAAGACAGTGGCTCGCGCAGCATGAGGCGGCCCTGCAGATAGTCGATATCGTAGTCCTGGGCCGGGGTCAGTTCCTTGCGTTCGATCACCAGCCCGGAATCCTTGTCGCGCACCTCCACCCACACCTGCTCGGAACCCTGGGTGATGTCCATGTTGTGCAGGTAGTAGAGCGAGCCACCGGTGCCGCGGAATTCGTCGCGCGAGGCCAGGGTGCCCGGATCGGCGGCGAAGGCATCGACATCGGTGCGCCGGGTGCCGAACGAAGTCGCGGCCTCCGAACCATAATGGACATTGGCGCCATACAACCCGCGCGAATACTGGACCAGTTCGCTGCCCGTCCACTGGGTCTTGAAGTTGCCCCACAGGATGCGGGAATTGCCCTTTTCCAGACGCACGTAGAACTTGCCCTGGGTCGGCGCGTCGTCCAGCGTCGTGCTGTCGTCGCCATATACCGGGTAATAGGCGTTGGGATCGATGTTGCGCAGCAGGTAATTCGGGTCTTTGGACGAGAAATTGCTGAACAGATCCTTGAGCGGCTGACCGCCGGTGTCGGCGGCGGCCGTCAGCAACCAGTCGCCCTTGACCTTGCCCTTGAGGTAGAAGGCGCCGCGTCCGTCGATATAGGTTTCGTTGTTGTAATGCTGGGTGTCGCCGGTCACCAGTTCGGCCGGCCCGGTGACCCGGTTGCGACCGGCAGTCAGATCGCCGATCGCGACGTAGAACCAGTCGTTATCCGGGATCGTGAGGTTGCGCCGGAACGAGAACGTCCGCCCATCCTGCCCGGCAACCTTCACCTCGACCGTCTGAGGCCCGGTCGGCAGTATCTGGCGCAGAACGAAACGGCCTTTGGCATCGACCGGGATCGGCATGCCCAGCGCCGACACGTGCTCGCCCGGTTTGAGCTCGCTTCCGCTGACCGTGATCGTTCCGCCCTTGACCGGAATATTGCGCACGGAAAGGGAGCTCTCACCCCATCCGGTCAATGCCTCGCGGGCGGCCGTATCGGCATCGGCCAAAGGCCGGGAGTGGGTAGTGACCGCAAGCGACTTGAGGGAAGTCTCGTCGAACCGGCCCTTCTCGTCGTAAACCCGCAGCAGGTAGAGATACTCACCACCGTCCGCTGGCACGGTCCAGGCAGCGGGTTTCTCCCATTCGATCGGCAGGACCGCCAGAGGCGTCGCTTCCGGAGTCTGCCCCTTCCGGAAAATGCGGACCTCGGCCTGGCGCAGCCAGACGACGTAATTGCTATAGCTGCGGAAACTCACGCCTTCACCGGAAACCACCGCATCCGGCGTCGCCCAGACATTCAGTGCCGGCCGGACCGACAGGTCATCGTATTTGACCTGGATGTCGGCCTTGGCCAACGCCACATCGGTACAACGCTGGCGATCGGCCTCGTTGTTCGGCTCGGTCAGGACAACCGGCTCACCATCCACCGTGATCCGGAACGGCAAGTCGGCATCGGTGGCCTCGGCCGCACAAGGGGCACGGACAACTGGCGCGGGAGCCGCCACCGGCGGTGGCGTGACCACGACCGGAGCCTTGTACCAGACCGTCACCTCGACCCGACGGTTGCGGGCCATGCCTTCGGGCGTAGCGTTGTTCGCCACCGGCTCGGCCTTGCCTTTGCCGCTCATGGCCACCTGCGACGGGGCCAGATTGAGCGCATGCATCAGGTAATCCGCCACCGCAAGTGCACGCGCTTCCGAGAGCCCCTGGTTATTCCCGAACAACTTCCGGGTCGGCGCCGACATGTGCTGGCTATCGGTATGTCCCACTACGGAAAGACGCAGGTCGGCCTTGTCCTGGAGTTGATTTGCGAAGGCATCGAGATTCTTCGTCGCCGCCTCGGTAAGGACAGCCTTGCCTGATACGAAAAGTGCACCGACTTCCTGTTCACTTAGTTCCTTGCTGACCTGAGGAGGCGTTATCGGGAGTGTGGCATTGGCCGCCTTCATCGCGCTCACCTCTTGCAAGGTGACGCCGGACGGCAGCGCATAAGGCATCGCAGGCTGCCATTCCGTCGGCGGCGGAATCACGTGGGTATCGACCCGTCCGTTGTCAATGCGTTTTCCCGCGTTCGCATCATCGGCGGACGACGCGTTCGAAATACCGGCCAAGACAACCAGGGCAGACATGACCGCTGCATGCAGCGGCTTCTTGTTGAAGGCGGCGCGCATCATTTCCGCACCCCCTTCTCAGCCACGACTTCCGTTTCGACAATCAACGGCGGACTGTCCTTCTTATCCTCGTCATACACCTTACTGATCCTTGCATTGAGGGCTCGAATCCGGCGATTGGCCTGATCCGGCGACTCGTTGTCATTCAGCCGGTACGCAATGCGCAGCACAGAAGGACGCTCGCGCAATTGCGGCACCAGCGCCTTCACCTTGTCCGCCCATTCCGGCAGCAGATCGTCAGCCCGATCGACGAAGGCACGACCGTCCACTTCCAGGCGGAACACCTTGTGGATGGTCGCGCCGAAGTTGAGCTTGACCATCTTGCCCCGTGTGGTGCGCACCACGCGCGGATTCTCGGTGGTCAGCCGGTAACCTGATGGCAGGGTGCGCTCGTCCAGCTTCATGATGAAATTGCTGCCGATGTCGGACTGCGGGATGTCGGCACAGGCCACGTGGAAGCGCCCGTCGGCATCGGTCGTGACCAGCAGGCCGCGCACCGTTGCGACCCGCACGTTGGGGATGCCCGGCTCGCCCTGATCCTGGTAGCCATTGGCGTTCCGGTCGTCGAACACCTTGCCGATCAGATCGGAGCAGTCGAAGGTCGGGTCCGGCACCACCTGCACCGTGGCCGTGGCCGTGTTGGAAACTGCCGTGTTGACCAGATTGTTCAGCGCCCAGGCCGTATTCACGTATTTGCCTTCCGAGACGCCGCTGCCCACCACCAGAACCAGCTTGTAGGTCTTCTTCTCGCTGGCGGCAAAGGTCTGGTTGGCCCAGGTCAGGTTGCGCCCCGCCACGGTCGGCTCCACATGGATGCCGTTGAAAGTGGCGCTGCCGCTGCGGTACTTGAAACCGGGCGGAATCTGGTCGCGCACGTCGATGTTGGGAATCGTCGCAGACAGGGTGTTGGTGGCGGTCACGGTATACGGCACCAGATCACCCTTGGCCACGTTGACCAGCGGCGTGGTCTTGGTCACCACCAGGGCCCCGCCAAGGATGGGGTCGAGCGGGATGTGGTTGTTGATCACGTTGGCCTTGCCGCCGCCGAGGGTCAAACTCAGGTAATAGACCGTCGGCTGAACACCGGTGGGCGCCGTGGCCTGGGCCTGGACGGCATAGTTCCCAGGCCCCGCACCCGGGTCAAGCGGTCCGGCAGTCGGCGGGATGATGGCCGAGACTGCCGGCAGGTAGCCGGCCGGGTAACTGCTTACTGCCAAGGTGTAGGTTCCTGCTGGGGCGCCAGCCAGAAGCAGGAACTGATAATAACCATCGCTCCCCGTAATCTGGGTCAGGCTGCCGCCCACCACGTTCGCCGCAGTAAAGCCGGCTGGACCGCTGAGGGTCACCGTTGCGCCGGCCACCGGGTTGCGGGTGATGGAGTTGTAGACCACGCCTGATGGATCGATGGGCAGATTCTGGTTGACGATGTTGGCGCCGGAATAGACGGTCAAATTCTGGATCGTTCCCGCTGACAGGTTGACGCCCGGCTCCGTAGACACGGCATTGCCGTAGATGTCGTTGTTGGCCGGGTTGCGGAAACGCAGTTCATAGCCAGTGTCGGGTGTGGCACCGGTCAGGGAATACGTGCCATCCGCGCCCGTGGTGGTCGAGGCGACCACCGTACCGCCATGAACCAGCTCGACGATCCAGCCGGCAAGACCGGGTTCTCCGGTTTGCTGGATGGTGTCGTGAACCAGCGAATTGAGCCACACCGTACCCGACACCGTGGCACCGAGGCCTGAACGTTCGCCGAACAGGTAGCCCGCACCGGCCTGGCTCGCGCCCACCGATATGGCAGTGATGCTGTTATGGGCAGCCGCCGTATCAAATGCCGTGTTGTCGACCGTGCCGCCCAGCGTACCCGCCGTTTCCTTGCCATCCTGATAGATGATCGGATGGGTTTCGACCAGGCTGTAGGTGCCGGCAGGCAGGCCGACGAAGCTGTAACTGCCATTGGCGTCGGTGGTTTTTGTGCAACTGGTCAGGCTGCATACGCTGGCGCAGCCGCCACCGGTACATGACAGGGTCACCGTCACGCCCGCAATGCCTGTCTCACCGGCGTCCTGGGTACCGCTGTTGTTGGCATCCAGATAGACAAGGCCGGTGAGGCTGGAGGCATTCTCGCGGAAATCGTAGCCGCTCCCGGCAACGCCGGAACCCAGCACGATGCCGGAGGTGACATTCAGCGCCGCGCTGCCGCTGGCCGAACCGACGGTCGTGCCGGCGCTGCCCGAATAATCGCCCAGGCCCGCGGGCTGGGTCTCCGTCACCGTATAGCCGGTCGCATCGCTGGGCCGCAGGCCGGCGAAGCTGTAGCTGCCGTCGGCGGCGGTCGTGGTGGTGAGATTCACCGCCGCCCCGAGGTCATCTTGCCCGGCCAGAGTCAGGGTTACGCCGGCCAGAGCCTCGCCACTATCCAGTGTGCTGTTGTCGTTGGCGTCGGCATAGACGTGGCCAGCTATCGAGGTGCCCAGTACCTCACCAAAGTCGAACCCGGTGAAGCTGTGGTCGGGCTGGAAGGGGATCGCCTGGATCTTGTTGGCGGTGGCGTTATTGCAGGCCGCGCAGGTCGCGGCATCTTCCTTGCCCTTGGTGGTCTGGCCATCCAGCCAGCCCGTGGGCTGGGTCTCGGTCACCGTGTAGCCACTGCCGTTGGCGGTGAGCAGGCCACTGAAGCCGTAGCTGCCGTCTGCGGCCGTGGTGGTGGTCTGGTTGACCGGGTTGCCGAGGATATCGGTACCAGTCAACGTCACCGTAACGCCCGCTATGCCAGGCTCGCCACTGTCGAGCACACCATTGGCATTCAGATCATTAAAGATCGAGCCGCTCAGCGTGCCGGTGCGCTCGCCGAAGTCATAGCCAGCGCCATTCTGGTGGACGCCCAGTGGAATGGACTGGACCTGATTGGTGGCTGCGGTAGCACCGAAAGCGGCATTGTTCACTGTACCCGCCGGGCTGCCCGTGCCTTCCTTGCCGTCGCCATAAGCTGCTGGCTGGGTCTCGGTCACGGTGAAGCTGCCGGACGGCAGACCGGTGAAACTATAGATACCGGAGGCGCTGGTCGTCGCGGTGCAAGCCGGAATCACCGTGCACACGTTGGCGCCCGACGTGGTGGTACCCGAAAGGGTCACCGTCACGCCGGCAAGCTTGGTCTCGCCCGCCTGGGGAACGCCGTCGTTGTTGGCATCGACATAGACCGTTCCGGCCAGGCTGCTGCCCAGTTCGCCGAAGTCGTAGCCAGCGCCGGACTGGCCGATGGCGATGACGATGCCGCTGATTTGATCGTTGACCGTGGATGTGCCTTTGGTAAGGCCATTGACCGTGCCGACCGATTCGGCGCCGTCAGCATAGTTGGAGAGCGGTGCCGTGGCCTGCGATTGCTCGGTCAGGGCATACCCCGTCGCATCGCTGGCGGGCAGGCTGAGGAAATTGTAGCTGCCGTCGGACCCGGTGGTCACAGTACAGGGATTGGGGAAGATGGCGGTACAGACGCTGACCGAACCCGCGGTCTGGCCGGACAGCGTGACCGTCACGCCAGGAATACCCGGTTCGCCGGCGTCCTTGCTGCCGTTGCCGTTGAGATCGACGTAAACGTAGCCCGTGAGCAATTGACCATTCTCGCCGAAGTAGTAGCCGGTCGCCGCTACGCCAGCACCGAGGGTCACGTTGGTGATGGCCGTCACGCCCGCGCCACCGGTACCACCGGCGCTGCCGGCCTGGGCACCGGTATGGGTCAGGCCCGCGGGTGGTGTTTCGGTAATGGTGTAGGTGCCCGGCGGCAGGCCGGTGATGGAATAGTTGCCGCTGCCGTCGGTGGTGAAGGTGCAGCTTGGCACGGATGACGTCGGGCAGACCGGATTCCCAAGATAATCCGTACCCGCCAGGGTGATGGTCACGCCCGGCACGCCACCGGTCTCGCTGCCCTGCCGGGTCGCGTCGCTGTTGCTGTCGACAAACACACTGCCGGCGAGCGAGGCCGCGGCCAGTTCACCGAAGTCGCGCTCCGCGTAGCTGCCGTTGGGGTCAACCTGGCCGACGCTGATGCTCTCCGGCGCGGTGCGCCCGGCACTGCCGGCAATGACGTTGCCGGCACCATCCTGGTCCTTGCCGTCGTAGTAACCGGCAGGCTGGGACTGCTCCGTCACCGTGTAACTGGTAGCGGCCTGGCTGGGCGGTACCGTGAAGCTGTAGCTGCCGTTCGCCGCTGTCGTGGCGGACTGGCTGACCGCCGCACCCGTGTAGTCGGTACCCGTCAAGGTGATGGTGATACTGCCGATACCCGCCTCGCCCGAGGCCGCACGCTGGCCATCGTTGTTCAGGTCGGAATAGACATAACCGCTGACCGTGGCCTGCTGGTACTCCTGATAGACATAGCCGGTGGCGGCGGTGTTGGCCGCCAGATTGATGGCACTGATGGTGTTGTGGGCCGCGGTCGAATCGTAGGCGCTGTTGTCGACTGTGCCACCCGCCGTTCCGGCGGTTTCGTTCCGGTCGTAGTAGCCGGCTGGCTGGGTCTCGACGATGGTGTAGCCGCTTGCATCACTGGGCGGCAAGTTGTCGAAGGTGAAGTTGCCGCGGCTGGCCGCCACGTTGGAAGTCGTCACCGTGACGTTGGTGAGCGCATTGCCGAAGTTGTCCGTGCCGCTCAGCTTCAGGGTGACGGTACCGATACCCTCGGTATTGTTGGAATCCATCGTGCCATTGCGGTTGTTGTCGGTATAGACGTAGCCGGCGATGCTGGACTTCTGGACCTGCACGTTCACCGTGTTTGAGGTGTCGTTGCCGGAATTCGGATCGCGCGAGGTGTTCGGCAACGGTGCAATCGAGGCCATATTGGCCAGGTTGCTGCCGAATGGCCCGGTGTAGCTGGGATAAGGTGCCTTGACCGGAATGGTGATGGTGACCAGGTTGGGTGTATCGCCCGAACCGCTGGCCACAGGCAGGGTGCCCATGGAACAGGTCACGGTGACCGGACTACCGGAAGAGGTGCAGCTGTTGGTGGTCAGGCTGAAACCGGAACCGGCCGTAGCGGTAATGCTGCCATTGACCGCCAGCCCGGCGGGCAGGATGTCGGTCACCTTGATCCCGCTGGCCGGCGAGGGACCGTAGTTGGCGACGACGATGGTGTAGGTGAAGGGCTCGTTGATGCTCACGGTGGCCTTGTCCACCGTCTTGGAGATGACAGCCAGGTCGGTCTTGGGCAGCACCGTGGTGGTTTCGGTCACCGTGTTGTTGCCTGGCAGGGTGTCGTAGCCGGCACTGGTTTCGTTGGAACTCACCGTAGCCGTGGTCGAATAGGTAATCGACGAGGCTGGCGCGTCCGCCGTCGGACCGGTGTCGAATTTGAGCTGGAAGATGGCGTTGCTGTTCGCGGCCATCACGCTGTGGGCCGAGTCGGCGCCGAGATAGCAGATCACATCCGTGCCGGCCCCGCCAGGCTGCGAGCAGGTGGCGCCGCTCGGTGCGCTGACGACGGAATTGAAGGCCATGGTATAGGCCGAAGGCGACCCGCCCGAGGGTGCGTTCGGCATCACATGCAGGGCAAATCCGGTCGCCTGCGACGGTCCGTTGTTCTGCGCCGTGACCTGGTAG
>JBBIJC010000004.1:40803-73488 GCA_037446165.1 Hydrogenophilales bacterium | reverse complement strand
GGGGTCGAGGGCGAACGCTACTACGACCGCCTGCGAGGCATTGAAATCCCCCATCCGCCAACCCGACGGGCCAGCATCAGCCACTCGCACGTCCTGCCGCCCCACCTGCGCCACATCGGCGGCGCCTGGTCGGTACTGTCCAAGCTGACCCAGAAGGCTGCCCTGCGGCTGCGCGCAGAAGGCTATCTGGCCAGCCGCCTGAGCATCCGGGTGTCCTGGCGCCGACGCGACGCCTGGGAAAGCGCCGCCGTGTTCTCGCCCATGTCCGACACCCTGGGCTTCCTGCGCATCCTCGACGCGTTGTGGACCGAACGGCCGAGCCACGGCGAACCGGTCAAGGTCGCCATGGTGCTGTCCGACCTCAGTCCGGTCGCACAGGAAACCCTGCCACTATTCGAAGACAGCACCCGAAACCCTGGCCTGGACACCGCCTTCGATCAGGTACGCAGGAAATTTGGCAACAGTTCCCTCTACTTCGGCGGCGCGTTCCTGGCCAGCCACGAGGCGTCGATGCGGATCGCCTTCAACCACATCCCCAACCCGGTGCTGGAATCGGATGAATGCGATTCCGACCCGTCGAAGGCCGGCCTAGGCTAAAGCCGGCAGTCGCCCGCCCTTGACTGCCCAGAACGGCAACAAGATGGCCGCCACCAGGGCGCACGCGGCCGAAAACAGGAAGGCAGCCAGGGCGTCGACCTGTTGATAAATTTCACCGAACAGCAGCGAAGCGGGCAACAGCATGACCCCGGTAGTCAGGTTGAACCAGCCGTAAGCGGTGCCCAGCCTGTCCCTGGGGGCCAGATCGGCCACCAGCGCCTTTTCCGCCCCCTCCGTCGCCGCCAGGAACAGACCATAGGCGGCAAACAGGGGCCACAGCCAAACACTCTCGAAACCATTCAAGCCCAAGGCCAGGTAACACAGGCCATACACCGCCCAGCCCGACAGGATCAGGCGTATCCGCCCCCATCGATCGGACAAGGCGGCAAGCGGCGTGGACAACAGCATCGCCACGGCAGATGTCAGCGCCCACAGAAGCGGCACCTGATAGTCAGTCAAGCCGAGTTCCCTGGCCCGCAGCAGCAGAAACATGTTCGAGGAATTACCCAGGGTAAACAGGGCCAGGACCACCAGATAGCGCCTGAAGGCGGGCGGGAATTGCGCCAGCTTCCAGGAAAAGACAGCCCGTCGAGCGGGCATCGAAGGGGCAGGTTCCTTGATCGCAAGGGCCAAGGCCACGGTGAGGACGCCGGGCAGGATCGCCCACAGGAATATTTCCCGTAGCGCCAGGCCCCTGGCCAGCAGCCAGGCGGCCAGCAGCGGTCCGATCACGGCCCCGGCGTTGTCCATGGCACGATGCAGGCCAAAGGCCACACCCCGCCGATCATCGCTGACCACCCCGGCCAGAAGGGCATCGCGCGGCGAAGTGCGCAGGCCCTTGCCGACCCGATCGGTAAACCGCAGCGCCAGGACGATTGGCCAGCTCGTTGCCAGGCTGAACAGCGGCCTCGACAATGCGGCCAGGCCGTACCCGGCCACCACCCAGTTTCTGGCATGGCCCCGGCGGTCCATGAGCACCCCCGAAAACAGCTTCAGCAGGCTGGCGGTGGCCTCGGCGATGCCTTCGATCAGACCAAGCGCCTTGGGTCCCGCCATCAGGACCGAGCTCAGAAACAACGGAACCAGGGGGTAGACCAGCTCGCTGGTGCTGTCGTTGAACAGGCTGACCAGGCCAAGCAGCCAGACGGTCCTGGGCAGAGAAAACAGTATTTTGAGCATCCGGCTTGTTCCCTGACACAACAGAATATGCATGGAGAAGTTCAGACTTTACCTGACACCATTATTTCCGGTCTGGATGAATCCATTGGGCGAGTAGCTTTGCATTTGCCCACAGAGAAGTTATGTTTAGAAGGGGCAACGTTTTTTAGGCAGCGATGTCTGTAAAGGGGAATGCGTGTCTGCCATCGCAAATGCAATGAAAGCAATCCTCAGTTTTCGTCACTTTGCCCGCTGGCTATGGCTGGGCACGATGACGCTCTATCTTTTTGCGATCGGCATCGCCTTTTTTGTGTTGATCCAGGAGCGGCACAGGGTCGATGAACAAGTCAGGTTGCTGACCGACAACTATTCGAAAACGCTTGAGGGAGAGCTCGGTAGTTTCATCCGCAACATTGATAGCACCTTGCTTACGGTTGCTGATGAAGTGGATCGTGAAAACCGCCAAGGCGGGATCAACGGCAGGGAACTTGAAGCCTTTCTTGCGCACCAGAATGCACATATTCCTGAAGCACTGGGCCTGCGAGTGAGTGATGCGCAAGGAATAAGCCGCTATGAAGCCGGGAACACAACGTTTCACTTGGCAAACATTGCTGACCGGGCTTATTTTATCCAGCAACGAGACGATCCTGCCGCCGGATTGGTGATTACAGCCCCTCTGTTCGGCCGCACCAGCAACCAGCCAATCATTATATTTTCCCGCCGTCTGGTCCATCCGGACGGGTCTTTTGCGGGTGAGGTTCATGCCTCCGTTTCGATCGCGCAACTCACCCGGATCCTGGCCAAGCTTGACCTGGGGCCTCATGGCAACAGCGGCCTCTGGAGCAAGACCACACTCATCGCGCGCTACGCCAAGGACGATCCCCATAGCGCCAGGACGGGAGCCCAAACCCCTTCAGCCAAACTCCATCAGCTGCTGGCCTCTGGCACCACCGACGCGTTCTATCACACGCGCTCCGGGATCGATGGAGTTATGCGTCTGTATCGATTCAATCGGGTGGGAGATTATCCGCTCTATATGCTGATTGGCCTGGCCGATCAAGATTACCTCGGTCAATGGCAGGCGGATGCCATTCGTGTCGTCGGGTTCACCATTTTGTTCATCTTGGCCACGACGGCATTTGCCTGGCTTGCCCAGTCAGCCTGGAAACAAAATGTGCGGCTTTTGAAATGGAATGAACTCCTGCTCTCCTCTGCCGGCGAAGGAATCTATGGCGTGAATGTGCAAGGAATATGCACCTTCATCAACCCGGCCGCACTGGCCATGCTCGGTTTCGACGAAGGAGAGGTGATCGGCCGGAACCAGCATGAACTGTTTCATCATCATCATGGTGATGGTTCTACCTATCCGGAAGCTGACTGTCCCATCTATGCCACCTTGCACGACGGCCGCCAACGACAAGTCGAAGATGTCTTTCTGCGCAAGGATGGCGCGGCCATTTCGATCCAGATGACAGCCACGCCCATGTATGAAGATGGCCGCCTGATCGGTGGAGAAGTGGTGTTCCAGGACATTACCCAACGCAAGAAGATCGAGCGTGAACTGAACCGTTTGGCGACCACGGATTCGTTGACCGGCATCGCGAACCGGCGCAGTTTTTTTGAAAGAATGGAAACCGAACTGGCACGTACCAAAAGATTCGGCGAACCTGCTTCGCTGTTGATGGTCGACCTGGATCACTTCAAGCGGGTCAACGACACCTACGGGCATTCGATTGGCGATAGCGTCCTGCAGCATTTCGCTGGACTGGCCGGCCAGCGCATACGACAAATAGACAGTTTTGGCCGATTGGGCGGCGAGGAATTCGGCATCGTTCTGGTAGGTACCAATGAGTCAGACGCCCTCCAGTTCGCCGACAATCTGAGACAGTATGTCGCCGACACGCCCGTTCAAACGAGCAAGGGAGTGGTCCGGTTCACCGTCAGCATCGGCGTTACCGGATTTGGCCCAGACGATCCCACTCCTGATGCAATCCTTGTCCGGGCAGACGACGCCCTTTACCAGGCCAAGGCCGCTGGCCGCAATGCTGTTCGGGCAACTGATTTCGATGCGCCCACCATTCCGGCAATGGGATCAGGCTAGATCGGCAAACAGCCCAGACTCTGTGGCATATTGCGGAATGTGCCAGAAAATTCCAGCCCGCCCGCCGGCTGCCCGATATTCCATGTGCAACCCCTCGTAACATGACCACCAGACGCGATCCTTTGTTGCTTTCCGCTACCGCCCTGCTGATTGCCCTGCTGATCGTTTCCGGCTGGCGGCCCTTTGACCGGCTGACCTGGCTGCTCGAGGTGCTGCCCATCCTGGTCGCCCTGCCGATCCTGATCGGCACCTATCGCCGTTTTCCGCTGACCGATCTGCTCTATTTCTGGCTCTTTCTGCACGCCATCGTGCTGATGATCGGCGGCGATTATTCCTACGCGAGGGTACCGCTCGGTTTCGAAATTGCCGACCTGCTGCACCTGCACCGCAACCCGTACGACAAGATCGGCCATTTCTTTCAGGGCTTTGTGCCGGCCCTGGTTGCCCGGGAAATCCTGATCCGCGGTCATCATGTCGCCGGCCGGCGGATGCTGGCCTTCATCGTGATCTGCATCGCACTGGCCATCAGCGCCTCCTATGAATTGTTCGAATGGGGATCGGCGGTCACGCTGGGCCAGGGCGCGGACGAGTTCCTCGGCACTCAGGGCGACCCCTGGGACACCCAGTCGGACATGCTGTTCGCGTTGATCGGAGCCAGCGCTGCGGTGCTGACCCTGTCGCGCTTGCACGATAAGCAGATCGCGCGCCTGGAAGGCCAGGTCGGTGCATGATTTCGCGCCCCGCCTGATTGCCTGGCAAAAGGCGCATGGCCGCCACGGCCTGCCCTGGCAGGTGAGCGACCCCTATGCCGTCTGGGTGTCCGAGATCATGTTGCAGCAGACCCAGGTCGAGACGGTGATCCCGTATTACGGCAGGTTCGTGGCCCGGTTTCCCGATATCGCCAGCCTGGCGGCTGCCCCGGAAGACGCGGTACTGGCCTTGTGGAGCGGGCTGGGTTATTACGCCCGCGCGCGCAATCTTCATGCCGCGGCAAAGCGCATCATGGCCGACCACGGCGGCCGGTTTCCGAGCGGCTTCGACGCCATGCTGACCCTGCCGGGCATCGGCCGGTCGACCGCAGCGGCCATCTCGGCCTTTGCCTTTGGCGAGCAGCGGGCAATCCTGGACGGCAATGTGAAGCGGGTCTTCTGCCGCCTGTTCGGGGTCGATGGCTGGCCCGGGGAAAAGTCGGTGGAAACTCGGCTGTGGGAACGTGCCGAGGCTTTGCTGCCGGAACGGGAGATTCAGGCCTACACCCAGGGCATCATGGATCTGGGCGCCACCCTCTGCCGGCGCTCGCGACCTGATTGCGCAAACTGCCCGTTTGCCGACGACTGCATTGCCAACCGTGAAGGCCGGCAGGGCGAACTGCCAGCCGCGCGGCCGCGCAAGGACTTGCCGGAGCGGGACACTATCATGCTGGTCCTGCGCCACGCCGGCCAAATCCTGCTGCAAAAGCGACCTCCCACTGGCATCTGGGGGGGGTTATGGAGCCTGCCGGAATGTACATCGGACGATGACATCGTCCTGGCCGTGCGACGACTGGGGTATGAATCGGAACATCTGGCGGACTTGCCAAGACTGGACCACACGTTCAGCCATTTCCGCCTCACCATCCACCCGCGCGCGCGCGCGGTACTGCACAGACCGGATGCTGCCGGTGAACCCGGCCTGATCTGGCTGACGCCCGAGGAGGCCTGCCAGGCCGCCCTGCCGGCGCCGGTACGGAAAATTATCGAAATCCTCTAAGGAAGCACTGATTTATTCGTCATCCCCGCGTAGGCGGGGATCCAGTGCCTTGATTCGACTGGGCTCCCGCCTACGCGGGAGCGACGAAGTCGATTAAATCAGCGTTTCCCTAACGGGTTTGCCCGGTTGCGCAGCCGTCAGGCAGCAGTGGCGTTGCTTCTCATCCGCTCCATCAGGCCGTCGATCACCCGGTCCATCAGCGGAATGGAACTGAGTAGGCGGACCTCGCCGGCGTTCAGCTTGGCGGCCAGGGCATCGGATCCGATCGAAACCGCGCGCTCGCCCTTCCGGTTGGTGAACAGATAGTAACCATTCAGGGGGCTGATCCAGGTCAGCTTGGCACGCACTTCAATGTCAGCGTCATTGCGATAGGCGATCCAGCTGCCACGTTTGACCCCGGCCAATATCGGATCGGACATGGACGGAAGCGCTTTTTCGTTCCACTCCAACTCATGCTTGAAGATCCTGGCTTCGGCCTCGTCATCCGCAGCCGGCACGGGCTCGACCGGCTCGAAGTCGACCGGGGGCTCGGGCGCCGGTGGCGGCGCATCGGAGCGTCCCTCGATCTCGGCGGCTACATTCAGGGCCTCGTTGTAGGAACTGGATTTCAGCGCCACGGTATGACATTTCACCAGGTCGCTGAAGAATTCATCGCGGGTCGCCGGATCGAGGTCCAGGTCACGCGCCCCCTTCCTCAACTCCTTGAGCAGACCGGGCAGCATTTTCAGCATGCGGGTCCGCGATTCGAGATCGCCCTTCGGCGCCACGCTCCAGACCAGGTCCTTCATGGTCGTCACGGCCTCCTGCCAGGCCGGACTGCCTGCACCTTCGACCTGATACAACTTGACCAGCAAGCTCGCCCAGTGTTTGTTCAGGAAGGTACGGATCAGGTTCGGGACCGGTCGACCAACCAGGCAGGACTCGATCTCGTCATACGCCACCAGCCGGCTGAAATCGGATTCCTCACGGCTTTTCAGGGCCATTGCGCTGCGTACCGCGGTCTGGTCGGCATCGCGTTTTTCCTCGTCCAGCCAGCCTTTCAATTCGCCGGTCAGCCGTTCAAAGATATCGATGTTTTCCTCGAAACCATCCAGAATCTCGCTAACCAGTTTTTCCAGCTTCGGGTATAGCTCGTCCTTGCGTGCGCCACCGGCGTCCCAGCCGATCGCGGCCTCGGCCAGACTGTCGAGGAATAGCCGGGCGGGATGATGCTTGTGCGAAAAGAAGCCCTTGTCCAGCATCGCCACCTTGAGCATGGGAATCTGCAACCGGACGATCAGGGTCTTGACGTCATCGGTAATGCGCTCGTCGTCGAGGATGGAATCGAACACCATGGAGACAATGTCCAGGGTGATGGCATCGAGCGAGTTCATCGACTTGGCCGCCTCGCTGCTGCGCAGGTTGCGCAGCGCGTTGGCCGGATCGTCACCCAGTGGGCCAGGGGCAGCGCCGCCACCGCCTCCAGCACCGCTTACACCTAGGCCACCACCACCCGCTGCGAAGCCCCCGAACTGACCGCGCTGAAGCTGATGCAAGGCATTCATGAAGGCAGCCGATGCCCCCCCTCCCAGCACGGGCTGACCGGCAAATCCGGCCCCGCCGGCGGTGGTCGCGCCGGATGGGCCGCCTGGCCCAAGCGACCCACCGGGCGCCTGCGGGAAGCCCGCATAGTTCTGGCCGGCGCTGCTCATCATCAGCCGTTGCATGACCTCGAACAGATCACCGCCTACGGACCCTGCACCCTGGCCTGGCGCCCCGCCGCCGGGCGCAGCTCCACCTGCCTGCCCCGGCGCGCCGGCATTGGCCTGGACCCCGCCCGGGCCCGATAGAACAAAACCACCCTGCTCCTTGCGCTTCATGCCCACCGTAATGGTCGGCAGCACATTCCTCTCGACCAGCTTGCGATTGATTTCGCGATAGATGTCCGGCATCCGCGCGGGTACCTGCTTGCTCAGCAGCGACACCACCAGCAGGCGCACCTTGATCTGCTCTTCCCGCTCCTCCAGCGCATCCATGATGGCCTTGCTGATCACTCCCGGGCCCAGAGGGTTTTCGCTATGTTCCAACTCCGGGTCATTGATCAGCATGCCCATGCGCCGATCCAGGGCGAACAATTCCTCGCTGCAGGTATTGAAAATTGCGTTGGACAGGGTTCCGACCGCCAGCGAATCTTCCAGTTCGTCCGGTTCGACCAGGGTGAGCCGGACATTGGAGGTTTCCGAAAGCCGTGCGCCTTCATGCCGGCAGGCCCGGTTGAAATGCCAGAGCAGGCGTTCGCGGAACGTGGAACCGATGGCTTCACTGTGGGTACGCACCAGATCCAGCGCATCCATATGCAGGTGGTACATCTCAAGGCCCACTGCCTTATCGGCCATTTCGAGCAGCTGTTCGACCATCTGATCGAAGGACTCGTTCAGAACCACGCCCAGGCGGAGGACCGCTATTTCCCTGCACTCATTGAGAGGTGCACGGCTGCCCGTGCTACCCGAGCTGAGCGGGCGGGTTGCCTGAGTGATATCAGTCACATTATTACGATTTCCCATCTTGCTGCTGCTCCCTGCTGGACGCACATTCTCGCCCACATAAGGTGGACGAGCCATTATGGGAAGTATAGTTAATTAATCAATCGACTATTGCTACCACACTGCAAAATCCGGCCCCACTCAGGCCGATGCCTGCACCGCTTCAGTCAGCTGAACCAGTCTGCCCTTCTCGTCCTCGGTCAGCAAGGGCAAGGCCGCGACCAGCGATGAAACCACCGCGCCGGTCAATTTGGCGGCCGCGATCAGATCATGCGGCAGCCCGGGGTCGGCCACCCCTTTACTCAGGTGTCGCGCCGTGTTCATGGCCAGCCGCGCCAGCTTGGCGCGCAGGGTTTCATCGCCGCGGATGAGGTGCAGGATGAGGGGCGGCAGTTGCCAGTGTTGGCTCATCAGCAAGGTCAAATCCTTGAAGGCGAAACCGCAGGCCTTGAGCTGCGCCTCTTCGCTGCGCTGCGAGCGGCCTGAATTCAGTTCATCCTGCGCTGCCTGGGGCAACTCCGGGGCAAAGGCCCAGAGCTCGATCTCGCCGGCGTTCGAAAGCAGTGCCGCCAGGGCCAGTTCGCCCGGGTCGAGATCATGGTGGTATGAACCGTAGATCACGGCAATCCGGGCCGACAGCGTGGCGCGGCCTTCACATGCGACAAACCCGAGGTTGTCGTCCTGTACTTCCGGCGCCTGGGCCAGTTGTTCGGAAAAACGCGATGTCCCCAGAGACAGGACCACACCGAGCGGCGTCGTGATATCGCGCGACATGCGCCGGGGCAGGCGCTGATTGGCATCCTTGAGCAGGCGCAAGGCAAACAGCGGGTCATCAAGCATCAGGTCGGCCAGCTCCTTGGCCGAGAGCAGGTCACCCCGACGCGTCTCCAGTTCGGCCAGGGCAAGCTTGCTGGACGCCTTGACCGGCAGTTCCATGTGTTCCAGGTAGGCGGCCCACTGGCTCGCGCCCCACCATTTATGCCAAGTCATCCCACTCTCCAGGCATGAAGCGACGGTTCATGATGCGCTTATTCTGGGTCAATTTGCCACTGATTCGGCCCAGATCAGGGCATTGACGTGGGCCAGGTTGACTTCTGCCGCGCACAGGCCGGCGCCATCCGCCACCTGCTCCACGGCGTCCTGGTCGAAGCGTTCGCAGGCCACGGCCAGCTTCAGGTAAGGCGCATACGGACCGTTCAATTCAAGCAGTGCCCCGGTCATCGTTTCTGACAAATGCAAAGGTGCAAGGGCCTCGGCCATCGGCCGGTCCAGCAAGGCATCCAGGTGGGACAGGATGCCGACGATGAACAAGCCGCCGCGCTGACTGCGATCCAGCCGCTCCAGGCCCAGGTTTTCCATGAACCGGGCGCGCACCAGGGCATTTTTCAACAGGGCCTGGTCGCGCCCGTCCGCTTGGCCCGAACTGAACAGCAACAGGCTCAACCAGCGGTATAACGGCTCATGCCCCAGCCAGATCAAGGCCTGGCCGATCGAGGCCAGGGGCTGGTTCAGGCCGTTGGCCGGGGAGTTGATATAGCGCAGCAGACGATAGGTCAGTGCCGCATTGCGCTTGAAACCGGCTTCCAGTTCTTCGATCGGCGCCCGCGCCATGGTCTGATTGAGCAGTTCCATGACCTGAACGACACCGCTCTCCAGCTTGCGCCCCTGGCCGGGACGGGGCTGCCTGAAAAAACCGCCCTGAAACAGGTTGAAGCCTAGTTTCCGGCCGACTTCGAACCCCTCTTCCGAGCCGATGTTGCCTGCGATCAGGCGCTTCACGCCGCGGCGGCGAAATTGTTCGGCCCGTTCACCCAGCGCCAGCGCGTCATGACCAGAGCAGTCCAGGCGCGCGAACAGGCAGCCAGGCGGCATGACTGACGGCAATTCGGCTCCGTCATCCTCGATCAGGGGCAAAACCGCCAGGTCAACCAGCGACTGAACCAGATCAAGCCGGGAAACCGGTACGGGCACCGCCACCTTGCCCGTGGGCAGTACAGCCAGCATTGGATTGACCAGGCTTGCCGTGGCCAGATCGAGCAGCGTGAGCTGGTTGCCCAGCGCCTTCCGGTGCTCCAGATCGATCACGCTGGCGATCAGATATTCATCCCGCGCCTGATCCAGGCTCTCGGCGCCGGGCAGGACCGGGACCAGCGCCCGGTCGCGCAGGCTCAACTCATGGCCCACAATCTGATAGCTGGCATCCAGCAGTGGCTGGCGAACCAGAAAGCGCGAACCTGTCGCATCAGGCGGCATGGCGCTGGAGACGCTCCATCAGGCTGCCCACCGCACGGTCCATCAGCGGCACGTCATTCAGAATCCGCACCTCGCCATCGCGCAGCTTGGCCTGCAAGCCTTCGGCATTGATCGAGATGGCCCGCTGCCCATAACGGTTGGTGAACAGATACATGCCCTTCTGCGGACTGATCCAGGACAGCTTGGCGCGCACGGTAGCGCCGTTGTCCTGCTGGTACTCGATCCAGCTGCCCCGTTTCAGGCCGCTCATCTCCGGCTCTGGCTCAGGCTCATCCAGTTCGCCGCTGCCCCAGGGCAGGTCGCCGATGATGATTTCCTCGATCGCCGATTCATCCGCTTCGGCCAGCTCCGCCTCGACCGGTTCAAGCGGCTCGACCGGCTCGAAGCCGGCCGGCTCGACCAGCACCGGGATGTCGGCCTCTTCTACCTGAGCCGGCTTGGCCGGCATCTGCTCGCCCGGCCCCAGCAACCCGGCCTTGACCGCCTCGGCATGGCATTTGACCAGGCTGGAGAAGAACGCATCCCGCTCGGACTGCGCCAGCCCGAGGTAGCTGATGCCTTCGTCCAGGCGCTTGAGCAGACTGGGCAGCATGGCCACCAGCTGCTTGCGTTCGTCCGGATTGACCTTGGGCGCCAGACTCCAGACCAGGTCGCTCATGGTGCCCAGCCCGCCAGTCCAAGCCGGGCTCTCTTCGCCAGCCTTCTGGTGGATATCGGCCAGCATGCGCTGCCAGGGCCCGGTCAGAAAGGCGAAAATCTCGGCCGAAACCGGCTGCCCGAGCAGGCTGGACTGGACTTCGTCATGGGCCATCTGGCGCGCCCAATCGGCACGCTCCCGGTCCTTGACCGCCTGGACGCTGGGCACCATGACCAGCGCCGCCTCGCGCCGCTCCTCGGCCAGATAGGCATTCAACTGATCCAGGGCCTCGGTGAAGGTCTCGATGCTGTCATCGAACCGCTCCAGCACATACTCAACCAGTTGCTCGATCTTCTTGTACACGCCGCCGTCGCGGTCTTCGCTGGCATCCCAGCCAATGGCGGCATCGGCTAGGCCATCGAGCAGCTTGCGGGCCGGATGACCCTTGTGCGAGAAGAAGGTCTTGTCCAGCATCGCCACCTTCAGCACCGGAATCTGCAGGCGGCCGACCAGCGCCTTGACCGCGTCCGGAATGCGTTTGTCCTCCAGGACATAGTCGAACACCATGGCCACGATATCCAGGGTCATGGCATCGACCGAAGTCATGCTGTTGGCCATGCCGCGCAGGCTGTGCAGCACATTGACCTGACCACCGCCCTGGCTGATGGCTTGCAGGGCCGCGGCATCCAGGCCGGCCCGGACGACCTCGCTTACCCGGCCGTGTTGCAACAGGTTCAGGGAATGGATGAAGGCCCCGGCCTGGATCGCCGCCGCACTGGCCTGGGCGGCTGGCTGTCCGGGCATGGCCGGACCGGCTATGACCGCGCCTGCCATGGGCATGCCCCCCGCCTGGCCGCCCATGTTCATCATCTGTTGCAGCAGGGCATACAGGTCGCCACCGCCCTCTGCCGCACTCTGCTGGGAATACGGCGCGGAGGCCGAGGCGGCAGGCGCCGCCGATTGCCGCATGCCCACCCGGATGGTAGGCAGAACGTTCTTCTTCACCAGATGCTGGTTGATCTCGCGGTAGATGTCCCTGATCCGCTCGGGCAACTGCTTGCTCAGCTTCGCCACCACCAGCAGCCGCACCTTCATGGCGGACCCCTGATCCGCCAAGGCCGCGGTCAGCGCTTGCGCAATCACTTCCGGCCCCAGGGGATTGTCGCCATGGGCCAGGTCCGGATCGTTGATCAGCATGCCGATCCGTTTGTCCAGCGCGAACAGTTCCTCGGAGCAGGTATTGTGAATCGCGTTGGCCAAGGTGTTGACCGCCAGCGACTCCTCCAGATCATCCGGCTCCAGCAGGCTTAGTTCGGGGACATCGACGTTCTTTCCCGGGCGACCGGGATCGCGGCGGCAGGCCTGTTTGAAGCCTTGCAGATAGTGTTTGCGGAGCCCGGCCCCGATCTCGGCGGCATGGTCGCGGACCAGCTCCAGGGTGTCCATGTACAAATGGTAGAGCTCCGGCCCCATGGCCTTGTCCGCCATTTCCAGCAACTGGAGCTTGACCTGTTCGAGGCTCTCGGACAGGGCCTTGTCCAGCCCCAGCGCGGAGGTCTCGCGGCAGTCGTCGAGCGGCGTGCGCTTGCCGCCGCTCTGTCGTTCGCGGCTGAACTGAGCGACTCCAATGATCTTGCGGACAGTTTCCATAGCCCATCTCCTGAACCCGCGCCTGGCGCGTCGCAACCAGGGCGAAACCACGTGTAAAGGGGGATTGTGCAGTGGACCGGACTCGAACTCCGGCGGTTAGCCCACCTTGCAATCCCGCTGTCTTGAGGCGGTAGCCTTTTAGACCGGTGACTTTGCGTCCCCGCCTTTCAACGGGTTTGCCCTTGTTAAGGTTGTGTACCCGATGACCGGGCACGTGCTTGCATTATCGGCAACGCCTGAAATTTATTTAGAACTTTTTTTGTTTCCGCCGACCAGCGGCAACCGAATGCCACCCGGACGGACCTGTCAAGACTTGTCACCTCCGGCGTCTTGTCGCATCCTGCCGGGCCTTTTGAATGACACCGCAAACCATGCTGCCGCGCATCGAAGACCGCCTCGCCCGTGAACTGGGCGCCCACCTCGCCCAGATCGTCGCCGCCGTCCAGTTGCTGGACGAGGGCGCCACCGTCCCGTTCATCGCCCGCTACCGCAAGGAGGCCACCGGTGGCCTGGACGACACCCAGCTGCGCAACCTGGAGGAACGCCTCGGCTACCTGCGCGAGCTGGAAGAGCGGCGCACTGCGGTTCTGGCCAGCATCGAGGAACAGGGCAAGCTCTCGCCCGAGTTGAAGGCCGAAGTCGAGAACGCCGAGACCAAGCAGCGACTGGAAGACCTCTACCTGCCCTACAAGCAGAAGCGGCGCACCAAGGCCCAGATCGCCCGGGAGGCCGGCCTGGAGCCGCTGGCCCTGGCCCTGCTGGCCGATCCGGACCTGACCCCCGAGGCCGAGGCCGAACGATACGTCGACGCCGACCAGGGCGTGGCCGACGTCAAGGCTGCTCTGGACGGCGCCCGCCAGATCCTGATGGAGCAGTTCGCCGAGGACGCCGGGCTGCTCGGCAAGCTGCGCACTCACCTGCAGGACTACGGCGTCATGGTCTCCACCATGCAGGAAGGCAAGGAGGAGGAAGGCCAGAAATACCGCGATTACTTTGCCTACTCCGAGCCGCTCAAGGCGGTGCCCTCACACCGCGCCCTGGCCCTGTTCCGTGGTCGCAACGAGAGCATGCTGCGCCTGGAACTGAAGCTGCCGGAAGACCTTCAGGACACCGTCAGCAAGAGCACCAACGCCTGCGAAGGCATGGTCGCCAGCCACTGGGGCATCCGCGACAGCGGCCGCCCAGCCGACCGCTGGCTGGCCGACACGGTGCGCTGGACCTGGCGCGTCAAACTCTCCCTATCGATGGAACTGGAACTGTTCAACGGTCTGTTCGAGCGGGCCGAGGAAGAAGCCATCCGGGTCTTCGGCGCCAATCTGAAGGATCTCTTGCTGGCTGCGCCGGCCGGCCCCAAGGCGGTGATCGGCCTCGACCCGGGCATCCGCACCGGGGTCAAGGTGGCCGTGGTTGACCGTACCGGCAAGCTGCTCGACACCGCCACCATCTACCCGCACGAGCCGCGCAACGACTGGGAAGGCTCCTTGCACACCCTGGCCGTGCTGGCCAGAAAGCACGAGGCCGAGCTGATCAGCATCGGCAACGGCACCGCCAGCCGGGAGACCGACAAGCTCGCCTCCGACCTGATGAAGCGCTTCCCGGAGGCGAAGCTGGCCAAGGTGGTGGTCAGCGAGGCCGGCGCCTCGGTCTACTCCGCCTCCGAATTCGCCGCGCGTGAGTTCCCGCAACTGGATGTCAGCCTGCGCGGCGCGGTGTCCATCGCCCGCCGCCTGCAGGACCCGCTGGCCGAACTGGTCAAGATCGAACCCAAAGCCATCGGCGTCGGCCAGTACCAGCACGACGTCTCCCAGACCCGGCTGGCGCACGGCCTCAATGCCGTGGTCGAGGACTGCGTCAACGCGGTCGGGGTCGACCTCAACACCGCCTCGGCGCCGCTGCTGGCCCGGGTATCCGGCCTGAACACCTCGCTCGCCGCCAACATCGTGGCCTGGCGTGATCAGCACGGCGCCTTCCCCAACCGGGAGAAGCTGAAGGAAGTCTCCCGGTTGGGCGCCAAGACCTTCGAGCAGGCCGCCGGCTTCCTGCGCATCCAGGGCGGCGACAACCCGCTCGATGCATCGTCGGTGCACCCGGAGGCCTATCCGGTGATCGAGCGCATCCTTGAGGAAACGAAGCTGCCGGTGAAGGGGTTGATCGGCAACAGCGACGTGCTGCGCCGGCTGGACCCCAAGAAGTTCACCAATGAACGCTTCGGCCTGCCGACGGTGAAGGACATCCTGAAGGAACTGGAAAAGCCGGGCCGCGACCCACGGCCCGAGTTCAAGACCGCCACCTTCAAGGAAGGCGTCGAGAACCTGAAGGACCTGCAACCCGGCATGACCCTGGAAGGCGTGGTGACCAACGTGGCCAACTTCGGCGCCTTCGTCGACATCGGCGTGCACCAGGACGGACTGGTCCACGTCTCGGCCCTGTCGAACAAGTTCGTGAAAGACCCGCGCGAAGTGGTCAAGGCCGGCGACATCGTCCGGGTCAAGGTGCTGGAGGTGGACATCCCGCGCAAGCGCATCGCGCTCACCATGCGCATGAGCGACGAGGTGCGGCCTCAGCAAACCAGTCAGGAACGGATGCCGAACCGGGCGCTGGCCAAGTCGCGCCAGGCCGAACCGGCCGGCGGCTCGATGGCCGATGCACTGGCCAAGGCCCTGCGGAGAAACTGACAGTCAGGATGGCTGCGGGTCGCGTCGCCGAAGCCCTTCCCGATCAAGCGGGTTGAGCCAAGGCGCGCAAGCCAGCCAATGCCTGGGGGATGACCGGGTTGTCAAATTCCTTCGGGTAAACCATGTAGGTTGGATGCGCGTAGCGCGGAACGTCGGCCACTGCATGCAGACGACCGGCAGCAATCAGCTGCCCGGCCATGCGCTCGGGAAGATAGCAGGAGCCGCCATTGGCCAGGATCAGCTGCACCCCCAGCCAGCCGATGTTGACCACCTGCGGCGGCGGTTCCAGGTCGGGGTAACTCTGTGCGTGCTGGATTTCAAAGGCAGGGCCCCACTCGACGTAGATGTAATCGTCGCCGGGTCCGGTGTCGTCCGGTCGACTGCTGACCAGAATCAGGTTCTCGTCGAACAGGTGTTCGACAATCAGGCCGGGGCTATGGCTCGGGCTGTACATGAGCCCGATGTCGAGGGTGCCCTCGATCAGGCGCCGCATCAGGTCCTCCTCGAACCCGATTTCCGCGCGAATGGCGACATCGGTTGCCTGTTCACGCATCCAGCCGACCCAACCGGGGAGCAAGCCCTCCCAAAGCGCGATGCGCCCGCCGATACGCAGTGTGGCGCGATAGCGGCTGGGCAGTCCGACATGGTGGCGTGCCTGCTCTGCCGTGAGCACCAAGCGCTTGGCGTATTCGTCGAAGCGCCTTCCACCGGCGGTCAATGTGGCACCGGAGCGATTGCGCACGAACAGACGCACCCCCAACTCTTCCTCCAGTCGCTGGATGCGTGCGCTGACCGTAGACTGGGTCAGATTCAGGTGCCGCGAGGCATCGAGAAAACTGCCATAGGCGGCGATGGCCAGGAAGGTCCGTGCTTGGTCAACGTCCATGTGTTAGCCCACTCTTTATATCGAATAATCCGATTGTAACTACAAATTAATATCGTTTGATTGGGCTTATCCACCTCTGTACTCTTAACATCAACAACAGTGTGGAAAGCGAGTACCGAGATGACCATCGAACTTGAGACCGAGCGAGACATTGAAGGCTACCTAGTCGACCCGGAGGCGTGGAACGAGGAGATCGCCCTCTCCCTGGCGACCGAGGAACGATTGAGGCTGATTGATGAGCACTGGCCGATCCTGCACTTCATGCGTGAGTACTGGCGCGAACATCAGGTCGCACCGGATGTTCGGCACGTGGTGGAGTTCATCAGCAACACAAATACGATAGACAAGAAAGCGGCCAAGGATCAGTTGTTCCAGCTGTTCCCCTACGGCTACGTGAAGCAGGCCTGCAAGATTGCCGGAATGATGCGGCCACGCGCCTGGAGCACCGGCTGAACCGGGAAGGCAGTACGCGCGCCCATCTCTCAGATGCCCGCTATTGATACGGATACCTATGGATGACCACTGACGACCAGGAACTGGAAATCGAGCTTTCCGACGAGGACATCCTCGATGCCATGAGGCACTTCGAAGGCTATGTCGATGTATTTGCCGATGACTTCCGGGCCATTTATCACCACGCCCATCACCATGCCGTTCGACGATTGACGGCGGGGCTCAAGGCCGAGACATTGATGCGGCGCGATGCTCCCCTCCTCTCGCCGGACCTGACGCTGGATGTCGCCGCACGAACCATCGTGCAGTCCGGCTACAAGGGGCTGCCGGTCGTGGACCCAAATGGCATGGTCATCGGCATGCTGACCGAGACCGATTTTCTCCGCCGTCTCAAGGTCGACACCTTTCTCGAACTGCTGCTCAACATGATGGATGGCGATTACAAACTGACCCATCGCTGTCATGACACGCCAGTTGCCGAGGCGATGACCGCAGGGGCCGTTTCCGTGCCCGTCGATGCCGGGTTCGGCGATATTTTTCGCGCGTTCCGTGAACACCAGGGACGCAGCATGCCGGTGATCGACGCGACCGGTCGGCCCCGCGGACTGCTTCTGCGCAAGGATTTTTTAAGCGCCGCGCATCTGGAACGGCTGCTGTGACGCTACGCGACTATTTCCGCAAGATGCGTGGCTCGACCCGCGGCAGCCCTCCCCGCGTCAGCCTGCGCGAGATCACCTGGTCCTGGCTGGCTTCTTTCATCGGTATTGGCGCCGTGGCCTGGATGGACTCATTGTTCCTCACCGACTTCGACCTGCATCTGATGATAGGCTCATTCGGCGCCTCGGCCGTGCTGGTGTTCGGCGCGATCTTCAGCCCCCTGGCGCAACCGCGCAACCTGATCGGCGGGCACATGCTATCCGCACTGGTGGGCGTGCTCTGCTGGAAATATCTGCACACCCACCTGTGGCTGGCCGAGGCGATGGCCGTCTCGCTTGCCATCGCCCTGATGCATGCGACCCGAACCCTGCATCCGCCTGGCGGCGCAACCGCATTGATCGCGGTCATCGGTTCCGGTGGCATTCACAAGCTGGGGTTTCTGTATATCCTGATCCCGGCGGGGCTGGGCGCGACCATCCTGCTGCTGGTCGCCCTGCTCGTGAACAACCTGTCCAGGACCCGGCGCTACCCGGAGATGTGGTTTTGACTGGCTGAAACAGCCCTGGAAAAGACTGCTAGCGAATGATCGCGGCTTGAGCCAGGAACAGCTGGTTGATCAGGTCCTGGCCAACCAAATTTCAGCGCAGCGACATCTGCACCGACAAGGCGCAGATCGTCATCAGCGACTGGGGCAGGATGCCCAGCACCAGAATGGCCAGACCGTTGGCCGACAGCAGCATGACGGCGTCGCCGGCATGGCTTGCGGATCTTTCCTCGACCGGCGGGGCATCGAAGTACATGATCCGGACCACGCGCAGGTAGTAGTAGGCGCCGATCAGGGAGAACATCACCGCGACCACGGCAAGGCTGATCCAGCCGGCGCCGATCAGAGCCTGCAGGACGGACAGCTTGGCGTAGAAGCCGACGAAGGGCGGCAGGCCGGCCATGGACAGCATGACCATGGCCATGATCGCGGCCAGCCAGGGGTGACGGGCGTTGAGGCCCTTGAAGTCGTCCAGGTTTTCGGCCTCGACTCCGGCGCGGGACAGGTAGGTCACCATGCCGAAGCCGCCCAGGCTCATCAGCACGTAGGTCACGGCGTAGAACATGGCGGAGGAATAACCGGCCAGGCTGCCGGTCATCATGCCCAGGAGGAGGAAGCCCATGTGGGAGATGGTCGAATAGGCGAGCATGCGCTTGATGTTGGTCTGGGCGATGGCGGCAATATTGCCGATGGCCAGCGAGGCGACGGCCATCACCGCAAGCATCTGCTGCCAGTCGCCATGGGCCGGTTGCAGGCCATCGACCAGGAGGCGCATGGCGAAGGCGAAGGCGGCCAGTTTGGGCGCCGTGCCGATGAACAGGGTCACGGCGGCAGGGGCGCCGTGGTAGACGTCGGGCGCCCACATGTGAAACGGCGCTGCACCCAGCTTGAAACCCAGGCCGGCGACGATGAAGACCAGGCCGAAGACCAGCACCATTTCGCTCTTCACGCCGTAGTGCAGCGACTCGGCGATCTTGGCCAGTTCGAGCGAGCCGGTCAGACCATAGATCAGCGACATGCCATACAGCAGCAGGCCGGAGGCCAGCGCGCCGAGCACGAAGTACTTCATGGCGGCCTCGGTGGCGCGTGCCGAATCGCGCTCCATGGCGACCATGGCGTACAGGGCCAGCGAGAGCAGTTCCAGGCCCAGATAGAGCGACAGGAAGTGACTGGCCGAGATCATCACCAGCATGCCCAGCACGGCGAACAGCAACAGGCCGAGATAGTCGCCGGACAGCATCTTGCGGTCATCCAGGAACTGGCGCGAATAGATCACCGCGACGATGGCGGACAGGCAGGTCAGCAGCTTGAGGACTTCACCCATCGGATCGTCGATGTACAGCCCGTTGAAGGCCAGTTTCGGCACGCCGGCGCCACTGACCACTACCAGCGCAGCAGTGAGCAGCAGCCCGGTCAGGGTCAGCAGGTAGGCGGCCATCCTGGATTTGCTGTAGGCCTCGACCAGGAGGACCACGCAGGCCACGATGAGCAGGCCGATTTCCGGCAGGGCGGTGACGAAGTCGGACGAAGGAGGGGTCATCGAGGACACCTTAAGGCAGCTTGCTGTGAGCGACATGCTCCAGCAGATTGTTGACGGAGACATGCATCACGTCGGTGACGGGCAGCGGGTAGAGACCCATGGCCAGCACGGCGACGGCAAGCAGCGCCAGGATCAGGAACTCGCGGCCGTCGATGTCCTGCAGCTCGGCCACGTGTTCATTGGCGACCTTGCCGAAGATCACCCGCTTGTACATCCACAGGGTATAGGCGGCGCCAAAGATCAGGGTCAGCGCAGCGGCAGCAGCCCACCAGAAGTTCACCTTCACGGCGCCCAGGATGACCATGAACTCGCCGACAAAACCCGAGGTGCCGGGCAGGCCGGAGTTGGCCATGGCGAACAGCATGAACAGCGCCGCGAACTTGGGCATGGTGTTGGCCACGCCGCCGTAGTCCCCGATCTGGCGCGAATGGACGCGGTCGTACATGACGCCGATGCAGAGGAACAACGCGGCTGAGACGAAGCCATGCGAGATCATCTGAACCAGGCCGCCCTCGATGCCGAGCGCGTTGAACAGCATGAAGCCCAGGGTAACGAAGCCCATGTGGGCGATCGAGGAATAGGCGATCAGCTTCTTCATGTCGGACTGCACCAGCGCCACCAGGCCGATGTAGACCACTGCAATCAGGGAGAAGGTCACGATCAGCCAGGTCAGCTGGTGGGTGGCATCGGGCACGATGGGCAGGGTAAAACGCAGAAAACCGTAGGCGCCGACCTTCAGCGTGATCGCCGCCAGCACCACCGAGCCTCCGGTCGGCGCTTCGACGTGGGCATCCGGCAACCAGGTATGTACCGGCCACATCGGCACCTTGACCGCAAAGGCGAAGAAGAAGGCCACGAACAGCAGGAGCTGTGCGGTCATGGTCAGGCCGACCCGCTGCCATTCCAGGATCTCGAAGCTGCCGCCGCTGACGAAGAACAGATAGATCATGGCGACCAGCATCAGCAGCGAGCCGAGCAGCGTGTAGAGGAAGAACTTGATCGCGGCGTAGACCCGGTTCGGCCCGCCCCACATGCCGATGATCAGGTACAGCGGGATCAGCATGGCCTCGAAGAAGACATAGAACAGGATGCCATCGAGACCGGCGAAGACGCCATTGATCAGCCCGGACTGGATCAGGAAGGCGGCCATGTACTGGGCGACCTTGGTCTGGATCACCTTCCAGCCGGCGATGACCACCAGCACGGTGGTGAAGCTGTTGAGCAGGATGAAGGGCATGGAAATGCCGTCCACGCCCAGGTGGTACCAGACATTGAAGGCAGGGATCCAGGGCGCGACTTCCTCGAACTGCATGGCCGGGGTGCTGGCGTCGAAACCGGTCCAGAGCGGGATCGCGACCAGGAAACCGAGCACGGCGCCGATCAGGGCCAGGGTGCGCTGTCCATCGGCGTTACGGTCGTCGCTGCCGGTGAACAGGACCAGCAGGCCGGCCACGATGGGCACCCAGATGGTGAGGCTTAAGATTCCGATTCCTTCCAGCATCGCGTATTTCTTTCTTCAGACGAACCAGGTCGCCAGCAGGGCCACGCCGATGATCATGGCGAAGGCATAGTGATAGATATAACCCGATTGCAGTTCGCGTGAGATGCGGGCGATCCGGCCCACCATCCGGGCGGAGCCGTTCACCAGCAGGCCGTCGATGGCCGCCACGTCGCCCCAGCGCCACAATCGGCCGCCGAGCAGCCGGGCGCCGCCGGCGAAGAACCAGTCGTTGAACCGGTCGAAACCGTATTTCTGGTCCAGGATGGTGTAGATGATCCCGGTCTTTGCCCGAATCTTTTCCGGCAAGTCCTTGCGCACCATGTACAGGAAGTAGGCCGACAGCACACCCGCCAGGGCCAGCCAGAACGGCATCGAGGTGAAGGCATGCAGGGCCATTGCCGCCGGACCGTGGAACTCGGCCTTCAGTTCTTCCATGGCCGGGTGAGCGGCATGGTTGATGACGATGGCCGAGCCGAAGAAATCGCCGTAGAGCATGGGCTGGATGTAGGCCCAGCCCGAGTAGATCGAGGGAATGGCCAGGAGGATAAGTGGCAGGGTGACCACCCACGGCGATTCATGCGGGGTGTGATGATGGCCGTGCGAATCGCCCTCGACGGCACAGTGGGCCGGATGGGCGTTATGGAACCGCTCCTTGCCATGGAACACCATGAAATACATGCGGAAGGAATAGAAGGCCGTGATGAACACACCCGCGGTCACGGCGAAGGCTGCGAAGCCGGAACCCCACAGATGCGAGGCCTGCACCGCCTCGATGATCGAATCCTTGGAGTAGAAACCGGACAGACCGGGCGTACCGATCAGGGCCAGCGAGCCGACCAGCATGGTGATCCAGGTGATCGGCATGTACTTGCGCAGACCGCCCATGTTGCGGATGTCCTGGTCGTGGTGCATGCCGATGATGACCGAGCCGGCGCCCAGGAACAGCAAGGCCTTGAAGAAGGCGTGAGTCATCAGGTGGAAGATCGCCACCGAATAGGCCGAGGCGCCCAGGGCGACGGTCATGTAGCCAAGCTGGGACAGTGTCGAATACGCGATCACCCGCTTGATGTCGTTCTGGATCATGCCCAGAAAACCCATGAACAGCGCCGTGATCGAGCCGATGATCATGACGAAGGACAGCGCAGTGTCGGACAGTTCGAACAGCGGCGACATCCGGGCCACCATGAAGATACCGGCCGTGACCATGGTCGCGGCGTGGATCAGGGCCGAGATCGGGGTCGGGCCTTCCATCGAGTCGGGCAGCCAGACGTGGAGCGGGAACTGGGCCGACTTGCCCATCGCGCCGATGAACAGCAGGATGCAGATCACCGTCAGCAAGGACCAGCTATGGCCTTCCAGCAGGGTGATGGCATGGTCCGCGAACTGGGGCGCGGCCTGGAACACCTGGGCGTAATCGAGGGTGCCGAAATAGGCCTGGATCAGGCCGATGCCGAGCAGGAAGCCGAAGTCGCCGACCCGGTTGACCAGGAAGGCCTTGAGGTTGGCGTAGATGGCGGTGTCGCGGGTGAACCAGAAACCGATCAGCAGATAGGACACCAGGCCGACCGCCTCCCAGCCGAAAAACAGCTGGAGGAAGTTGTTCGACATCACCAGCATCAGCATCGAGAAGGTGAACAGCGCGATGTAGCTGAAGAAGCGCTGGTAGCCCGGGTCGTCGTGCATGTAGCCGATGGTGTAGATGTGCACCATGAGCGAGACGAAGGTCACCACCAGCATCATGACCACGGTCAGGCGGTCGATCAGGAACCCGACCTCCAGATTCAGGTTGCCGGAAGTCAGCCAGGTATAGATCGTGCCATTGAAGCTGTGGCCGGCCAGCACGTCCTGGAAGATCAGCAAAGAACAGATGAAGGCCACCAGCACACCGGCGATGGTGACCAGATGGGAACCGGTGCGGCCGATGGTCTTGCCGAACAGGCCGGCCACCAGGGCCCCAGCCAGCGGAGCCAGGGGCACGGTCAGGTAGAGGGTCTGCATGTTCATGTCGTTAACCCTTCAGTCTGTCCAGGTCTTCCACGTTGATGCTGTTCATGTTGCGGAACAGCACCACCAGGATGGCCAGACCGATGGCGGACTCGGCCGCGGCAACGGTCAGGATGAAGAACACGAAAACCTGCCCCGCCGTGTCGTTCAGGTAGTGGGAGAAGGCGATGAAGTTCATGTTCACCGCCAGCAGCATCAGTTCGATGGCCATGAGCAGGATGATGACGTTCTTCCGGTTCAGGAAGATGCCCAGCACGCCGATGGCAAACAGGATGGAACCGAGGATGAGGTAATGATTCAGGCCGATCATTCGTCTGCCTCCTTCAGTTCGGGGTGCTGCGGTTTCATGTTGACCATGCGGATGCGCCCTTTGGCGGTCTGTCTGGCTTGCCAGCCCGGATCGACGATCTTGCGGCTGTGCTTGCGGCGCAGGGTCAGGGCGATGGCGGCGACGATGGCCACCAGCAGGATCACCGCGGCCAGTTCGAAGGCATAGACATAATCGGTGTAGATCAACAAGCCCAGTTCCTTGGTGTTGCTGTAGCTGGCCGGCTTGGCGGCGGGTGCGGTCAGGCCGAAGCGGTCGCCGCCCAGCACCATGACCATCTCCACCACCATCAGGCCGGCGACCAGCGCTGCCAGTGGCAGATGGCTCCAGAAGCCCTTGCGCATCTCCTCGATGTTGATGTCGAGCATCATCACCACGAAGATGAACAGCACCATCACCGCACCAACGTAGACCAGCACCAGGGTGATGGCCAGGAATTCGGCCTCGAGCATGATCCAGAGCCCGGCGGCGGTGAAAAAGGCAAGCACCAGGGCCAGTACGGCATGCACCGGGTTCTTGGCGGTGACCGTCCGCAACCCGCTCAGGAGCAGGATGGCGGAGAGAAAGTAAAAGACGATGCTGGCGAAATCCATCGATGTGTTCCGTTATCTGTACTTTGCGTCCGCGGCCCGGTCGGCGGCGATCTGTGACTCGTACTTGTCGCCCACGGCCAGCAGCATGTCCTTGGTGTAATAGAGGTCGCCCCGCTTTTCGCCGTGGTACTCGAAGATGCGGGTTTCGACGATGGCATCGACCGGGCAGGCCTCTTCGCAGAAGCCGCAGAAGATGCACTTGGTCAGGTCGATGTCATAGCGGGTGGTGCGCCGGGTGCCGTCGTCGCGCTGGGCCGATTCGATGGTGATCGCCATGGCCGGGCAGACCGCCTCGCACAGCTTGCAAGCAATGCAGCGTTCCTCGCCGTTGGCATACCGGCGCTGGGCATGCAGGCCACGGAAACGCGGCGATTGCGGCGTCCGTTCATCGGGATACTGGATGGTGATCTTGCGCGCGAACAGGTGCCGGCCGGTGACCACCAGGCCCTTTAGCAGCTCGATCAGCAGAAAGGTGTTGAAGAAGCGTTTGACTGCGGAAATCATCTTCGCCTCCTCAGTGGAACAGGTAAGCCAGCGGGGTCTGCATGAAGCCGCCCACCACCAGGATCCAGATCAGGGTTACCGGAATGAACACCTTCCAGCCCAGACGCATGATCTGGTCATAGCGATAACGCGGGAAGGTGGCGCGGAACCAGAGAAACAGGAACAGCACGAAGCTCATCTTCGCGGCGATCCAGAAGAAGCCGTCGGGCAGGAACGGGAACGGCGACAGCCAGCCGCCCAGGAACAGGATCGAGGTCAGTGCGGCGATCAGGATCATGTTGGCGTATTCGGCCAGGAAGAACACCGCGAAGGCCATGCCCGAATAGTCGACATGGAAACCGGCGACGATCTCGGACTCGCCTTCGGCCACATCGAACGGCGCCCGGTTGGTCTCGGCCACGCCGGAGATCAGATAGACGATGAACAACGGGAACAGGGGCAGCCAGTACCACTGCCAGAAGCCGCCCTTCTGCGCGTTGACGATATCGACCAGGTTGAGGCTCTGGGCACACATCAGCACCCCGACCAGGGCAAAGCCCATGGCAATCTCGTAGGATACGATCTGGGCGGCAGAGCGCATGGCGCCGAGGAAGGCATATTTCGAGTTGGAGGCCCAGCCGGCAACGATCACGCCGTAAACGCCCATGGAGGTGATGGCCAGCACGTACAGCAGGGCCGCATCGACATTGGCCAGCACCCACTTTTCGGTAAACGGAACCACCGCCCAGGCCGCCATGGCGGGGCCGATGGCCAGCACCGGCGCCAGCAGGAACAGGGTTTTGTTGGCGCCGGTGGGGAGGATGATTTCCTTGGTCATCAGCTTGACCGCGTCGGCTATGGGTTGCCCCAGACCGACCAGGCGGAAGCCGAAGAAACCGACCCGGTTGGGGCCGATACGGACCTGCATGTAACCGATGATCTTGCGCTCGGCGTAGGTCAGGTAGGCCACGGCAATCAGCAGCGGCAGCACGATGATGACGATCTTGACCAGCGTCCAGATCGGCATCCAGGCCGGACCGAGGAGGTGCTGCAGATATTCCATCACATCTTCTCCAGACTGATCGTACCGAAGCGTGGACCGAACATGACCACGGCGGGCAGACTGCCCGCCACGCGCACCACATTGTCCGGCAGACGATCATCGCGAATCAGCTTCATGACGGTCTCGGCGCCGTTCTGTTTCACCTTGACCGGCTTGCGATCGCTCAGTCCAAGGCGGGCAATCAGGGCGCCGCAGGCGGTTGCGGTATGGGCGGCCAGACCATCGTCCGTGGCCTGCAGGGCCGGCGCACGGCGGGTGTAGATGTCGAGCTGGTAGATGGGCGTGTCGCCCAGACGCTCGATGCCGTCAGCGGCATTCAGATGCGCCACGGTGACGCCGGTGATCTCGTTGTTCAGGCGGGCACGCACCGTGGCCTCGCCTTCAGGCAGCGCCTCGGCCAGCACCTGCTCGCTCGTATCCTGGCCAAAGCCAGCCAGACCGAATTGATTACCCAGCACCCGCAGCACCTTCCAGGCCGGACGGGCCTCGCCCTGCGGCGGCACCGCGGCGCGGAACGATTGCAGACGGCCTTCCATGTTGACGTAGCTGCCCGCCGTCTCGGCGAAGGCCGCGATCGGCAGCATGACGTGGGCGTAGTCCATGGAGCGGGTCTTGAACGGCGACAAGGCGATGACCAGTTCGGCCGACCCAAGCGCCTGGTGCGCAGCGGCGGTGTCGCCCGCACCCAGTTCCGGCTCGGCGCCGAGGATGACGTAGGCCTTGCGCGGCTCGGCGAACATCCGGCCGGCATCGAGGCCGTCCTGGCCCGGCAGGCAGTCGACCACGCCGGCGCCGATGCTGTCGGCGGATGCGCCGAGCACGCCCAGCGTCGCGCCGATGGCCTGGGCGATGGCCTGGGCCAACGCATGCAGTTCAGCCGCGTGGGGATGCAGTTGGGCCAGCTGGCCAAGCAAGATGGCCTTCCGCTCGCCTGACATAAGGCTGTTGGCCATGGCCCGCGCTTCGGCTGAGACGGCGACATCGGGTGCCTCGGCGCCAACCGCCCTGGCCACCTGGGCGAGCAGGCCGACCAGCGTGGAGGGCTTGCCGATCAGCTTGTTGGCAACCTTGCACAGCAGATCGTCATCGGCGGCGTGAACCACGTTCAGCTGAGCGCCCCGCTTCACCGCCTGACGCAGGCGCTGGGCAATGAGGGGTTGCTCCTGGCGCACGCTGGAGCCGATCAACAGCATACGATCCAGCCTATTCAGTTCGGCAACCGGCATGCCCAGCCAGGGCACGCCTGCCAACTGGCCGGAGAAGTCGCTGCGATCGATGCGGAAATCAATGTTCTCGCAGTCCAAGGCGCGAGCCAGTTTCTGGAACAGGTGCAGTTCCTCGACCGTCTGGTGCGGCGAGGCGAGGAAGCCGATGGCCCCGGCGCCGTGCGTATCGCGGATGACCTTGAGCGAGCCGGCAACCTGGGCCAGGGCCTTCTGCCAGTCGACTTCGATCCAGCGCCCGCCATCCTTGACCATGGGCCGTGTCATCCGCTCATCGGAATTGAGTGCCTGGTAGCTGAAGCGGTCGCGGTCGGCCAGCCAGCATTCGTTGATCGCCTCGTTGTCGACCGGCGTCGCGCGCAGCACGCGGTTGTCCTTGACGTGCAGGGCCAGGTTGGTGCCCAGGCCGTCGTGCGGGCTGACGGTCTTGCGCCGGGACAGCTCCCAGGGCCGGGCATTGAAGCGGAACGGCTTGGAAGTCAGGGCGCCGACCGGGCACAGGTCGATGATGTTGCCGGACAATTCCGAGCTAACATGATGTTCCAGGAAGGGCATCACTTCCATGTGCTCGCCACGCCCGGGCATACCCAGTTCCATGATGCCGGCGATCTCCTGACCGAAGCGGACGCAGCGGCTGCAATGGATGCAACGGGTCATGTCAGTGGCGACCAGCGGGCCGAGGTCCTTGTCCTTGACCACGCGCTTTGCTTCGGCGTAGCGCGAGCCGACGCCACCGTAGCCCATGGCGATGTCCTGCAGCATGCATTCGCCGCCCTGGTCGCAGATCGGGCAGTCGAGCGGATGGTTGATCAGCAGGAATTCCATGACGCCCTTCTGGGCGTCGATCGCCTTGGCCGAATGGCTGCGCACCACCATGCCGTCGGTGACCGGCGTGGCGCAGGCGGGCACCGGACGCGGCATCTTCTCCACCTCGACCAGGCACATCCGGCAGCTGGCGGCGATGGACAGTTTCTTGTGGTAGCAGAAGTGCGGGATGTAGACGCCCGCCTCGCGCGCGGCATCCATCACGGTGCTGCCGGCGGGAACTTCGATCTGCTTGTCGTCGATGGTGATTACGGGCATCTCAATTCCCCACCATGCATTTCTTGTTTTCGATGTGGTACTCGAATTCACTGCGGAAGTGCCTGATGAAGCTCTGCACCGGGCCGACGGCGGCCTCGCCGAGGGCGCAGATGGTGCGGCCGGCGATGTTGGTGCCGACGCTCATCAGCAGGTCCAGGTCTTCCGGTCGGCCTTCGCCGTGCTCGATGCGCTTGACCACGCGGTACATCCAGCCGGTGCCCTCGCGGCAGGGCGTGCACTGACCGCAGGATTCCTCGAAGTAGAAATAGGACAGGCGCTCCAGTGCCTTGACCATGCAGACTGTCTCGTCCATGACGATGACCGCGCCGGAACCGAGCATGGAGCCGGCCTTGGACACGGAATCGAAGTCCAGCGTGCAACCCATCATGATCTCGGCGGGCAGGACGGGAGCCGACGAACCGCCGGGGATGACCGCCTTGAGCTGGTGGCCGTTGCGCACCCCGCCGGCCATTTCCAGCAGGTCGGCGAACGGCGTGCCAAGCGGGATCTCGTAGTTGCCCGGTTTGTTGACGTGACCGGAGATGGAGAAGATCTTGGTGCCGCCGTTGTTGGGCTTGCCCAGTTCCAGGAAGGCCTGGCCACCGTGGCGCATGATCCAGGGGATCGAGGCCAGGGTTTCGGTGTTGTTGATCGTGGTCGGCTTGCCGTACAGGCCGTAGCTGGCCGGGAACGGCGGCTTGAAGCGGGGCTGGCCCTTCTTGCCTTCGATCGATTCGAGCAGCGCGGTTTCCTCGCCGCAGATGTAGGCGCCATAGCCGTGATGGGCGTGGAGATCGAAATCCCAGCCGGAGCCGCAGATGTTCCGGCCCAGATAACCGGCGGCGTGTGCCTCTTCCAGGGCCTTTTCCCAGAATTCGTACAGTTCGAAGATTTCACCGTGGATGTAGTTGTAGCCCGCCTTGGCACCCAGCGTGTAGCCGGCGATGATCATGCCCTCGATCAGCTGGTGCGGGTTGAACTCGATGATGTCGCGGTCCTTGAAGGTGCCCGGCTCGCCCTCGTCGGTGTTGCAGACGACGTACTTGTCGCCCTCGTAGTGACGAGGCATGAACGACCATTTCAGTCCGGTCGGAAAACCTGCCCCGCCGCGCCCGCGCAGGGCCGAGATCTTGACCTGCTCGATGATCTGCTCGGCCGGGGTTTTCTCGGCCAGTATCTTCTTCAGCGCCGAGTAGCCGCCGTTGGCGACATAGGTATTGAGCGATGCCGGATGGGGGTGGTCAAGGGTCCACAGGCAAACCTTGGGACCGGTGTAAGTCGCGCTCATTTCAGCTCATCCAGCAGCTTGTCCACCGTCTCGGGGGTCAGGTGGGTATGCATCTTGTGGTTGTTGTGCAGACACAGCGGGCCCGAACCACAGGTACCGAAGCACTCGCCTTCCCGCAGCGTGAAACGGCCATCCGCCGTGGTCTCGCCGAAGCCAATGCCGAGTTTCTGCTTCAAGTGCTCAGCCACGGCGTCCGCACCTTGCAACTGGCAGGGCAGGTTGGTGCAGACCGTGATCTTGTGCCGGCCGCATGGCTCAAGCTCATACATGTTGTAGAAGGTGGCAACTTCGAACACGGCGACGGCCGGCATGCCCAGATATTGGGCAACCCATTCGATGGTCTCCGGCGCCAGCCAGCCTTTTTCAACCTGGGCGATACGTAACGCGCCCATCACGGCCGACTGCTTCTGGTCAGCCGGGTACTTGGTGATTTCCTTGTCGATCAGAACCAGGGATTCGGGTGTCAGCATAGGATTACCTGTCGATATCGCCGAATACGATGTCCATGGTGCCGATGATGGCGACCACGTCGGCAATCATGTGGCCGCGCGACATTTCGTCCATCGCGGCAAGATGGGAGAAGCCGGGTGCGCGCAGCTTCATGCGGTAGGGCTTGTTGGCGCCATCGGAAATCAGGTAGACGCCGAACTCACCCTTGGAGTGTTCAATGGCCGCATAGGCCTCGCCGGCCGGCACGTGCATGCCTTCGGTGAACAGCTTGAAGTGGTGGATCAGCTCTTCCATGTTGGCCTTCATGGTCCCGCGCGACGGCGGCGCAACCTTGTGGTCGCCGGTGATGACCGGGCCCGGATTGGCTCTCAGCCAGTCCGCGCACTGCTTCACAATGTGGTTGGCCTGACGCATCTCTTCCATGCGCACCAGATAACGGTCGTAACTGTCACCATTGGTGCCGACCGGGATCTCGAAGTCGAGCTGGTCGTAGACCTCATACGGTTGCATCCGGCGCAGATCCCAGAGCACGCCGGAACCGCGCAGCATGGGGCCGGTAAAGCCCAGTGCCTTGGCCCGGTCGGCATCGACTACGCCGATACCGACGGTGCGCTGTTTCCAGATCCGGTTCTCGGTGAGCAGGGTTTCGTAGTCGTCGACGCATTTCGGGAAGCGGTTGCAGAAGTCATCGATGAAGTCGAGCACCGAACCTTCGCGATTGACGTTGAGACGCTTCACATCGGCCGCACTCTTGTACTTGTTGGCCTCGTACTTGGGCATGCTGTCCGGCAGATCGCGGTAGACACCACCCGGACGGTAGTAGGCGGCATGGACGCGAGCGCCGGTCACCGCCTCGTACACGTCCATCAGGTCTTCCCGCTCGCGGAAGGTGTACAGGAACATGGTCATGGCGCCGACGTCGAGGCCGTGCGTGCCTAGCCAGAGCAGGTGATTCAGGATGCGAGTGATCTCGTCGAACATGACCCGGATGTACTGGGCCCGGACCGGCACCTCGATGCCCATCAATTTCTCGATGGCCATGCAGTAAGCATGTTCGTTCTGCATCATGGACATGTAGTCCAGCCGGTCCATATAGGGCACTGACTGCAGGTAGGTACGGCTCTCGGCCAGCTTCTCCGTGGCGCGGTGCAACAGACCGATGTGCGGGTCGGCACGTTCCACAACCTCGCCGTCCAGTTCCAGCACCAGGCGCAGCACACCGTGGGCGGCGGGGTGTTGCGGCCCAAAATTGAGCGTGTAATTCTTAATCTCGGCCATGCTCAGAAAACCTCTACCGAAGCCACAACGGCGGCAATGCACCAACTCAGCTCAATTTCAGTGCAGGCTAACCTTGGCGTAGCGAAGGTTAAGCGCGAAGCGCGGCCGGAACTAAAATTGAGCGTGTAATTCTTGATCTCAGCCATGGCCGACATCCCCGAAATTCTCTTCGCGTACGATGCGCGGCGTGACCTCGCGCAGATCGATGCTGACCGGCTGGTAGATGACCCGCTTCTGCTCCGGATCGTAGCGCATCTCGACCTGGCCATGAACCGGGAAGTCCTTGCGGAACGGATGACCGATGAAGCCGTAGTCGGTCAGGATGCGGCGCAGATCCGGGTGGCCGTCGAAAACGATACCAACCAGATCAAAGGCCTCGCGCTCGAACCAGTCGGCCGCCTTCCAGACGTCGACCACTGACGCGACCATGGGCAGCACTTCGTCAGCACAGTAGGCACGAACACGGACACGATGGTTGCGCGCGACCGACAACAGGTGCATGACCACAGCGTAGCGGCCCTCTTCCTTGCCAACCTCGGCATAGGTGGAGTAATCCACGCCGCACAGGTCGATCAGTTCATCGAAGCGCAGGCTGGTTTCATCCCGCAGCAGCAAGGCAATCTCGTGCCAATTTTCGGGCCGCACCTCGATAGTGACCTCGCCGAGAGCCACCTTGCCGCTGACCAGTTTTTCGCCCAGGACGTCTTCAAGGCGCGAGAGCAGAACTTCAGGGGTTACGGGCATCTAGGCAAATCCTCAGCGGGCAATCGTATTGGTGCGCTTGATCTTGTTCATCAACTGCCCAAGGCCGAACAGCAGCGCCTCGGCGGTGGGCGGACAACCAGGCACATAGATATCAACCGGCACGATGCGGTCGCAACCACGCACCACGGCGTAGGAATAATGGTAGTAGCCCCCGCCATTGGCGCATGAACCCATGGACAGCACCCAGCGCGGCTCCGGCATCTGATCGTAGACCTTGCGCAGGGCGGGAGCCATCTTGTTGGTCAGGGTGCCCGCCACGATCATCAGATCGGACTGGCGCGGGCTGGGCCGGAACACAATACCAAAACGGTCCAGATCGTAACGCGCCGCACCGGCCTGCATCATCTCGATGGCGCAGCAGGCCAGACCAAAGGTCATGGGCCAGAGCGAACCGGTCTTGGCCCAGTTGATGACCTGATCGGCAGTCGTGGTGATAAAGCCCTTGTCCTGCAAACCTTGCATGGCCGTCATTCCCACTCCAGGGCGCCCTTCATCCATTCGTAGGCGAAGCCCACCACCAGGATGCCGAGAAACACCACCATGGCCCAGAAACCGAAGGCGCCGATATCTTTCAGCACCACCGCCCAAGGAAAGAGAAAGGCGATTTCAAGATCGAACAGGATGAACAGGATAGCCACGAGGTAGTAACGCACGTCAAACTTCATGCGCGCATCTTCGAAGGCCTCGAAACCGCATTCATAAGGGGAGTTCTTTTCCGGATCGGGTTTAAGCAAACCCAGGCCCCAGCCCAAACCACCCCCTACCAGCATGGGACCTACGCCGACCGCCAGGCCAACCAGAATAAAAACCAAAATCGCAAAATAGTTATCCAGCATTTTGTCCCCTCGGCCACGGCACTTTGGACTCCACTTCCAATGCTTGGCAATTTTTTGAGTGTATGTGTCTAGAGAGCTTTGTGTCAAGCCGACAAAAAAGAAAAAACCCATTGATATCAATGGGTTATTAATAACACCTAAGTGCGGATAAAGAAATTCGATGGTGCCGACGGCGAGACTCGAACTCGCACGACTTTCGTCACTGCCCCCTCAAGACAGCGTGTCTACCAATTTCACCACGTCGGCATGACATGGAGGGTGACAAGTCACCCAGGTGATTACTTCGGGATCGCGCCCGATTTGTCGCTGGAGACCGGCGGAGTAGCCGGCGCAGCTGGTTTAGATGCAGCCGGTTTAGATGCAGCCGG